>DASTQX010000446.1:0-1885 GCA_035761505.1 Pyrinomonadaceae bacterium
CCGAACTCCCGGTCACACGGTTCGGGCGGAGGGCCACATGAGTACGGGATCGACACTGACGGGATACGCTTTTCTGCTGGGCTACGTCGTGCTGGTCGGGGTGGCTTCGTTCCTCCAGAAGTTCGGCATGAAGCAGTTGAACCCGTACCAGATCAACTTCCTGATGGCCGCCGGCATGCTGGTCACCGCCGTGCCCGCGCTGTGGTTCACGCAGGGGAGCCTGAAGGTTCCGGCCAAGGCGCTGCCGCTCGGCGCGCCCATCGGCCTGCTGATGGCACTCGGCTCGATCTCCTACGTGCTCGCGCTGTCGAAACTTCCGGTCGGGACGGCCGCCGCCATCTCGACGAGCTACGTCGTGCTGGTGGTGCTGCTCTCTCGCGTGTTCCTGGGCGAGCCACTGAGCTGGCTGAAGATCGTGGGGATTTTACTGACCGCGGCCGGCGTCGCGCTCCTCTCGTTGGAGGAGTCCTAAGTGGTTGAAAAAAAGCCCTTGACTCTGTACCGGGCTACAGGGTTTACACTGTCCGTGACAGACATTGCCGGAGAGGTGAGAGGATGCGAACAGCGAGACCCGGAGGCTTACAGATTGCGGACGAGGAACAGAGCCGTCAGATGCTGAAGATCGGCGAGGTGTCGAAGAGGAGCGGCGTCGGCGTCGAGGCGCTCCGCTTCTACGAGAGGGGCGGGCTGCTCGACCGGCCCTCTCGCACCTACAGTGGCTACCGCGTCTATGGCGAGGAGGTGTTGGAGCGGCTGGAGTTCATCAAGCGGGCGCAGGCGCTCGGGTTCTCGCTCGACGAGATCAGGCGGATCGTCGAGGACGCGCGCAAAGGCGAAAGCCCGTGCGACGAGGTGCGTGAAATCGTCCGCCGGCGCATGGCGGAACTCGACGAGCGGCTGCGCGAGCTGCACCGCTACCGGCGGGAATTGAAGTCTACGCTGGAGGAGTGGGACGAGGTGGGGCGCGCGCCGGGCCACATCTGCGGGCTCATCGAGGGCTCGGAGGTCGGACACGCCCATCACCACAAGGCGGAGGGGCTTAAGACGGCGAGGCGTAAGGCGCGGCGCGCCTGAAGGGGGTTGTTTATGGAAGCGGCGGCGGCGAAGAAAGAGGAGTTCGTCGATCCCGTTTGCGGGATGACGGTGAACCCTGAGACGGCGGCCGGGACGAGCGAGCGCGACGGGGTGCGTTACTACTTCTGCTCGACAGGGTGCAAGGAGAAGTTCGACGCGGGGACGGCGACGGCGGGCGCGCCCGCGCACGAGCACCATGCGGCCGGGCACGCGCAACACGGAGTGGCGGCGACGCCGCGCGCCGCGGCTCGGGCCGGAGCGCACGACGCCGGCGCGGACGCCGAAAAGGCGCAGGCCGAGAGCTACCGCACGATGATGCGCAAGTTCTGGTTCGCCACGGCCGTCGGGTTGCCGCTGCTCCTGCTGATGTTCGCGGAGTTCGTGCCGTCGTTGCGCCACGCGCTGATGCCTTACCACCGCCTGATCGGCGTCGTCTCGGCGGTCGTGACGCTGCCGGTGCTCGCGTGGTCGGGCCGGCACTTCTTCGAGAGCGCGTGGAACGGCCTCTTGAACCACAACACCAACATGGACACGCTGGTCGCGCTCGGCACGGGCGCGGCCTGGGCTTATTCGACGGTCGCCGTCCTCGCGCCCGGCCTCTTCCCCGCGGGCACGGCCGGGATGTACTTCGAGGTGGCGGTCATCGTCATCGCGCTCATCCTGCTCGGGCAGGCGCTCGAGATGAGGGCCAAGAGCCGTTCGAGCGCCGCCATCAAGAAGCTCCTCGAACTCCAGGCCAAGACGGCCCGCGTCATCCGACAGGGCCGCGAGATGGACGTGCCCGTCGAAGAGGTGGTCGTCGGCGACACGG
>DASTQX010000447.1:0-1014 GCA_035761505.1 Pyrinomonadaceae bacterium
CCGCAACCCGCCGAGCGCTCCCAACTGCTCGTCCACCATGAGGTGGAAGAGTCCCGCCGGGAGCCACAGCGTCGTCACCCGGTAGCGACCCAGCGCCGCGCCCAACTCGGCCAGCGTCGGGCGGCGGGCCGCCATCACGGCCAGCCGCGCGCCCGTCAGCAGCGCTCCCCAGAGCTCGAAGGTCGAGGCGTCGAACGAGACCGGGGCGAGGAGGAGGAAGGTCTCGGAGGGGCCGAAGTCGGCGTAGCCGGAGTTGAGGACGAGGCGGGCGACGCCGCGGTGCGTGGCCCCGACGCCCTTGGGCGTGCCGGTCGAGCCCGAAGTGTAGATGACATAGGCGAGGTGGTCGGGGCCGACCTCGCACGACAAGTCTTCGCCGCCGAGCGACGCGACGCGTTGGCGCTCATCCTCCGAGTCAACGACGATGAGGCGCGCTGCCATCCCCGGCACCGCCTCACGCAAGCTCTCCTGCGTCAGCACCACGCCCGCCCCGCTGTCCTCCAGCATGAAGGCGAGACGCTCCGCCGGATACTCCGGGTCGAGCGGGACGTAAGCACCACCCGCCTTGAGCACCGCCAGCAGGGCGACGACCAACGCGGGCGAGCGCTCCAGCATGACGGCGACCCGTGACTCCGCCCCGACGCCCTCCTCTCGCAGCCGCCGCGCCAAGCGGTTGGCGCTCGCGTTCAACTCGGCGTAGCTCATCTGCTCGCCCTCGCCCTCCACCGCCACGGCCTCAGGCGTGCGCCCGACCTGCGCCTCGAAGAGTTGCGAGAGACTCGACCCGCGCGGATACTCACGCCGCGTCTCGTTCCACTCGACGACGATCCGCTGCTCCTCCTCGGCGCTCAGCAAGCGAATGTCGGAGACCCGCCCGTCGGCGTCCTCTGCCACGGCTTCGAGCAGCCTCCGATAGTGCCCGGCCAGTCGCGCGACCGTCTGCGGCTCGAACAAGTCCGTGCTGTACTCCAACGTTGCCTTGAGACCCCCGTCCGCCTCCGTCACGCTGAGCAG
>DASTQX010000448.1:0-12353 GCA_035761505.1 Pyrinomonadaceae bacterium
CTTCAACGCTTCGTCATTCATGAAGAGCAGAACGAAGTCGGTCTTCTGCCCGCCGATCTGCGCGCCGAAGCTGCCGCCCGCCATGTTGTAGAAGACGGGCGCGCCCCAACCCCTCTTCAAAGTACGGCGGCTGATGACGCAATCGCCTTTGCGTCCGCCGACGATAAAGGCCGCGCTCAGGACGCCGGGACAGACGGCGACCGCTTCGGCCCCTTCGAGCAGGTCGCGCGGGATGGCGCGCTCCGGCACCGACATCACCTCGCGCAAGACCCGCGCCGCGTCGTTCGAGTGGCGCGTGGCGTCCTTTGAACGCTGCGGCGTGAACCGGGCCGCACTTTGCGCGCCCGCCGCCGTCGTGCTCTTCTTCTGCGCGACGGTCGGGCCGCCGGACGCCGAGAGCAGGAACCCCGCCGAGAGCGCGAAGGCCGCGCCCCGTCTCCAAACTTTTTTCAACATCATTCCCTCCTGAAACCGCCTTCGGGGGATGAGAGTGCCTGTCGCGCGGGGGACGCGTTCGCCTGTTCGAGTTTACTGCGAGCCGTACTTCGAGATGATGCGCTCGCGAATCTGTTCGGGGCTGAGCTTCTCCTGCTTTTGCAGTTGGAGCGCGAGGAGCGCTTCGTCAATGCAGACGGCGCAGTGCGCGGCGTGGTCGTCCACGAAGCAGGTGTGGAGACTCTTGTGGCCGAAGCCCTTGTCACAATGGCAGTAGCAGGGGAGCTGCGCGAGCGTCTGCGGGATCTCCTTCGCCGCCAGATAGCCGAGCCGCTGCTTGCCGTTGAACTGTTCGGGCGAGAGCGTGGGCGCAAGCGTCTTCAGAGCCGCCGGGCTGATCTCGAACGAAGGGACTTCGCCGGGAGCGCCGTGGTTGTGCCCTTCGTGGCCGGGCGCGTCCCCGCCCGCCGGGGGCCGGTACGCGGGCGGGTCGGTCGCGCGCGCCGAGCGCGGCGGGTCTGTGCGCCGCGCCACCTTGTCCTGCGAAGCCGTGCCGCCCGAACAGGCCGCGACGACGAGCGACAGAATCAGTCCGAGCAAAAGTAATTTGTTCCTCATAAAACTTGAAAGCTCCTTCGGCCAGAGAGTATAGCGCAAGATTCAGTTCGCGCCGTGCCCGCTGTGATCGTCGGCCTTCATCGCGCGCGGGCGGAAGCGGATGAAGAATTTATACGAGGTCGGGTTGTTGCCGTAAAGCGCGTCGAGGACGCCCGGCTTGGAGTAGAAGGTCGCGTCGCCGCCGAGGGCGACGGAGAGCTTGTCGGTCTCCCAGAAGTCGCGCGCCGCGCCGAAGGTGTAAGCGCCGACGCGGAACTGCGGGTGCTGGTGGTCGTCGAAGCCGAGGTCGTGCAACTCGTCGTGACTCAGAAGGTCGTCGCCTTCCCTGTCCGCGAGTTCGAGCCGCGTGTAGAGATAATTCTTGTCGAGGAAGTTCCAGGTCGCCTCCGCCGTGTAACCGTTGAGGCGGAAGGTCTGGCCGTCGTGCTCTTCGCGGTTGCGCCCCCAGATGAAGGCCGCCGCGAAGTTGCCTCGCTGCAAGGGGCGGTTGTACTGAACGGAGGCCGTCTGACGGTGCGTGTCGCCCGGCGCGAAGAACTCAGGGTTTCGGAGCAGGCCGTAGGAATACTGCACGGCCCAGTTCTCGTTCGGCGCGACCGAGACGCGCACCGAGCGCGAGGTGAAAGGGTTGAACTCGAAGCCGTAGCGCTTGTCGTCGGGCTCGCGCCCGTTGAAGACCGAGCCCTCGACTTTCAGCCAACGGTAAGTGAAGCCGGAGGTGAGGACGCCGAAAGAGATGTGCGTCGAGTCTTGAAAGTGGTGCGCGAGCGGCGCGGTCGGGTTCTCCGACGCGGACGCGCGGTGCATGAAGGCGACGGGGCCGAGCGCGGGCTCGCCCGGAAAGCCGAAGTAGGCGTACCAAGTCCCGCGCTCGCCGACGGGCAGAGTGTACTGCGCCGAAAGCTCCATGAAGAGGTCGTGCGGGTGCTGAAAGTCTCGGATGGGCTGGCCTTGATAGACCTCGCCGACTTGGAAGAGTTGCGGCGAGCCCGCGCCGGAGAAGGTCAGGGGCTCAAGACTGAACATCCCGCGCAGTTGGAGCGTGCCGCGCCCGACCCGGCGGAAGGCCATCGGCATGACCCAGTTTTGCGACTCGAACTTGGTCACGCCGCGCGGGCCGCCCTGCGAGTTGACGCCGAGTTTGACCTCGCCGTGGAGCATGAAGAGCCACTCGCCCGAAAGCTTGTGCCACATGTACATCGGCGACGAGCCGGGCTGCCAGGCCGTGCCGGAACCCATCTGTCCCATCGGCATGAAGTTCGACGCGCTCGCGCCGACGCGGACGCCCATCCGCTCGCCCTCCATCACCATCAACCCGCCTTCAGTCGCGCCGCCGTGCGCGGAGTGATCCACTTCGCCCGCGCCGACGTGCTGCGAATGATCCGTCGTGACGGCGGGCGTCGGCGTCGGCGCGGCGTGGCCGTGGTGCGAATGGTCTGGCGGCGTCGGCGTCGGACTTGGGCTCTGCGTCTGCGGCGGCGCGGCCTCTTTTGGTTTCGGAGTGGGGCTCGGCTGCGGCGTGGGTTGTGGCATGGTGTGGCCTTCGTGCTGCGCGTGGGCGGGCGCGTCGGCGAAGCAGAGCGCGAGCGACAGCACGAGGGCGCGTAAAATTATCGTCTTGCTTAATCTCGTCCGCCTCTTGAAGCGGGGCGGCGTGTGAGTCTTCATCTTCCCTTCTCCCTTGAAAAATCCCGCGCGGGCGGGCGAGCCCGTCGCTCGGACGCGTCGTCAGAGTCGCGTTTACGGACGCGGAGGGGTGCGCCGCCAGCCGCCAGAAGCGGTCGGAGGGCACAGGAGAAAAGTTAGATGAGAAAGACGTTGAGGAGGACGTGGAGGCGTCCGGCGACGGGCGGCGAGCCCTGCACGGGGATGACCGCCGGGGCGAAGGAAGCGAAGGAGAATCCGATCGGCGCTTGAGCTTGTTGTGCGGGGCGGCTCTGCTCGCGCCGCGCGCCTTCAACGCCGCGCGCCTTCGACGGAGAGTTCTGGCGCTCAGGCTTCCTCACGCAATGCGCGCAGCCTTCGGAAGACTGGACGGCGAGCGCCGCGCGCGCAGGTTGAGAGCTTTGCGCGCCGTGGTCTGCTTCGTGCGAGGCCGCCTCGTCTTGCAGGTGCACGGCGTCTGTTGAGCTTTGCGCGCCGTCGTGCGCTTCGTGCGCGTCGCCCGGCTCGTTTGTCCGCGCGTGGCAGTGTGTCGAAGAAGGCGGCGCGGCCTGCCGCGTGAGGCGCGCGCGGCAACATTCGTGGAATGCGGCGTCCGCCGCGCGGGCCGAGGCGTGCGGGCACATCACGGCGGCGAACACGCCGCCCCAGCCGCACAAGAGCAGCGCGTTGAGGAGGCCCGCAAAAGTAAGACGACGCAGCATAAGACTCGGAGCTTCGATGCCCGAAACGGTTTTCCGGCTCGCCGGAATTTAACACGAACGAGGCGCGCGCGACCAACGCGCGGGACGCCGAAGGGTCACTTCTTCCGAACGGCCCGCCTCGCGCCTTTAGCCCTCGACGACGAGCTTGCCATGTACCATGTTCATGCCGCAGGTGAAGGCGAACTCGCCCTCCCGCTCCGGCGTGAAGCGAACGGTCGTCGTCTCGAAGGCCGCGAGCATCCGGCTGATGCGGAATTCGGGCAAGACAACCTGCTCCGTACAAGAAGAGGTCTCGTCGCGGTAGAAGTCGAGTTCGGCGGGCACGCCCTTCTTCAACACGACCACGTCCGGCGTGTAGCCGCCCTTGACCACGATCTTCACGCGCTGCGTCCCCGCCTCGCTCAAGGCCGCCGCCTCTCGCTCGCCCTCGCCCATGAAGAAGAACCACACCACGAACCCGACGAGCATCACGCCCCCGACCACGACGATGATTTCCACAGTATCCATAAATCCTCCGAGCAGGGGAAAAGGTGAAACGGGTCAAGGGAGCTGACGCCCTCTACTCGTTCGGCCCGCTCTTCCCTTTGACCCTCTTCACCTTTTCACATTTTCCCCCGAACTCTTAAACCGTCGCAGCCGCAAACTATTCGTCACCACCGAGACGGACGAGAGCGCCATCGCGGCACTGGCGAAGAGGGGCGAGAGCAGCCAGCCCGTGAAGGGATAGAGCGCGCCCGCCGCGACCGGGATGCCGAGCGCGTTGTAGATGAAGGCCCAGAAGAGGTTCTGGCGGATGACGCGCATCGTGCGGCGCGAAAGCTCGATGGCCGTCACGACGCCGCGCAGCGAGCCGCCGACGAGCGTGATGTCGGCGGCCTCCATCGCGATGTCGGTGCCCGTCCCCGTGGCGATGCCGACATCGGCCTGCGCCAGCGCGGGCGCGTCGTTGATGCCGTCGCCGACCATCGCCACGCGCCGGCCTTCGGCTTGCAGCTTCTTGACCTCGGCGGCCTTGCCGTCGGGCAGAACTTCCGAGAGCACGCGCTCGATTCCGACGGCGCGCGCCACCGCTTCCGCCGTCCGTCGGTTGTCGCCCGTCAGCATCAAGACTTCGAGGCCGAGACTCTTGAGCGCCGCAATCGCGCCCGCCGACTCCGGCCTCAGTTTGTCGGCCACGGCGATGACGCCCGCCGCCTCGCCGTCGGCAGAGACGAAGACGGGCGTCTTCCCTTCCGCCGAAAGCGCCTCGGCGCGCTCCCGCAAGCCTTTGAGGGCGACGCCGCGCTCCTTCATCAACTTCAAATTCCCGACCGTCAAGCGACGGCCTTCGGCCTCGGCCTCGACGCCGTGACCGGCCACCGCGCCGAAGTCGCTCGCGGGCGCGAGCGGGAGTCCGAGTTCTTCGGCGCGACGCACGACGGCCTCGCCGAGCGGGTGCTCGCTCCCGCGCTCGACCGACGCGGCGAGCCGCAGCAACTCTTCCTCAGTCCATCCTGCAACCGCGAACACGTCGGTCACGGACGGCTTGCCTTCCGTCACCGTGCCGGTCTTGTCGAGGACGACGGTCTGTAACTTGTGCGCGGCTTCCAGAGCCTCGCCGCCTTTGATGAGGACTCCGGCCTGCGCGGCGCGACCCGTGCCGACCATGACGGCGGTCGGCGTCGCCAGTCCGAGCGCGCACGGGCAGGCGATGATGAGGACGGAGACGAAGTTGACGAGGGCCGTGCTGAGCCGAGTCTCGACCGGCGCGGCGACGAACCAGACGACGAAGGTCACGAGCGCGATGATGATGACGACCGGCGTGAAGTAGCCGCTCACCTGATCGGCGAGCCGCGCGACGGGCGCGCGCGAGCCTTGCGCTTCCTGCACGAGCCGGACGATCTGCTGTAAGACCGTGTCGCGGCCCACGCGCGTCGCGCGGAACTGGAAGCTCCCCGTGCCGTTGACGGACGCGCCCACAACCTCCGCGCCCTCCCTCTTCTCAACCGGCACGCTCTCGCCCGTGAGCATGGATTCATCCACGAAGGACGCGCCTTCCGTAATCACGCCGTCGGTCGGAATCTTCTCGCCGGGGCGGACGAGAATCACGTCGCCGGGGACTAAATCTTCGACGGGCACGTCCTCGTAAACTCCGCCCGCTCGCGCGACGCGCGCGGTGCGCGCCTGCAAACCAATCAGCTTCTTAATCGCCTCGGACGTGCGCCCGCGCGCGCGCGCTTCGAGCAGGCGGCCCAGCAGGACGAGCGCGATGATGACCGACGCGGCCTCGAAATAGACCGGAATCATCGGCCCCATCCCCCAGTCGGACGGGAGGGCATCCATCAACGGCGGCATCCCGTCGTTGACCGTCACCTGCGCGAAGAGTCCGGGGGCGACGGTCGCCACGACGGAGTAGATGAAGGCCGCGCCCGTGCCCGTGGCAATGAGCGTGTTCATGTCGGCGGCGCGGTGGCGCAGCGCCGTCCAAGCGCCGCGATAGAAAGGCCAGCCGCTATAGAAGACGACGGGCGCGGTGAGCAGGAGTTGCAGCCAGTTGGCCCACCACGCGTCGAAGAGCGGGATGCGACCGTGAGACATGGCGATGACGAGCACGGGCAGAGAGAGCACGGCGGCGACGGCGAAGCGACGCTGAGCGTCCAGCCTCTCCGCGCGGTGCGCCTCTTCCTCCCGGCTGAGCCGCGTCGCCTCGTCGGCGCTCGTCAAATCGCCGACGCCGTAGCCCACGTCCTCGACCGTCCGGACGAGTTGCCCAACGTCCGTCCGCTCTGGGTCGAAGGTGACGGTCGCGCGCCCGGTCGCGAAGTTGACGTTGGCCGAGCCGACGCCTTCGGCCTTCGACAGCCGCCGCTCGATGCGACGCGCGCAGGCCGCGCAGGTCATCCCCGTGACGGGCAAGTCAACGCGCGTCTCTTCCGCCGTCAGGTTCGACGCTTCAGACGCCGCCCGCCCCTTTGTCTCTCCCGCCGCGCCGTGCTCCGCTTCCAGCGTCGCGGCGGCGGAAGTTGTCGCGCCTTCTCTTCGCTCGTCTGCTTTCACTTTGCCCTCCTCGTCCGCCGCAAGCCTTCGTGCGCGGCGGCGGGCGCGCTCAGAGTGCTGTGCTCGATGAGGCCGCAGACGCTTCCCTCCGCCTCGCCGCGCTCGTCCCACTCGCGGAGCGTGCGCCCTAGTTCGCGGCGGTAGCGTTGCAGCTCGGCCAGACGACGGTCTAACTCTTCGAGCTTGCGCCGCGCCATCTCGCGGACGTGTCGGCAGGGGAGTTGCCCGGCCTCGCTCTCGGAGAGAATCTCCGTAATCTCGTCGAGCGAGAAGCCGACGGCCTGCGCGCGCTTGATGAAGGCCAAGCGTTCGAGCACCGCTTCGTCGTAGAGGCGGTAGTTCGCGCCCGTGCGACGCGGGCGACCGAGCAAGCCCCGCCGCTCGTAAAAGCGCAGAGTCTCAACGCCCACGCCCGACTCGCGCGCGACCTCGCCGATGCGTAAGGCCCGCCCCTGTGTCCTCAACAAATCTTTCGCCGTTCTCGTCATGGGAACATTGTAAACCCTTGAGCCGACTACAGAGTCAAGGGGTCTCCGCGAAAAAAGTTTTCGGGGGCCGTTCGGAAAGAAAAAGCGTCAGCCGCGCGCCGTTCGGGACGCGCTGCCGACGCCTTGTTGGGCCGAGCTTTGAGGCCGAGGCTTCGTGCCTAGTTGTGGCTGCTCGCGGGGAAGGTCTCGCCGCCCGCGACGTGGTGGCGCGGGGCGTCGAGGTAGGCTTCGACGGTCTTGTAAATCTCCTCATCCATGAAGCCGTTGATGCGATGGTAGCAGCGCGTGAACTGTTCGGGCTTCTGCGAGGGGAGCGCGGCGCGGTACTTTTCGAGGAACTCGACGAGCGTCGCGCGCAGGAGCGCGAGTTCGCGCACGACCTCCTTCAACTCGTAGCCCTGACGCCAGCGCTGGCGACCGTGCTCCTTGCCCTCTTCGAGCGTGCGCGGCGCGGCGTCGGCGTCGCGGAGGGCGCGGCGCAACTCCTCGACGATCTGCGGCACGTGGTCAATCAGTTGCACGTAGGAGAGTCGCGCGTCGGAGTTGATGCGCCGGTCGGCGGTCACCTTCTCCGTCCAGTCGCGGACAATCGTCTCCTGCCCGTTCTCCAACAACCTGCTGATCTCTTCAGGCATCTCTGGGGGAACCTCTTAAATGTCTTGATGTTTAAGTTCAGGCGCGCGGGCGGGTTGGGGAGCGTCACGCCTCGCGAGGAATTCTTTCCGGTCGAACGCGAGTATATGTCAAGGCGCGCGCGGCGGGCAAACGATTTGACCACCCGCCGCGAAGAGTGCGACGATGCACACTTTAAAACTGCCGTGAGGCTCTAAAAAAGGAAAGGGGTGGACGCGGATGGGAGAGAACGAGAAGGACTTCGTGACGCAGGAGGAGACGGGCGAGAAGTCGCCGTCCGAGCAGGTCGAGGGGCGCGTCGAGGCCGAGATGAAGCGCATCGAGGGCAGCGCCCGCGAATCGGTCGGACAGGGGATTCAGGACGAAGAGGTCGAGCGCGCCGGGCGCGAACTCAAGGAAGAGGCCGAACGCGAACTCGACGAGCAACGGGAAGAGAAGCCGTAAGAAGAAGGGGTAAAAGGACAAGAGGTTAAAAGGGGAAGAGGGGAGGAGCGACGCTTGAGAGGCTCGCTCTTCCCCTCTTCCCCTTTTACCCTTTTGCCCTTTCTTTTCCCTCAGTCCGCCGTCGTGGCCTTGTCGAGCGCGGCGCGGAGCCTTGTGGGGAGAGTCTGGGAGAAGCCGGGGAAGTGCGCGACGACGCGCCCGCCGGGAACGACGACGAAGGTCTGCGGGATGGTCGGCCTGCCGCGCATGAGGCCCATCGCCAGATCGGCGCGCGCCCAGCCGATGGTGTAGTTGATGTTGAAAGATTTGACGAAGTCGCGCACCTTCTGCGTGTCGGTCTGCGGGCTCTCCGTCGTGAGGCCGATCAGCTCCACGCCCTTCGACGCGTACTCCTTGTTCAGCTCGACCATGTGCGGAATCTCCTGACGGCAAGGCCCGCACCAGGTCGCCCAGAGGTTGAGCACGACCACCTTGTCCTTGTAGTCCGAGAGGCGGAGCGTCTTGCCGTCGAGCGTCTGTATCTCGGCGTTCATAATCTCCGCCGAGAGCGTGTCGCTCTGCGCGGGCGGGGGCGGCGGCTGCGGGCTGCGCTGCTGCGTGACGGTGACGGTGGGCCGGTTGACGGCGGCGGGGGCGTTCGCGTTGTCGCGCGCCGTGTCCGTCGAGGTGCAGCTCGAAGCGGCGAGGGCGACGCAGAGCGTGGCCGCCGCCGCGAGCGCCGCGCGCGCCTTCGTCCGGAACCTGTTCGTTTTGTGCTTCGTCGAAATCATGCTTTGAATAATTCCTTTTGAATGAAAAGTAAGTGCCGCCCTCGGCGGGCGAAAGCGGAGAATGAGAAAAGACCGATTTGAGATTTCAAATTTAAGATTTGAAATTCAAACAGCAGTTCCTTCATCCCTCATCCTTCAACAACGCTCTACGGCCCGACGCGGACGAGGCGGAAGCCGAGCACGGGGGAGCGGAAGTCCTTTGCGAACCAGCGGCGCGACATCGCGTTGACGGGCTCGTCGCCGTCGGGACGGCTCTCGTAAGAGCCGCCGCGCACGACGAGTTTGCACCGGTCGGCGGGGAGCAGCACCGTGCGCGTGTTCCCTTTGTACATCGCCGCCGGAGAACTCGTCCACTCCCAGACGTTGCCGATCATGTCTTCGACGCCCTGCGGCGTGCGGCCTTCGGCGAAGGAGCCGACCGCGCGCGGCGCGTCTCCGGCGAGGTTGGCGCGGCCCGCAGACCACTCGCCGCCCCACGGGAAGACGCGCGCAGCGTCGCCGCCGCGCGCGGCGTACTCCCACTCCTCTTCCGTGGGCAGGCGGTAGGTCACGCCGTCACGTTTGGAGCGCCACGCGGCGAACCTCCGCGCGTCCTCGAAGGAGACGTTGCTGACCGGAAACTTCTCCTGCCCGGCGCGCGGGCTCCCGCCGTCCCAGACTTCGGGCGGCGCGGCGTGGCCCTCTTCGCGGACGAACTCGGCGTACTCCTCGTTCGTCACCTCCGTCCGGTCAATGGCAAAGGGCTTGACCGTCACCTCGCGCGCGGGCCACTGGCTATAAACCCAGAGGAGATAGGTCGCGCGCGTCCTTTGCAGTTCCGGGGTAATGGGCGGCACGTCGTCTCGACCGATGCTGAGCGCGCCGCCGGGGAGCGCGACGAGATCGGGCTGCCTCTGCTCCGGCGCGGGCGTCGGGCTCGCGCCCGGAGTGGGCGTCGCGTCCGGCGTGGCGGCGTTGTCGTTGGGGACGCCGTTTGAGTTGTTGACGTTGACGACTTCGCCGCGCGGCCAGAAGTAGAAGGCGAGCGCGCCCGCGCCCGCGAGCAGGCCGACGAGCAGGAGCGCGCCCAAAGCGATGAGCGGCGCGCGTGAAGGAGAAGACGAAGGGGGCGGCTGGACGGTCGTGACGTGGACGCCGGGCGGCTGGACGGGCGTCACGGGGACGTTGGACGTGAGCGGAGTCGTCTTCGCGCCCTCGCCTTGCGGCTGCCGCCGAAGGGCTTCCGCCTCGTTGCGGAGTCGTTCTTCGACTTCCCGCCGCTGCCGCTCTTCGGCTTCGAGCCGCAGGCGCTCCGACTCTTCGCGTTGCCTTTGCTCGGCGGCGAGGCGCTCGGCCTCCGCGCGCTGCCGCGACTCTTCGGCGAGCCGCTGGCTGTCGCCGTCGGTCAGCCGCGCCGTCATGGCGTCCGCGCCGGGCGCGTGGACGGGCGGGGCTGTCTGCCCGACGCCTCCGAGCCGCGCGCCGGTGTCGCCGGGCTCTTGCCGCGCCGTGTCGGCGACGGCCCGCTCTCTCTCCCGCGCGTCCTCGTCGAGCGCGTCGGTGCGCGGCTCGACGAATTGCGCGACCGTCGCCTTCCCCAGAGACTCGGCGGAACCTTCTTCGAGCGAAGACGTGTCCGGTGCGAGGTCGGCGCGCAGGCCCGCCACCGTCTCGAAGCTCGGCGAGCCGGAGTGCTGGCCGCCCGTCGAGGGGCCGCGCCGCTCTTCGAGCCCGATAGTCTCGCCCGGCGCGAGCGGCACGGTGCGCGCGGCGGCGGCGGCGCTCTCGGCGTCGCCCGTCGTCACGCTGCACTGCGCGGCGCGCAATTCTTCGATGAACTCCTCGACCGTCTGCGGTCGCCGCGCCGGGTCTTTCTCCAGCGCGTGCTGCACGGCCCGCTCGACTTCGGGCGGGACTTCGACGCCGCGCTCCGAAAGCGGCACGGGCACGGTCGTCAAATGCTTCTGCATGATCGAGGGGATCGAGACGCCACGGAACGGAACGTCGCCCGCGAGCATCTGGTAGAGGATGACGCCAAGGCTATAGATGTCGGAGCGCACGTCCACGTCTTCGTCGCCCCACTGCTCCGGGGCCATGTAAAAGGGCGAGCCCATCATCCCTTGTGTCTGCGCCGCGACGAACGAGCCGAGCAGCTCGCCCGACTTGATTTTCGCCAGGCCGAAGTCGAGCACCTTCACGCCCTCGCCGGGCGCGTGGCCGCTCTGAAGCAGGATGTTCAGCGGCTTCAAATCGCGGTGGACGATGCCCTGCCGGTGCGCGGCGGCGACCCCGGAGCAGACGGCGAGGATGATCTCGACGGCCTGCGCGGGCGACAGCCGCTTCTGCTTGTTGAGGATGTCGTGGAGCGAGTGGCCCTCGATGAACTCCATCACGAGGAAGGGCGTGGTGCCGCCGATGACGCCGTAGTCGGTGACGCTGACGGTGTTCTGGTGGCGGATGGCGGCGGCGGCCATCGCCTCTTGCCGGAAGCGCGTCACCAGCGAAGGGTCGTTGCCGACTAAATCCGGGAGGATGACTTTGACGGCGTGGTGCGTCTTGAGGAAGACGTGCCGGGCCTTGAAGACGATGCCCATGCCGCCCTGACCGAGCCGCTTCTCCAATTGGTAACGCTCGTCGAGGACGGTGTCGCCGGGGATGGTGAATTTGAGAAGGTCACCGTCGCTCGGACAGTGGTTAACGTGGTCGGGGAAACAGCGGTGACAACCGGGACACTCTTTCATCAGATGGCTCTGGTGCGATACACGGACATTATCGGCAACGGTGTAACGTGCAAAAATTCTAACAACTCACAGACAAGCAGGCAAGGAAGGCGTTCGGAAGGCGAAAGGGAAAGGCAAAGGGAAAGGGTTAAAAGGGTAAAAGGGGGAGAGGGGAAGAGCGAACCTCTCAAGCGTCGCTCTTCCCCTCTCCCCCTTTTACCCTTTTACCCTTTTACCCTTTTAACCCTCTTCCTTTCGCGCGGCCTTCAGTTCTGCGCGCGGCGGGGAGCTGCTGACGGAGGTGACGCGCTCCATGTCGTCTTTGGCCTGCTCGGAGGCGGAGCGGATACCGGCGACGCGGAGGCGGAACTCGTCGGCGTTGCTCGCGCCCCGCAGCGCCTCGTCAATCTCGATGAGGCCGGACTGGTAGAGGTTGAAAAGCGACTGGTCGAAGGTCTGCATCCCGTACTGCGAGGTGCCCGCGCCGATGGCGTCGCGGACGAGCGCGGTCTTCTCCTCGTTGATGATGTAGTCGCGGATGAGGCCGGTCGTGACCATCACTTCGACGGCGGGGACTCGACCGCCGCCGACCGAGCGCACGAGGCGCTGCGAGACGACGGCGCGCAGGATTCCGGCGAGCTGGATGCGGACGCTCTTCTGCAAGTGCGGCGCGAACGAGGAGACGATGCGGCGGATGGTCTCGGTGGCGTCGAGCGTGTGGAGCGTCGAGAGGACGAGGTGGCCCGTCTCGGCGGCCGACAGAGCGGCCCGGATCGACTCGGGGTCGCGGAGCTCTCCGATGAGGATGACGTCGGGGTCCTGCCGTAGGACGCGACGAAGCGCTTCGGCGAACGAGGCCGTGTC
>DASTQX010000449.1:0-22262 GCA_035761505.1 Pyrinomonadaceae bacterium
CCAGCACCTCTGCGAACGAATCAGCAAGGAGTGTGGCGAGTGCGAGTGCTGCGAGTGCGTGGTGCTGGCGACGATCTACGTGCGCCCCGTCCGGCACCTTCAGCACGAGCAGGCGTGGAACATGCAGGCGGAGCAGGCTGCGGCGCAGGACGAGCCGCAGCAGCACGAGCTGCATGAGCAGCAGGTCAGACCACGGATGGACTTACGCCCGCGCGTCGAGGTGACGTTCGACCCGTGTATAGATCGGCGGTTCGTGTACAACAACTCGCTGCTCTACGACCTCATCTCCTGCCACCACGGCGACCTGCCGCACATCGTTGATTTCAACTGGCGGAAGGTCGCTTACTCGAAGGACGACGCCGACGGGGAACCTACGAAGCGGGAGATGAGTTGGGAAGCCTTCGTCAAGCTGGTCGAAGGGGGCCTCACCGTCTATTTCGATCAGGAGATGGCGGACGAGTCTCTGAACCCGCACACCTTCTTCCTGACCTTCTTCGACCGGCAGGAAGAGACCGGAACCTTCGTCGTCAAACGCATCCCGGCGAAGGATATTGTGAAGGGGTGGGAAGGGCCGTGCTACAAGGCGACGTTCGTTGCGGATGAAGATTGGGTCGAGGACGAGTTGAAGAAGAAGAACTCGGAACTCGCCGTCGGGGTGGACATCGAGATCACGCTCCGGGGCAGCCGCATCTGGAGCAAAGAGCGCAAGGGGCTCGACGGCGACTTCCTCGCCGACAAGCTGCCGACGGGGAACGGGACGCAGGGCGGCGACTTCGTTGATTGGTTCCACGTCGTCAGGCGCGACACGGACAAGCCGAAGGCCAAGACGTATGGCGGCTTCTAGCCCGGCGGAGCCGCGCGCGGCCTCCGGGGACTGGCGGAATGAATGGCGGCATCTATCGAAGGAGAGAGTGGCATCATGAGCTGCAACCAAGACAAGTGCGTATGCGAGTACAACGATTTCCAGCGGCCACGGTATTTTCACGGGATGTTACTCGACGACAAAGACTTCCTCGCCGAGCAGGGGTATCACTCCAAGAAGCGGCGGTTCCTCAACCGGATGCTGCACGGTTCGGGCGTGGTCTGCGGGCTCGACCTCAATGGCGAGAAGGGCGGCAAGTGGCTCGAACTCACTGCCGGTCTGGCCTTCGACTGTTGCGGCAACGAAATCTGGGTCGGCAAGTCGCGGCGTCTCGACCTCGCGCAACTGC
The DNA here is from genome assembly GCA_035761505.1 of Pyrinomonadaceae bacterium. Classification (GTDB taxonomy): domain Bacteria; phylum Acidobacteriota; class Blastocatellia; order Pyrinomonadales; family Pyrinomonadaceae; genus JAIVJM01. The sequence goes on from DASTQX010000449.1 coordinate 1,212, forward strand.
TGCCGCCGAAGAAGGCGCTGCCGGGGGGCGCGGAATGTCAGGAGCCGGACAACGACGACGACAAGCTGACGAAGCATTACATCGGCATCCGGTACGTGGAGCGGGCGACCAACCCCGTCTCGGTCTATCTGCCCGGCGCGGGTTGCGAGGAGCGCACCTGCGAGAATTCGAGGGTCAAGGAGGGCTACTGCGTCGAGGTCGTGAAGTGCTGCCCGAAGAAGTACCCGGACAACTACCCGCCCACGCTCCTGAAGTCCCTCTGCGAGTGCAAGGACGAGCCGGAGCCGGACAACGCCGACGAAGGTCAGAAGAACGGCCCGGCGAGGTGCGGGACGTGCGGCGACTTCACGGGCAAGAAGAAGTGCCAGTGCGACCACCTTGAGAACTTCAGCGAGCAGAGTCTCCCCTGTCCTGAGTGCGGCAACTGCGACGAGCCGTGCCACGTCATTCTGGGGGAGATATCTCTGGATAAGGAAGGAAGGCTCCAGAACATCTGCATCAACGAGTGCCGCGACTACGTGCTCACGGGGAGGATGGTACAGCACTTGATTCTGAGCACGTTCACCGGCGTGGAGAAAAACATGAAGTTCGAGGACGGCAGGCCGTTCGGCACGACCGCGAGCGAGTTGGCGTACAACCCGATCAAGGCGCTCTACTGGTTTTTCCGCAACTTCGTCATGCAGGAAGGCGGGCTCGACTTCATCGAATGTCCCGGACTCACGGCGGCTCAGGGCCGGACGACGCAGAGCGAAGAGCTTGAACAGAGGCTGGCAGAGGAGCGAGTGCGTTTCGCCGCGCAACTGAAGAAATCGGAGGAGACAATAAAGAAGCAGAACGAAGTCGCCATTAGAAAGCTCTCACAATCAATCGAAGAGGTGAAGAGGCAGCCGCCGCAGCCGCAGTAGCAGAGGTCGCGCGGGCAGGGTGAACCGATGGAACGGCAGAGCGTCACGAGGAATCACAGGTCGGCGGGTCGCTCACACGACCGCGCGATTGTGCGACATTCCGCGCCCTCTCGCGCCCCGGCTCACCCCATCCTCGCCCTCCAACAGAGCATCGGGAATCAGGCCGTCGGCGGCCTGCTCGGCTCTTCCGCGATACAGGCGAAGCTGCGCGTCAACCAGCCGGGAGACAAGTTCGAGCGGGAGGCCGACCAAACCGCCGACGCGGTGATGCGCGCGCCCTCCGACGCGGCTGGCCCCGTCACGCCCGTCGCCTCCATCAGCCGCGCCGTCTCCGGCTCGGCGCAGCGCGCCACGGAGGAAGAAGAGCCCCCCGTCCAGCGCGAGTCGCGCAGCCCGCTCGGACGCCCCGAAGAGGAGTCCGAGAAACCTCGCGGCCCCCTCTTGCAGTTGAAAGAGGCTTCGGACGAAGAGGGCTTGCAACGGCAAGCGGACGACAAGGAAGGCGAAGACCTCCAACGTCAGGAAGCCGAGCAGGAGGAGGGCGAAGACCTTCAACGTCAAGAGTCCGAAGCGGAAGAGCCCGAAGTCGCGCAGCGCAAGGAAGAAGAAGAAGTCGCACAACGCAAAGAAGACGAAGAGGTCGCACAGCGCGAAGAAGACGAAGAGGTCACGCAACGCAAAGAAGAGGAGGAAGTCACACAACGCAAGGGAGAAGAGGAAGTCACACAACGTCAGGAAGAGGAAGAGGTCACGCAGCGCAAGGAAGAGGATGAGGTTGCGCAGCGCAAGGAAGAAGACGAAGACGTTCAGACAGTCCAGAGGGAAGAGGCCGAAGATGACAAGGAAGCGGTGATGCCCTCGCGCGTGGGCGGCGGAGCGCCCTCCGTGCCTCGCGGCTTCGCGTCTTCGATGCGACAGTCGAGCGGCGACGGCCAGCCCGTGCCCGAAGAGACGCGCACCTTCTTCGAGTCGAGGTTCGGCGCGGACTTCGGCTCGGTACGCATCCACACCGGCACCGAGGCCACGAAGCTCAACCGCTCAATCCGCGCCAAAGCCTTCACGCGCGCCAACCACATCTACTTCTCCGACGGCGCTTACGACCCTTCTTCGAGCGGCGGCAAGACCCTGCTCGCCCACGAACTGACGCACGTCGTCCAACAAGGCCACGCGCGTCCCTCCGAAGGGTCGCAACCTGCCTCGTCTTCGCCGGGCGTCCACGGCGGCGTTGGCGGCGGAGGCGTGTTGCAGCGGCAGGAGGACGAGGCCGCGCCCGAAGATCAGCCCACCGAAGAGCAGAAGGCAGCGGCGCTGGCGGCGGCGGCGCGCGCCGAGAAGCTGGCCGAGCAGGCCGCCGACTACGGGCGGGCCGAGGTCGCGAAATCGAAACAGGAGAAGGCCGAAAAGAAGGAGGAGGAGAAGGGCTCGAAGCAGAAGGCGCGGGCCGAGGGCGCGCAGGCGAACGAAGCGGAGAAGAAGGAGAAGAAACGCCGGAAGCCCGAAGAGCGAGGCGCGCGCGCCGCCCCTCCGGAGAAGACGGAAGGCGAGCCCGAAGCGGGCGAGGCGCGCGCGGCTGAAAAGTCGCCCGCCTCGCCGGAAGAAGACCCGGCCTTCCAACAGGTCGTCGAAAGAGTCGGCGGGGTCGCCAGGAAAGAGAAGTCGCACGCGCCGCCGCACGTCAAGGCCGCCGAAGCGCAGGCCGCCGCCGAAGCCCCGCCCGAAGAGATTTCGGGCCGCGCACAGAACACGCACGCGGGCGAGATGGAGAAGACCGAGACGCCCCCCTTCGACGCGGCGGCCTTCAAGGCGCAACTCCTCAAACGGATCGAGGAGTTGACGCCGAAGTCGGTCGAGGAGGCCGACGAGTTCGAGGACAACAACAAGCTGCCCGCCGTCAAGGAGCAGATGAGCGGCCAGGTCGCCGAAGGCAAGGCCGCTTCGCGCGGGCCGCTCGAAGAGAAGAAGGACGAGGGGCCGGACACGAAGTCCGTCGAGCCGAAGGCGGTGACGCCGATTCCGGAGTCCGCGCCGGGCGGGCCGCCGCCGGGAGTCGGCGCGGGCGGGGCCGCGCCCAAGTCGAAGACCGGCGCGGAGGTCGAGACGCCGATTCAGGAGAACACGCAGCGCCTCGGCGACGAACTCTCGACCGAGAACATCACCGAGGAGCAACTGGCGAAGTCGAACGAGCCGCAGTTCAACGAGGCGCTCGCCTCCAAGCAGGAGGCCGAAACGCAGGCCGCCGAAGGCCCGCAGGCGTACCGGCAGTTCGAGCAGGCGCAACTCTCCGAGGCCGAGGCCGAGGCGGCGGCCACGGCCTCGGCGCGCACCAAGGGGATGCACGCGGGACGCGCCGAAGCCTTCGGTCAGGTACACGAGCAGCAGGGCCAGACCAAGACCAAGGACGAAGCCGCGCGGCTCGAAGTGGGCACGCACATCAACGGGATTTACGAGAAGACCAAAACCGAGGTCGAGCGCATCCTCTCGGAACTCGACGGCAAAGTGGAGACGGCCTTCGACGAGGGCGCGGAGGCCGCGCGCAAGGCGTTCGAGGATTACGTCGAGGCGCGGATGGAGGCTTACAAGGAGCGCCGCTACGGCGGCTGGTTCGGCTGGGCGCGCTGGGCCAAAGACAAGCTCTTCGGGATGCCCGAAGAGGTCAACGAATTCTACGTCAGCGGGCGGAACCTCTATCTCCGCAAGATGGACGCCGTGCTCGATACCGTGGTCTCCATCATCGGCGCGGAACTGGCGGCGGCCAAAGCCGAGATCGCACGGGGCCGCAAGGAGTTGGCCGACTACCTCGCCGGGCTCCCCGAAAGCCTCAAGACGGTCGGCTCGGAGGCGAGCGAGCAAGTCTCGATGCTCTTCGACTCGCTCGAAGAGAACGTCAACAACAAGCAGAGCGAGCTGATAGACACGCTGGCGAACAAGTACAACGAACAGCTCAAGGCGGTGGACGCGCGCATCGAGGAGATGAAGGAGGCCAACCGCGGCCTCGTGGACAAGGCCATCAGCGCCATTAAGGCCGTCATCAACACCATCATCGAGCTGAAGAACCTGCTCTTCCGCGTGCTCGCCAAGATCGCCGACGTGGTGATGAACATCATCGCCGACCCCATCGGCTTCCTCGGCAACATGATAGACGCCGTCAAGCTCGGCCTCGACAACTTCGGCACGAACATCGAGAAGCACCTTGAGGCGGGCTTCATCACTTGGCTCACGGGCTCGCTCGGCTCCGTCAAGCTGCAAATGCCCGACGACATCTTCAGCGCCAAAGGCATCTTCAGCATCATCGTCCAAGTGCTCGGCCTGTCTTGGGACTACATCCGTGGGAAGGCCGTCAAACTCCTCGGCGAGCCGGTCGTCAAGGCGCTCGAAGGCGGCTTCAAAATCTTCCAGATTTTGAGCAAGGACGGCGTGGCGGGCCTCTGGGAGTACGCGCAGGAGCAGTTCGCCGACCTCAAAGAGATGGTCGTCGACCAGATCAAGAACATGCTCATCACGCAGGTCATCAAGGCGGGCATCAAGTGGCTGCTGAGCCTCCTCAACCCGGTCGCGGCCTTCATCAAGGCGGCGATGGCTATCTACGAAATCGTCAGCTTCTTCATCCAGAAGGCCAAGCAGATCATGGAACTGATCGAGGCCTTCATTGACGGCATCGCCGCCGTCGCCAAAGGCAGCATCTCCGCCGCCGCCAAGCTCATCGAGGACGCCTTCGCCAAAGCCATCCCGCTCATCATCGGCTTCCTCGCCAGCCTCCTCGGCATCAGCGGCCTCGCCGACCGCGTCCAGAAACTCTTCCTCAGCCTCCGCAAACGCATTGACAAGTTCATCGACAAAATTCTCCTCAAAGCCAAGCAGGCCGCCCGCAAACTCCTCAGCAAGATGAGCCCCGACAAGCGCGGCAAGGTCGTTGACAATAAGGAGCAGCAGAAGCACCAGACCATCGCCAAGAATGTGGTTAGCGAGATGCAGAAACCGCCGGCGCAAGGGACGGCTTACGCAGATTTAAGGGCTCAGAAGGAGAAGCAGATCAAGACGCTCGTTGATAAATACGGTAAGCAACTCAAGCCGCCGGTCAAGCTCACGATTCGCTTGCGGCCTCCTGAAGAAGATCGCAAGGACGACGACCTCGACTTCACGGTGCGCATCGGCCCGAACGACGAGGTGCAGGAGGGCGCGGTGCCGAGTAAAGAGATGGACGTGAAAGCGGCGCACGACCAAGCCATTGCCGCCTCTCGGCATCCGAGTTTGCTGAAAGGGCACGGCAAGTACACCACGGGCCATGCGGGGAAAGAGTTTTCACCCGAAACCTTCAACGAGGTGGATAAAATCGGTTATGAAACATTCGACCACAGCAACCCGAACATCGTCCATCCGGGAACCAAAGGCATACGTCCGAAAACCGAGTCGGGCAAACAGAACAAGCCGAACTGGATACCTGATCATCAGCCGCCTGATGAGTTGGCGAAGGGAGGCGCTACCTTGGAGTTTCGTTTCTATCCGCACTCATGGCCCTCGGCGCGAACTCAGGGGGGGACGGTACTGGCATATAAGAAGAAAATGAAAAAACTCCGTAACAGAGACAACAGCAATTGGGCGGAAGGTGTTAAGAGTGAATGGTTCTGGTAGCAGGACGCAAAAAGGTCTGTGCATGAATCGCGGCTGAAGGAGGCAGAGATGGGATGCGATGAGCAACTGTTAAAGCGCATTGATGGCGCGGCGGAAGATTTTAATTTCCCCGGTTGGGAATGCGGGGACGTGAATGCGGTCGTCGGCGCGATGCGAGCTTCCGGCTTTGACAGTGCCGCGGGGAAGGCGCTCGTCTTTGAAGTCTTTGAGTATTCGCTTCAGGAGAGTTTTATACAGGGCGTCGCTTTCTGTTTTGCGACGTTTGAAACCACGAAGTGGGGCGGGCCTACCGATGGCCTGCGGCTTGATGTCAGTTCAGCAGACGTCGGCGGGCCGGGGCTCACCTTCGGCGAGATCAAAGTTGAGAGTAATGGCCGAGCGTTCAGCGTACCAATCGAAAAAGAGGATTTGGCGAAAAAGGGATATTTAAGCGACGAAGCGGCCAGCCCGACCGCGCAAGCAGTGCTCCTCAAAATATGCGAAACGATACCCAAGGAATGGCTGTTCTGCCCCGACGAGGTGCTCAAGAAAGAGTTCGGCATGCCGGACGACGTGCGTCGGATATTCGTCGTTGACGAATGGGAACATCCGTCATACATGCAACTCTACGGCGATGAGGAAATGCGGCCCAGCGATTTCCCGGACATCCGAAGCATGGTTGAAGCCGTCTGCCAAGGTCTGGAACGTCCGAACCTGACACAAACACCAAATACCTCATGGCAACAACAATGCGAGGGGGAACTAATTGATGAATGAGCGAGACGGTGACGATACCGCGCGGGCCGAGGTCGCGGGCGGGCTGCGTTACACGCACACGCGGGCGAACGCGAACACGGCGAAGCTGTTGGAGGTCGCTTCGTTCGCGTATGCGGCTATTGAGATGCTGTCGGAGAAGGGGCTGATCAGTATCGAGGAGTTGGACAGGCGAAAGGAAGTCATCTCGCAACGGCTGGTCGAGAAGTTCCGGGAGGAGGGCATCGGCGCGGCCTACCAAGACCCGGAGCACGACAAGTACAGTTTCGAGGGGTCGGTCGAGATTGATTGCGCGAGCCGCCTCCATCTGTGCAAGGCCGCGTGCTGCCGCCTGCGCTTCGCGCTCTCGCGGCAGGACGTGGAGGAGGGCGTCGTCCAGTGGGATTTCAGTCACCCGTACTTCATCGCCAGCAGCGAGGACGGCTACTGCCGCCACCTCGACCAGGGCTGCATGGGCTGCTCGATCCACGAGCAGCGGCCCGTGCCCTGCCGCGCCTACGACTGTCGCCGGGACAAGCGGATTTGGAGTGACTTCGAGCAGCGCGTGGTGAGCCCCGAACTCGAACGGCTGTTCGCGCCCGCGACACCCGTCGGCGACACGCGGTAAGCCCAGACCTTCGGCGGTGCGCGGCCCCTCGCCGGTGCGATAGACTGTCGGCGGCAGCAGTTCGGGCCGGACGCTTATGGCGCAGCAAACGACCATCATCCCCGTCGCGGGCGGCAAAGGCGGTGTCGGGAAGACGTTCCTCACGGCTAACCTCGCCGTCGCCTTAGCCCTGCGCGGACACACGACCATCGCCGTCGACCTCGACCTCGGCAACTCTAACCTCCACAGCTTTCTCGGACTGGAGAACCGCTACGCGGGCTTCGGTGAGTTCCTGCGGGCGGGGGCGCGGCGCGCGCCGGAGGAGTTGGTCGTGCGGACGAGCGTGCCGGGTTTGGGGTTCGTCGCGGGCGACGGGCGGATGCCGTTCATGGCGAACATCACCTACAACCAGAAGCGCTCGCTGCTGCGCGCACTCAAGCAACTCCCGGCCCGCTACGTGCTGCTCGACTTGAGCGCGGGAACCTCCTTCAACACCCTCGACCTCTTCCTCGCGGGCGACTCCGGCATCCTCGTAACGACGCCCGAACACCCGGCGCTGATGAACATGCTCGTCTTCATCAAGAACGCCGTCCTGCGCGCGCTCGAACAAGCCCTGCGCGGGAGCGGCTTGACGGCGGAACGGCTCAACGAGTTGTACCGGCAAGGTGTCGAAGACCCGGTCTTCACGGTCGAGCGCTTCCGGCGCGAACTGGCGGAGACTCACTCGGCGGCCCTGCCCTTGATAGATAAGGTCTGCCGCCGCATCAGGCCGCGCATCGTCCACAACATGCTTGAGAGCTTGCAGGACACGGAGACCTTTGCGCGGATTGACAGCACGCTCGAAGAGGCGCTCTCGGTCGAGTGCGACCACATCGGCGCGATTCCTTACGACGCTTCCGTCCGCCAGTCGCTGCGGCGTCCCGGCATCTTCCTCACACAGTCCCCCGCCTCGAAGACCGCCGCCGCCGTCGAGAGGATCGCACAGAGAGTCTTGCTCTACTGGGACGAGCCCATCGAGGAGAGCGCGAAGTTGTTGAGAGACTACGCGCGCGTGCTGTTGGCGGAAGAGACGCGGCGCGGCGAGGGCGAAGGCGTTGAAGGCGAAGGCGGGCCGCGACCGCAGACGCCGCCGCGCTAGCCCGCCGGGAAGTTCCGCGCGCCGAGCCTCGCGGCGTTCCGGGGCGACTCACCTCGCTCTCTGCCGCCGCCGCCGGACGTGCTCCTCAGCTCGCCGACATCAATCCCGTGCTTGCAGATCAGTTCCCAGAACGCGCGCCGGTTCTTCCCCGCCGCGCGCGCGGCCTCGCTCACGTTGCCGCCGCAGGCGCAGAGCAGGCGGACGAGGTAGTTCCGCTCGAATTCGCTGATGGCCTGCGCCTTCGCCTCCCTGAAAGAGACGTTCGCGTTCGACTCCTGCGCCGCGAAGAGGAGGTCGCCCGCGCCGATTAGCGGGCCGTCGCAGAGCGCGACCGCCGCTTCGACGACGTTCTCCAACTCGCGCACGTTACCTGGCCACGGGTGCATGAGCATGTTCGTCAGGGCGTCGCGCGAGAACTGCCGGGCGGGACACTTGAAGCGGGCCGCGTACTTCGCTACGAAGTGACGAGCGAGCAACGTGATGTCTTCGTGGCGCTGCCGGAGCGAGGGCAGCCGAATCTGCGCGACGTTCAGCCGGTAGTAGAGGTCTTTGCGGAACTCGCCGTCGCGCACGCGCTGCTGCAAGTCGCCGTTCGTCGCGGCGATGACCCGCACGTCGGCGCTCCTGATTTTGTTCGAGCCGAGCGGGCGGTATTCCATCTCCTGAAGAAAGCGGAGGAGCTTCGCTTGCACGCTGAGGCTCAGGCCGTCAACTTCGTCGAGAAAGAGCGTTCCCTGATCTGCCGCCGCGATGAGCCCTTGAGTCTTCGTCACCGCGCCCGTGAAGGCTCCGCGCTCGTGGCCGAAGAGTTCGCTCTCGGCCAGTTCGGGCGGGATGGCGCTGCAATCAATCGGGACGAACGGGCGGTCGTGCCGTGGGCTGAGATAATGCAGCGTGCGCGCGACCAACTCTTTGCCCGTCCCCGTCTCGCCCCAGATCATGACGGTCACGTCGCACCGCGCGAGCAGCGGCAGCTTCCTCGTCTCTTCGAGGAAGGCGGGACTTTCGCCGAGCAGCACGACGCGCTGCGTGCCGAGTTGCTCGCGCAAGCTCCCCCTGACCGAAGAGGTCAGACGGCTGTGCCGGACGAGACGCCAGAGGCGCGGCAGAACGCTGGCCGGGGTGAACGGCGGGGTGATGAAGTCGGTCGCGCCCATCTCGATGAAGGTGTGGATTTGCGTGGCCTCGAAGTCGTGCGCGGCGACGATGACGGGAACGTCCGAGGGGCAAGAGTCGAGCAGCTTGTCCAACGGGACATCGGCGCCGGAAGCCTGCTTGTCCAGCGACAGGACAATCAGGGCGGGCCTTTGTCCGCAGCTCAACTGCTTGAGCCTCGCGAGGTAATCGGCGGTGAGCGGAGACACCACCGGCGCGGTGAGAATTTCAAAGTCCGCCTGTTCGAGAACGTGTTTCAGAGGGCCGGGGCGGCTGGCGTCAGTTTGAAGCTCTACCAGCAGCACTGTGAGGGCGCTGGGTGTGTGCATGGGATTTACCTTCCAAACTTAGAACGCGAGGCGTCCTCACCAACGTCGGGAGTGAGGGGACGGAGAGTTGACGGCTCAGGGAGGCAAGCGCCTGTCTCTCTATTGCCGAGAAGCGAAGTTGTAAAGGGATGTTGATTAGGGGAAGAATCAAAATCCCGAATGACGCCCACCCGTGAACGTGAGCCCGGCGAAGTGTAACTGGCAGGAATTAACCCTTTTGAGGCCGACAAATGTATGCCGGAGTAGCGCGGGTGTCAATAGCTTTGAGGCCGCCGTCCGGGAGAAAGGACGAAGACGGCCTCCCCGGCGGGGGCGGTCGGTCGCGCGTGCGGGCCGTGTGAGGGAGCGACGGAAGGAGCGATGAACTTTAAGAGATGGGGCCGCCGCTTCAGTATTGCGTGACCTGTTGCGTGAGGCCGCCGTCCACGTAGTACGTGCTGCCGGTCACGTAGGCGGCCTCGTCGCTTGCGAGGAAGGCGGCGACCGCCGCGACCTCCTCCGGCTTGCCGAAGCGGCCCCAGGGGATTTCCGAAATCGCCTCTTCCTTCGCCTTCGCGTCGTCGAGGACGGCCTGATTAATCGGCGTGGCGATGGCTCCGGGCGCGATGTTGTTGACGTTGATGCGGTGCGGCGCAAGCTCTATGGCGAGGTTGCGCATCATCATCCGGACGCCGCCCTTCGAGGCGCAGTAAGAGGTGTAGCCGGGGAAGGGAATGTCTTCGTGCACCGACGAGGTATAGATGAGCTTGCCGCCCTCGCCCTGCTGCACCATCCGGCGGGCCGCCGCCTGACTGACGACGAACGCGCCGTAGAGATTGACCGAGATGACCTTGTTCCATTCCTCGTCGGTCGCTTCGAGGAAGGGCCGCTTGATCTCGATGCCTGCGTTGCAGACGGCGATGTCGAGCCGCCCGAACTTCTCCGAGACCTCCGACACCATCCGCTCTACGTCGGCGCGTTTGGACACGTCGGCCCCGATTGTCATACCGGGCGTGGTGAGCGAGTCCGCGACGGCGCGCGCCTCCTCCTCGTTCTGCCCGCGCGGCATGTAGTTGACGGCGACGTGCGCGCCCTCCGTGGCGAAGCGCTCGGCGATGGCACGACCGATGCCGCTGCTCGCGCCCGTCACGAGCGCGACTTTACCTTCCAGCCTCATCTGATTTTCCCCCTTGAAATATTATATCGCGGAATCCTTATTCGAGGTCACGTGCTCGGAGGCTGAGCGGTATCAACTCATCCTGCTGACGGCCTTTTCGTCCTCCCTACCGGCGACGCGCTCACGGCGCGAAGCGCTGGCGGTACTCGATGGAATCAATGAAGGCGAAGACCATCTGGGCTTGGCGGAAATCGCCGCCAAACTCGTTGAGCTTGCCGAGCCAGAAGTTATAACCGCCGTAGTTCGTGTCCGGCAAGTCGTTCGGGTTCCTCCTGAGATAACCGAAGAACTGCATCAGCACGAACGCCTTGTTCGTCTCCATCGAGGCGAGGTCTGAGTCTTCGGCCACCTTGCGCAAGACCGAAGCCCTGCCCGCCGACGTGTTGTTGGCCGTCAACTCGGCGACGAGGTTGGCGCGCTCGGTGTCGGAGAGCACACCGCCCGCGTTCGCGTTCAAGGCGTCCACGAACTGCTCCGGCGTCATGCTCGAAGGGAAGGCCGTCGTAAACCGCGAGCGCGCGACGAACTCCTGCGCAAAGGCCGTCTTGTTGGCGTCGAGCCGTTCGGGCCAGCCCGCCGTCCCGACGATTACGTCCTTCCCGATTCTCTGCGTGTCGGGCAGAAACTCGTGGAGCCTGACGACGGGGACGGGAATCTGGATAGGCACGCCGTTCTGCGTCGCCTGACCCGTGGCGTCTCCGTAAGCCGCCTTGTACATGCGATGGACTAAGAAGCCGGTCTCCTGAAACTCTATCGAGAGGAAGAAGGCGGCTGATGTATCCACGCGCTTCAAGGCGCGGCACTGAGAGTCCGCGCCGCACGACTCGATACCATTGACCCAGAAGGCGAGGCCGCCCGCGTCGGGCTCGCGGTTGAGGAAGTCCGCGTAATGCTGGCGGACGAAGAACTCCGAGTCGAAGGAGGCTTCCTTGACGGGGCTTGGGCCGTCCGCCGCGTCGTTGTCGGTGATCTGGACGGTGGCGGTCGCCTGCGCGCCCAACTCCGCGCCCGAAGGGTCGCTGAGCGTGAGGCTGAAGCTCTCGCCGTCGTCGTCGAAGCGGTCGTCGGCGATGACGACTTGGAAGCTCGCCAGCGATTGGCCGGAGGCGAAGCGGAGCCTGCCGAGGGCGGCGGTGTAGTCCCTCCGCTCGCTCGCCGTGATGTCGCCGGTGGCGTAGCTGACGAACGTCTCGCCGGAGAGGTCGCCCGTGCGAGTGACGTTGACGGTCACCGCGCCGCCCGCGCCCTCGGCGGCGGCGAACGTGGCGGCGTCAAACTGCACCCTCGTCGTGTCGTCGTTGACTATCGTCGCGATGCCCTGCGCCGCCGCAACCGACGCGTTCGAGGGGTTGCTCAGATTGACGAAGAAGGTCTCGTCCGGCTCGTTGCTGCTGTCGCCGACGACAAGGACGTTAATCACGCCGGAAGTCGTCCCGGCGGGGATGGTGAGCGTGCCGGAGGCGCTCTGGTAATCGAAGACCGAAGTGGCCGTGCCGTCGGCGGTGGCGAAGCCGACCGAAACCGACTTGCCGCTGGCCTGCGAGAGCGTGACGGTCAGGCCGAAGGGGTTATTGACCTGTCCCTCCGGCGCGGTCACGTTGCCGATGGAGAGCGACGGCTCAAGGTCGTTGTCGTTGATCGTCCCCGCGCCCGTGCGGTCGGCGATGAGGGCGTTGACCGGCTCGAAGAGGTTGAGCGTGAAGCCTTCGTCGAACTCGTCGGTGGCGTCGCCCACAACGGGAACGGTCGTCGTCTGGCTCGTGACGCCCGGCGCGAAGGTGAGCGTGCCGGAGACGGGCTGGAAGTCTTCGCCGCGCTCGGCGCTCAAGGCGCGCGTGACGAACTTGACGGTCACTTCCTGCGCGCTCGCCGCCGCGAGCGTGACGTTGAAGATCGCGTTGACGGTTCCCGCGTCCGTCTCCGTGACCGTCACGTCGTCCACCGAGAGGCGGGCGGCGGGCGGCGCGAGGGCGTCGCCGCAGGTGTTAAGCAGGACGGCGAGCGCGCCGCTCCCGGCGGCGGTGAGATCAACGCGACCGTCGCCGTCGAGGTCGCCGACAGCGATGGAGTTCGGGGACGTGGGGACGGCCCAAGTGGTCGGCGAGCCGAAGCCGCCCGCGCCGTTGCCGATGAGGACGGTCACGCTCCCCCCGGTGTTGTTGCCCGTGGCGATGTCCTGCACGCCGTCGCCGTTGAAGTCGGCGACGGCGAGCGAGGTGGGCCGAATCCCGACTTGAGTGTTGACGCGCGGGGCGAAGTGCGCCGTCCCGTCGCCGATGAGCACCGACACCTCGTTGGTGAACTCGTTGGCGAGGGCGAAGTCGAGCTTGCCGTCGCTGTTGAAGTCGGCGGCGACGATGGCCCCCGGCCCCGTGTTGTCGCCGAAGTTGGTGTTGAGCGGCGCGGCGAAGTTGCCTGCGCCGTCGCCGAGCAGAATCGAGAAGCTGTTGTCGGAGACGGCCAGATCAACCTTCCCATCGTTGTTGAAGTCGCCGACGGCGAGTTCCTGCGGGTTGGGCGCGGTGTTGAAGTTGACGGGGCTGCCGAAGCCGCCCGCGCCGTTGCCGAGCAGCACCGTGACCGCGTGGACTCCGAGGCGGATGGCGAGCAGGTCGTCTCTGCCGTCGGCGTTGACATCGCTGACGGCGACGAACATGGGGTTGAAGGGCGGCGAGCCGAGGCTTACGGCGGAGGGCGCGGCGAAGCCGCCCGCGCCGTCGCCGAGCAGCACGGAGAGGCCGCCGAGGAAGTTGGCCGTAACGAGGTCGGGCTTCGAGTCTTCGTTGAAGTCGCCGACGCTCACCCAGAACGGGCGCTGCCCGGCGGCGAAGTCCGAGGCGTCGCCGAAAGAGCCCGTCCCCGTGCCGAGGCGGACGCTCACGCTGTTGACGTTCTCGTTCGCCATCACGGCGTCGAGCGCGCCGTCGCCGTCGAAGTCCGCGAGCGCCGTCGAGACGACGTTGCGCGTCCCCGTCGGGTGCGAGGGCGTCGCGGCGAAGTTGCCCGCGCCGTCTCCGGCGAAGGGCACGACCGTGTTGGACTGAGTGCCGGCGACGATGAGGTCGTCGCTGCCGTCGAGGTTGAAGTCGGTGACGGCCAAGTAGAGCGCGCCGACGCCGGTGACGACGCTCCGCGCCGCGCCGAAGCCGCCCGCGCCGTCGCCGAGCCGGACGGAGACGCCCCCCATGAGCGTCCCGGCGGCGATGTCCGCGTCGCCGTCGTTGTCGAAGTCTCCGGCGACGATGGAGTTGCCGGACGAGGGGAGAGGCAGGTTGGCTGCCGCCACGAAGCGCCCGTCGCCGACCCCGTTGAGGATCGTGACCCTGAGCGGGCTGAAGGCGGTCACGGCCAGATCGAGTCTGCCGTCGCCGTTGAAGTCGGCGGCGGCGGCGAATTCGGACCCCGACCCGGCGGCGGAATCAAGACGGGCCGCGAAGCCCCCGGCCCCGTCGCCCGGAAGGACGGAGACAGTGCCCGAACCGCGATTCATGGCGGCGAGGTCGGTCTTCCCGTCGAGGTTGAAGTCCGCCGCGACGAGCGAGCGCGGGCCGTTGCCGACGGCGAAAGTGCTGAACGGCCCGAAGCCGCCCGTGCCATCGCCGATGAGGACGCTGACCGAAGAGCCGTCGCTACTCGCCGACGCGAGGTCGGGGTTTCCGTCGCCGTTGAAGTCGGCGATGACGACGTAAGCCGGGTCGGTGCCGACGCTCACCTGCGTCGCCGCCGCGAGCCCGCCGAGGCCGTCGCCCAGAAAAATCGAGAGCGTCTCCGAAGTGATGTTGGCGCTCACCACGTCCTCGTTCCCGTCTTTGTTGAAGTCCCCGACGGCGACCGAAAAAGGGGTCACGCCCCCGGCGGGGAGATTAACCGGAGGCGGAGAGAAGCTCTCGCCGCCGCCGAGGAGCACCGAGATGGTGTTGGAGAAGCCGTTGGCGGTGATTACGTCGGGCCTGCCGTCTTTGTTGAGGTCGCCGACGGCGACGGCTTGGAGGCTGCCGCCGCAGCAGCCGGTGCCGACTTTGAAGGCGAGCGCGGCGTTAAAACTGGCCGCGCCGCAAGTGGCCGAAGACGCGGACGGGGCGGCGCTCGACGACGCCAGACAGGCGACGACCGTCACCAGAAACAATAATCTTTTCATAACACTTTTCCATCTCGTGTGAGTTTGGGGTCATGGGCCGCGTCAACGCTTTACGCGGGGCGGCTCGAACGGGGCGCTGCGGCACCGGCGGGACACGCCGCGCGTGGTAGAGCTTCAGCGACAAACACTTTGTTGGCGATTTGCGTGAAAACCTTGGGGAGAAAGGTCAGGGTAAGGATGAACCGCGCGGCAACACCCCCGTCGGAAGGGTGAATATAAAGTCCCCCCGGCGCGGCGTCAAGGACTGGAGATTAAAGACTTGAGGCTTGAAGGCTTGTCCTCATCTCAAACTTGAAATGGCTTTGCCCTAAAAGTCCTTGATGCCTTATAAGGCAACATTCTGCCTCAAAAGTCTCTAGGTTCGCTTCCCCTTCGCGGGTAGCTTCGCGGGCAAATCCATCTCGTCATCAACAAGACTTTCCATCTGCACGTTTGCGAGCCGCGCGTACCGCAAAAGGATAGGTAACGGCGGCTCGTTCTTTCCTAGTTCGTATTCGGAAATCCGCGACGGATGAATGTCGAATGCCAAACGGCTGTGCATCTCCGTTTGGGAGAGTCCTAGCGCGGTGCGAACGTGACGCAACTTCTCGCCTAAACGTTCCGGCCTCAAACGCGCTCTCCTGCCCATCAGAAGTTGCCTCCTGACGGGTTGATTTTTCGCGTAAATAAGCGTAGCCTGTAATCGGATAACGGAGTCGCCGTGAGTATGAACCTCTCATCTCGAACGGCGATGCTCATTACCCGTCCATGAGGATGAGGCGTGAGCTACGCATCCGACCGTTGCCTTATTTTCAAAGAAAAGACCGCGCGGAATATATCACATGAGCCTCACGTTAAAGGGCATTCTAGTAGCAGATTAAGGACAGGGGTGCGGAAGGTGACGCACTCTTGAGCACGCCCGCCGTTGTCGGGTGGCGGGCTGTGCCGGAAGGCCGCGTATGCGCCGGGCGGGCGCACGCGGCCTTTTCGTGTTTATAGACAATTTTGTTGATTTCACGGGTGAAACGGAGTCTAGCCTCTAGCCTCTATTTCCTCTTTCGCCCGGCGAGGCCGGCGACGAGGGTGGCGAGTTCGGCGGGGTCGGCGGGCTTGGCGATGTGGAGTTGGTATCCGGCGGCGAGTGCTTGCTCGCGGTCTTCGGGGCGGGCGTAGGCGGTGAGGGCGGCGGCGGGCGTGCGCCCTCCTTCGTCTGCGCCGAGGGCGCGTATCTTTCGCATCAGCTCGAAGCCGTCCACGACCGGCATCCCGATGTCGCTGACCATCACGTCGGGCCGCGTCTCCTTGAGGCGCACGTAAGCCTCGGCGGCGGAAGCGGCGAGCGTGACCTGCGCGCCGTGCGCCTTGAGCGCCGTCGAGACGAAGAGGCGCGAGTCGTCGTCGTCGTCCACGACGAGCACGCGCAAGCCCCAGAGAATTGCCGAGTGCGGATGTTGGACGGCGGACTGTTGCCCGGCGTCTTCGCCCGCCTCGTTCTCGTCCCGCCGCCCGCCTTCGGCCTTCCGCAGTTCGAGGAGCGGGAGGCTGACGATGAAGGTCGCGCCGCGTCCCTCGCCCGCGCTCTCGGCGCGGATGGTGCCGCCGTGCAGTTCGACCAGGTGACGGGCGATGGCGAGGCCGAGGCCGAGGCCGCCGTGCTCGCGCGTGATCGCGCCGTCGGCCTGACGGAAGCGCTCGAAGATGTAGGGGAGGAATTCGGGCGCTATCCCTGCGCCGGTGTCGGCGATGGAGACTTCGGCGGAGTCGCCCGCGCGCGCGAGCCGCACTTCGACCGAGCCTTCGCGCGGCGTGAACTTGATGGCGTTCGACAGGAGGTTCCAGAAGACTTGCTGAAGGCGGTCTGAGTCGCCGGAGACGTGGCCCGCCGTCTGGTCGAGGCTCACGCCGAGGCGGACGCCGCGCGCCGCCGCCGCCGGACGGACGCCCTCCGCCGCCGCCTCGATGACGGGAGCGAGTGTGATCGGCCTCACGGTCAGGCGGAGCTTCCCCGTGACGATGCGCGACACGTCCAAGAGGTCGTTGATGAGCTGCGACTGTGCCTCCGCGTTGCGCTCGATGGATTCGAGCGCGCGGGCCGAGACCTTCGGGTCGAGTTGTTCGGAGCGCAGGAGCTTGGCCCAGCCGAGCACGGCGGTCAAGGGCGTCCGCAGTTCGTGCGAGAGCGTGGCGAGGAACTCGTCTTTGAGGCGGTTGGCCTCGGACAACTCTTCGGCGCGGGCGCGCAGTTGCGCTTCGAGCCGCTTGCGCTCGGTGATCTCCACGGAGACGCCGACCGTCCCGACGAGCTTCCCCTTGTCGTCGTGGATGGGCGTGTCGGTGACGAGCGCCGGGAAGGTCGTGCCGTCGCGGCGGCGCAAAGTCATCTCGCCCGACCAAGCCTTGCCGTCCAGAAGGCTCTCCATAATCTCGGCGGCCTGCTCGCGGCTCGTGTCGGCGGGCGTCACTTCCACGATGGGGCGGCCCACGGCCTCCGCCGCCGCCCAGCCGTAGAGCTTCCCGGCGTAGTCGTTCCAGTAAATGATTCTTCCTTCGAGGTCGGTGGCGATGACGGCCTGCTCCACCGTGTCGAGCAGGCGAGCCTGAAAGCTTATCGCCTCCTCGGAGCGCCTGCGCTCGGTGATGTCGTCGTGCATGAGGACGACTTCACGGACGCGGCCCTCCTCGTCCTTGACCGGATAGATGACGGCTTGCAGCCACCGGCGCGCGTCCTCGTGCGTGGAGACGCCGGGGACGGTCTCCTCCGGGTCGTAGAGGATGGCGGGGATGGCCGTCGGCTCGCCTTTGAATCCGCGCCGGATGAACTCGATGACGCCCTTCTCTTCGAGCTGCCGGTCTTCGAGGACGTTGTAGCCTTCCAGATGTTCGAGCTTCGCGCCGAAGAGTTCCTCCCACGCGCGGTTGACGCGTAGCGTCCGACCGTCGGGCGAGAAAATCTGCGTGCTCACGGGCGACTGTTCGATGAGCGTGCGGAAGCGCGTCTCGGAGACGCGAAGGTCGGCGGCGTGGCGCTCGGAGGCGCGGCGGGCGCGCGTCCGCGAGCGTGTGACGAAGAAGAGGACGAGGCTGAAGAGCAGCCCGCCCGCGAGGATGACGAGCACCTGTCGCGGCGGCGACGCGAGCGCCGAGTCGTGGCGCGACGCGTAGGCGAGGAGCCAGTCGCGCCCCGCGACCTGCACCGGCATGCTCGCCGTGAAGCGCGGGACGCTCTCTTCCGCCGCATCGCTCTCGTGGAGAAGGTTTCCGGGCACGGCCTCTGTGCCGTCGTAGGCGCGCAGGGTGACGAGCGGGTTCAGCTCGTGGCGGAAGATGTTCCGCAGCAGGTCGTCGGCGCGGAAGGGGCTGAAGACGAAGCCCGCGAGGTTCGCGCGCCGCTCCTCTTCGGTCGCGGGGATCGCGCCGCCCCGATAGACGGGCACGTAGATGATGAAGCCCGCCTGCCTGTTCTGCTCCGCCTCCTGCACGAGCGTGACGCGGCCCGTGGCGGCGGGCTCGGCCTCGTCGCGCGCGCGCTCCATCGCCTCGCGGCGCACCGGCTCCGAGAACATGTCGAAGCCGAGCGCCCCACGGTTGCGCGCGTCCGTCGGCTCGCTGAAGACGATGGGGAAATATTCCGCGCGCTCGCCCTGCGGCCTGACGGCGAACTCCCCGAAGCCCTCGCGGCGCATCGCGGCGGTGAGCGCTTCGAGTTCCGAGGCGGTGACGCGGCGGCTGTAGCCGATGCCCCGCGCGCCGGGGTAGCTGTGCGGGAGGTCGAGGCGTTCGACGAAGGCGTGGAAGCGGGCGCGCGTCACCTCGCCCTCGGCGGCGAAGAGGCCCGCGCCCGCGCGGAGCAGCGCGACGTGCGCTTCGAGTCGCCGCTCGATGTCGCCGGTCGTGCGCCGCACGGCGTTCTCGAAGCGCAGGCGCTCCTGCGCCCCGGCGTTCGCGGCGACGTAGTAGGCGGCGACCGCCGTCAGGAGCAGCGCGCCCGCCAGCACGAGGTAGGGGAACCACATGCGCGAAGGCTGCGGCTGCGGGGCGCGTGGGGGTGGCGCGTCGGGTTTCATTTCTAGTGCCAGAACAGTTTCCAGTAGAGGTAGGCCGCCTGCATCAGCCCGATGACGAGGCCGATGGCCGCACCGAACAACTCGATGGTCTTTAAGTGCTGCTTCGCTACGGAGAGGACGAGCGCTTCGAGTTTCTCGACCGGGTAGCCCGTGACCTTCTCGCGGACGATGCCGCCGATGTCGAACTCGGCGATGGTCGCGGGCAGGCGCTCGCGCGCCGCGTCGTTGATGCGCTCGACGAGGGACGCGCTCGCGCTCCTCAACTTCTCTTCCGGCACGTGGTCGGCGAGCCTCCCGATGGGCGCGACGAGGAGGCGTTCGACCTGCGCCGCCAGAAGCGAGTTGAGCGTGCGCGCCGTCTCTTCGCGCGAGAGCACGTCCATCAGGCCGCGCGAGAGGAAGCGCTTGAGCTGTTCGGCGGAGTCGGGCCGCGCGTGTTCGAGGAGCGCGCGCAGCGTGTGCGGGCGGACGCGTTCGAGCGCGTCCGTGGCGTAGGCCGAGACGGACGTGCGCAGTTCAGTGCTCCGCGCGATGGAGAGGATGCGGGCCGCCACCTGCTCTTTGATGAGTTCGAGCTTGTCGGGCTCGATGTTGCCGACCAGCTCGTTGAAGGGGCGCGCGAGCACGCCGTCAATCGTCGAGTTGAGGAACTCTTCGGCCTGCTGCTCGAACGCCTCGCCGGAGAGGAACTCGCCGACGCGGCGCGGCAGAGTCTTGTTGACCATCTCGTCGACTTCGTCGTGGATGCGCTCGCGCGAGACGAAGATTTTTTTAAAGAACGAGAGCTGCTGATAGTAGTCGTCCACCTCGCGCTTAATGAGCGCGCCGATCTGGTTGCGCGTCTTCTTGTGCGTGGCGATCTCGGCCAGATGCTGGACGATGGGCGGGACTTGGCGGTCAACGCGCTCCTTGATGACGGCCACGGTTTCGGGCGTGAACATCTCGGCGAGCGTCGTTTGGCTCGCCGCCAACTCGTCCACGCGCGCCGAGACGAACTGCCGCACCTTCGACTCGAAGCCGCGCTCGTTGACGACGCCGTGGAAGCGCTCCTCGACGAAGCCGAGCACCTGCTCGAAAGTCTCCGCGCCGACGGCATCGCCCAAACGCTGCGCGAGCAGTTCGTCCACGCGCCGGTCAATGAAGCGGTGGACGGCTTCGGCGGTCTCCTCGCTGCGCAGCACGCCCGCGATGTGGTCGGCGATGCGCAGTTGCAGCGCCGAGATAGCGTCGAGCACGCGCGGGCGCGCCGACTTCGGCAGCGCGTCGAGGAAGGTCATGTAATTTTTGTTGAGCAGTTCTTCCGTGTAGGCGCTGACGAAGCTCTCGACCTTGCGGCGGAAGAAGCCCGTCTCGAAGAGCGCGTGGACGACCGTCTCCTGCGAGACCAACTCGTTGCCGACGGCGTGGCCGATGGTCTGCGCGAGCCGCTCGCGGTGGCGCGGAATCATCCCCTGCGGCCAGACCGTGAGGCCGAAGAGTTTGACGGGCCGGTGCGGCCTGAACAGCATCCGCACCGCGAGCCAGGCCGCGCCGTAACCGTGGAAGGTGGCGACGGCGACGATGATGAAAAGTTCTAGGGCGGCCTGTCGAGTGATGGCGAAGAACCTCGCAAGTTGCGCACCGCGAAAGTGTCGAAGGGGAACACCTGCGATGCTAAACGCACGGGGCGAAGCGCGTCAAACGCGAATCTTCGCCGAAGATGTCGGCGAGCGCGCTTTCGAGGTTCGTGTAGAGAAACTTGAAGTTGTCTTCGAGCAGGCGTTCGGGCAGGCAGCGCCTTCCGGCGAGCGCGAGTTCGCCTTCAGTCCGCATGAGGAACGCGCCGAGGCGCACGAAAGATTCCGGCACGCGCGGGCTCCACGGCCTTCGGAGCGCGCACCGCAATTCGCACATGAACTCGGCGTTCGTCAGCGGGCACGGCCCCGTCGCGTTGTAGATTCCTTCCATCGAGGGCCGCTCGATAGCGCGGACGAAGATGCGGTTCAAGTCCGAGACGTGAAGCCAACTGACGTACTGATGACCGCCGCCGACCGTGCCGCCGAGGTAGAATTTGGCGAGCCGCGCAAGGGTTTCGAGCGCGCCGCCGTCGCGACCGAGCGCGAAGCCGATGCGGAGCAGCACCTTTCTCGTCGCCGGAAGCTCGCACGAGTCGAAGGCCTCTTCCCAGCGCAGGCACGTCTCGGCGGAGAAGCCTCGCCCGGCGGGCGCGCTCTCGTCGC
>DASTQX010000450.1:0-1042 GCA_035761505.1 Pyrinomonadaceae bacterium
CACCATGAACTTCTTCGCCTCGGCCGAGACGTCGCCGCCCGCCATGGCGTTTGGCGTGAGCACGTAGCCCGCGAGGATGTCGACGCGGTCGCGCACTACGAGCTCCTGCGAAAGGCGCTTCGCCACGTCGGGCGCCGGGCCGCCGACGTCCTTGGTGATGAGCTCGATCTTCTTACCGGCGACGGTGTCGCCGTGCATCTTCATGTAGGTGCGGGCGCCGTTCAGCATCTGGCTGGCGGCATCGGCGAACTGGCCCGACAGCGTGAGCGGCATGCCGATCTTGACGGTCTGCTGCGCGTGCGCGCTTCCAAAGGCGGCCGCGAGCGCCGCCGCGATGAGTGCTTTCTTCATCAAATCCTCCTCCTAGAGTTGGCGGATTCTAACCCCAGACTTCTTCGGCGACCCGGACGACGAGTTCGAGCTTTCGCTTCTCGTCGTCCTCGGTAAGGCGGTTCCCGACCTCGCTCGAAGCAAAGCCGCATTGCGGCGAGACGCACAGGTTCTCGAGCGGCACGTGCTTCGCGGCCTCCTCGATCCGGCGCCTCAGTACCCCCCGGTCCTCGAGCTTGGGCGTCTTTGTCGAAATGAGCCCGAGGACCACTTTCCTCCCCTTGGGCGCGAAGCGAAGCGGCGCGAAGCCGCCGGCGCGCGCGCTGTCGTATTCCAGAAAGAAGCCGTCGACGTCGGTCTGGAACACGGCCTCGGCAACCGCGTCGTAGCCGCCTTCGGCCATCCACATGCTGGCGTGATTGCCGCGGCAAGTATGCATGGTGACACCCAGGCCGGGCGGCCGGTCCTTCACGATGGCGCTGATGACCTGGGCGTATTTACCGGGGAGCCTTGCCGGGTCTTCGCCGTCCCGCTTTACCTGCGCGCGGATGTTCTCGTCGCAAAGGCAGGCAAAAGAGACGTCGTCGATCTGCAGGTACTCCAGTCCGGCTTTCACGAGGTCGGCAATCTCTTCACGGTAGGCACGCGTGATGTCGTGCCAGAACTCCTCAACGTCGGGGTAAGCCTTTTCGTTGACGACACGGCGCCCGCC
>DASTQX010000451.1:0-16563 GCA_035761505.1 Pyrinomonadaceae bacterium
GAGAAAAGAGAGTCGGGCCGGGATTGAGAAGCGAGCCCCGAAGGGGAGGAAGGATGTCGCTCACGGCGCGCGCCGTGAGCGACATCCTTCCTCCCCTTCGGGGCTCGCTTCTCAATCCCGGCCCGACTCTCTTTTCTCTCCTCTTCGCCGGTGACTTCCCCGTCTAAACCTTCTCGCCTTTGCCCGCCAAGCCCGCGACGACGCGGACGAGGCTCGCAGGGTCAATCGGCTTGGGGACGTGGAGTTGGAATCCGGCGTCGAGCGCCTGCACGCGGTCGCTGTCGGCGGCATAGGCCGTGAGCGCGATGGCCGGGATTTCGCCGCCGCCGCGCGTCCCGCGCACGCGCCGGATGAGGTCGTAACCGTCCTCGCCGGGCATCCCGATGTCGCAGACGATCACGTCCGGCCCTCCGGCCTCGAACGCCGCGAACGCGGCGGAGGCCGTGCCCGCCGTCGTCACCGACGCCCCGCTCTGCTGAAGAATCACCCTGATTAAGTCGAGCGCGTCCGGCTCGTCGTCCACGACGAGCACGTGCAAGCCTTCCAAGACCGAGGCGTGCGGCTCGCTGACGGTAACTTCGTCCGCGGCCTCCTCCTCGACCGGCGCGACGAAATCCGTACTTCGCACCTCGACCTGCGGCAGCTCGACCGTGAAGGTCGAGCCGCGCCCCTCGCCTTCGCTCTCGGCCAGCACCGTCCCGCCGTGCAGCTCGACTAGGTGGCGGACGATGGCGAGCCCCAGCCCCAAGCCGCCGAAGGCGCGCGTCGTGCTCTGGTCGCCCTGCCGGAAGCGGTCGAAGACGAAGGGCAGAAAGTCCGGCCTGATGCCGAGCCCCGTGTCCGCGACCGCGAGGCGGACGTGGCCCTCGTCGTGCTTGAGGGCGACGCGCACCTCGCCGCCTCTGGGCGTGAACTTGACGGCGTTCGACAGCAGATTCCAGACGACCTGTTGGAGCCGCGAGGGGTCGCCCGTGACGGCTCGCACGCGCGGGTCGAAGTCCGTCAGAAGCGTGATGCTCTTGGCGGCGGCGGCGGGCCGGACGGCATCCACGGAATCTTCGACGACGGCGCGCAGGTCGGTCGGCTGCGGGTCGAAGCGCAGCTTCCCCGTGATGACGCGCGACACGTCGAGGATGTCATCTACGATCTGCTGCTGCGTGCGCGCGTTGCGCTCGATGATCTCGATGGCGGTGTGGAAGCTCTCTTCGTCGAGGCGGCCCGAACGGAGCATGTTGGCCCAGCCGAGGATGGCCGTCAGAGGCGTCCGCAGTTCGTGCGAGAGCGTGGCGAGAAACTCGTCCTTGAGCCGGTTCGACTCTTCGGCGGCGCGGCGCGCGCGGCTCTCGTGCCGGAGCAGGCGCATGTTCTCGATGGCGACCGCCGCGAGGTTCGCCGCCATCCTCATCGCCGTGACGTGCTCTTCGCGGTAGGCACGGTTCTCGTAAGCCTGCACCTCGACCGTCCCGACGATGCGCCCCATCGTCCGCATCGGGACGACGAGCGAAGATTGCGGGTGCAGGCCGTTGTCCGCGCCGATGACGACGCTGAGTTGCCCCTGCGCCTGCTTGGTCTTCCAGAAGTCGTTGGTGATGACGACCTGCCCGGTGCGGATGGCCTGACTGTTCGGCCCCTCCTTCGTGACGGGCATCGGCGGCAACTCCGACACGTCCACCTCCGTCTCGTCGCCCCAAGCGTATTCGGCGGTGCGCACGTCGCGCTCGGCGTCGTAGAGCGAGATGAAGATGCCGATGCAGGGGACGGAGACGATGGCGAAGTCGCGGAGGTCGCGGAAGATGGTGAGGTGGTCGCGCGCCGTGCCGAGCGACTCGGCCAGATGCGACAGGCGGTGGAGCAGCGTCTCGTACTCGCGCACCGCCCGCTCCTCCGCCGTGCCCTTCGTCGCCGGTCGCTCGCGGCCCTTCGCTTGTTCGTCCGTCGGGGACATGATTTTCACCTTACCGCCACGGGAGCAAGTCACACGACAGGTGGGAGGAAGAAGGAACGACGAACGCGGAACGATGAACGATGCGCGATGAACTGCAAAGCGAATTCGAGATTTGAAATTTCAAGTCTCAAATCTGAGATTCCAAACAGCAACTCTTTTATCATTCATCGTTCCGCGTTCGTCGTTTCCTTCTGGTCGGGCGCATTATCATCCTTCGCCCCTCACTTTACCAGCCGGAAGAAAACGTCCTCGAAGGGCACGTCGCCCTGCGCGGCCTGCGCGCGTAACTCTTCGGGCGTGCCCTCGGCGACGAGCCGCCCGGCGCGCATCACGCCGATGCGGTCGGAGACGCGCTCGACGAAGCTCATGACGTGCGACGAGACGAGCACCGAGCGGCCCGCGTCGCGCTCGCGCTCGATGCGCAGCCGCAGCTTCCGCATCATCTCCACGTCGAGCCCGTTCAAAGGCTCGTCCAAAATCAGCACGTTCGGGCTTCCGAGCAAGGCCGCCGCCAGTCCCAACTTCTTCCGCATCCCCAGCGAATAGCCGCCGACCCACTTCGACTCCACCGCCTTCAGCTCGAAGAACTCGACCTCGCCCGGAACCTCCTGCAAGTCGCAGCCCTTGAGCCCCGCGACGAGCCGCAGGTACTCGCGCCCCGTCAGGCGTTGATAAAAGTAAAGCTCTTCGGGCAGGTATCCGAGGTGGCGCTTCGCCTCGATGCCACGCTTCTTCACGTCCGCGCCGCAGACCGAGACGCTCCCCGCGTCCGGCTCGCTCAAGCCGACGATCATCCGAAAGAGCGTTGACTTCCCCGCGCCGTTCGCGCCGACGAGAGAATAAATCTCGCCCGCCCTGACCGTCAGGCTCACGCCGTCCACGGCCACGACCTCGCCGAAGCGCTTCGACACCGCCTCGACCGCTACCGTGCAAGGCCCGCCCGCCGCACTCTCCCCGGCGACACTCTCGACCTCGCCCGCCGGTCTGCTCTCCAACGCCTCTCTCTTCTCGCTCAAACTCCCTCCGCGTACAAGTAGAGATATGCGCGATGCTGCCCGCGCATCCGAATCTGATCCATGCCGAAGACATAGACCGAGAGCCCCATCGGCCACAGGAACGCGACGAAGCCGCCCACCGACAACCCCACCGCCGCCATCAAGACGAGCGCCAACCCCGGCTGCTCCGGGATCTCGAAGGCGAGCGACCCGACGAGCGTGCTCACCAGCCACCACAGCCACACGACCTCGCCGAGCAGCGGCAGCAAGTAGAAGCCCTCGACCTCTCCGCTCAGAGCACCCACGCCCCACGCCAGCAACGGCGCAGGCACCGAGACGAGCCGCGCGTACCAGAGCTTCGCCCGCCACGCCTCCGCCGCCTTCACCCCGACCGAACGCTCCAACCACAGGTGCGCCGACTCGTGCGCCACCAGCACCGGCACGAGCGACACCAGCGACGCGACCGCCAGCACGCAGATGACCTTCACCGCCAAGACCGGCGGAAGCCACGTCGCCTCGAACCAGCCGACCTCGCCGCCTGCCGCCCCGCCGCCGCCGCCGAACAACAGACCTTCCTCCGGCAACACCCCCGTCGTCAACACCGCCGCCAGCACCAACAGCCACAACGCCGCCAGCCCCGCCGCCGTGTACACCGCCGAAGAGAAACCGCGCAGCGTCAACTGCAAGTCACGCGCGAGTTGTGCCCGCACCGCGCTCGAACCCTTGAGCCGCCGCGCCACCCGCTCGCCCAGAGAGCCCGCGCGGTCTTTCGACCCCAGACGCTTCGCAAACTCGATATCCGCCGCCCGCCACTTCCCGTGCAACACGCGGACGAGCACGAACAGCACGCCCGTCAACATCGCACTCCCCAACAAGACCACGCCCGGACTCGCGAGAGTCAGCTTCTCCGGCTTGACCATCAACAGCAGCAGCAACCCGCCCGCCCACGCGCACGCCGCGAACATCAACACGCCGAGCGCCGCGTGCGCCCGCTCGCGCCTGTGCCACCAGTGAATCCATCCGAGCGCCGCCAGCACTTCGCCCAACGCCAACACGCACACGAACAACAGGAGCGCCGCCCACAACCAACCGCCTGCGAACGTCCCGCCGCCCACCAACTTTCGCCCTAAGAGCGCCGCGCCGCCCGCCGCCGCCGTCCGCGCCGCCCGCCGCAAGAGCGCCGCGTCCAGATGCGCGCCCGGCCCGACCGGCAAAGTGTCGAGCAGCGCCTCCGGCGTCCGCAGGTGATAAAGCTCCACGCTCGCCCTCGACATCGAGAGCGCCAAGAGCGCCGCCGCCGCCGCCACCGCCAGCCCCACGGCCAACGCGGGCGAAGGCTCCAACCCCGCGTTCTCCTCCACCATCCGCCCCACGCCGAAGTACGTCATCCCCAACACCAACGGCGTCAGCACCAGCAGCGAATAGAGATGCTGCCGCGCCGCCCGCCAACCCTCCAGCGCGACCGCCCCGGCGATGAGTTTCAAGTGAGTCATGCTTAAACGAAATGACGAACGCGGAACGATGAACGATGAATGGAGAAGAGGAGACAGGAGACAGAATCCAGTAGTCAGAAGAGAAGAGGACGCGGCCTCTTCCTTCCGGCTCCTGACTCCTGACTTCGGGATTCTGCTTTTCCGTTCAGCGTTCCGCGTTCATCGTTTCTCCTGCTCCTTTCTTTCGAGCGCGGCGGCGATGCGGTTTTCGAGCACGATATCGGGCGAGTAGTTTTCGAGTTTGAGAAAGTGTTCGGCGGTGCGGTCGAGCGCGGCCTGCGGGACGAGGCCGACGATTTCGCTCCCCAAGATTTCGACGCCCAGCGCTTCGGCCTCGCGGCGCACGGCCTCGAAGGCTTGGTGGAGGTTCGTCTCCTCGTAGCTCGTCAGGTTCATCGAGACCTGCACGACGCCGCGCGTGACCAGCTCGAAGCCGAGCGCCTTCAAGTGCAGCAGCCCGCCGTCGCGCCCGCGCACCGCGCGCGCGATGCGCCGCGCCGCGCTCAAGTCGTTCGTCTTGAGGTTGACGTTGTAGGCGATGAGCAGGGGTCGCACGCCGACGATGCACGCGCCCGCGCTCTCGTGGACGCGCGGTGCCCCAACGTCGGGCGCGCGCTCCGGCACGGTGCCGATCTGCTCGCGCAGAAGCTCGACGCCGCCTCGCCGCACGTCGGCGAGGTTCCTCCGCTCCGGCCTCAGCGCCGCGCTCTCGTAGAAGTAGATGGGGATGCCGAGTTCGGACGCGATCCTCCGTCCCGCCTCGTGCGCCAGAGGGACACACTCTGCGACCGTCACGCCGCGCACGGGTACCAAGGGCAGCACGTCGCACGCGCCCATGCGCGGGTGCTCGCCCAAGTGCCGGCGCAAGTCAATCAACTCCGCCGCGCGCGCGACGACGCGCACCGCCGCCTCGACGACCGTTTCGGGCGGCGCGACGAACGTCAGCACCGAGCGATTGTGATCCGGGTCAACGTGCGTCCCCAGAATCAAAGCGCCCTCGACCGCCTCGACCGCCTCGACCAGTCGCGCGACCACGCCCGCGTCCCGGCCCTCGCTGAAGTTCGGCACACACTCGACGATGCGTTCCACGGGGACATGATAAGGGGAAAAGGCGAAGAGGGGAAAAGGCGAAGGGCGAAAGGCGAAAGCGAAACGTTAAGAAGCTGTTGGCAAAGCCCTCGAAAGGGGCTGCGGGCGTCCATCATTTTGGATTTCGGAGATGACGAATTGGAGCCTTGTAAATTCTTGTAAATTAATCAGGCCGTGGTCTTGAGCGGAGAAGTTTGGCGTGTAGAATCCCGGCGTCAACGACCTCGCAAGCAGGAGACTCGGCCCCGTCACGTCTCCGTCCTCAAAGCACGTCGGGCCGGGTTCCGGCCAGTTCCCTTTCCTTTGGCACGTGGAGGAAGCCATGAAACTCAAACGCACAACCGCCGCCTTCTCGAACGCACTCTCCGCCGCTTCCATCATCTTCGTCCTGCTCGTGCTCGCGCCCGCCGCGCTCGGACAAGCCGCGCCGCCGCCCGCCTACGACGCCCCGGCGCGCATCACCGTCAAGTCCGCCGTGCTCGGCGAAGACCGCGCCATCCTCGTCCGCGTGCCGCCCGGCTACGAGCGCGACGGGCAGCGCTATCCCGTCCTTTACATGACGGACGGCGACGCCCACCTGCTGCACACGAGCGGCACGGTCTCCTTCCTTGCGCGCAACAACCGGATGCCGGAGATGATCGTCGTCGGCATCCCGAACACCGACCGCCAGCGCGACCTCTCGCCGACGCACGTCGCGCAGCTTCCCGGCAACCCCAACATCCGTTTCCCGACGAGCGGCGGCGGTGACAAGTTCCTCAAGTTCATCGAGACGGAACTCATCCCGCACGTCGAGAAGCAGTACCGGACGCAGCCCTTCCGCGTGCTCGCGGGCCACTCGCTCGGCGGGCTCTTCGCCGTCCACGCGATGCTCTCGCGGCCCGAACTCTTCAACGCCTACATCTCGGTGAGCCCCGCGCTCCAGTGGGACAACTTCCTCCTCATCGAACGCGCGAAGGAGTTCTTCAAGAACCGCAAGGACTACAACCGGACGCTCCTCGTTTCGCTCGGCAACGAGCCGGGCGACATCGGCGACGCCTTCAAGCTCTTCAAGGACGTTCTTCAGAAGCAGCAGACGAGCGGGTTCTCCTGGGAGGCCGTCGAGATGGCGGACGAGGATCACGGCTCGGTCGTCTTGCGCAGCCACTACGCGGGCCTGCGCAAAGCCTTCGACGGCTGGCAGTACCCGCGCGACCCGAACACGGGCGCGATCAACGGCGACTTCAAAGCCGTCGAGGCCCACTACCGCAAGCTCTCCGAGCGGTTGGGCTTCACCCTCAACCCGCCCGAAGCGCTCGTCAATCAGGTCGGCTATCAACTCATGGGCGCGGGGCAGACGGAAGAAGCCATCGCCGCCTTCAAGTCGAACGTCGAGCGCTACCCGCAATCGGCGAACGTCTATGACAGTCTCGCCGAAGCCTTCGAGCGGAGCGGCAAGCTCGACCTCGCGCGCCCCGGCTACGAAAAGGCCGTCGCGCTCGGCAAAGAGAACAACGACCCGAACCTTCAGGTTTACCAGACCAACCTCGAACGCGTCTCCGGGCTGCTCAGCAAAGGCACGACGAACGAGAAGAAGTGACCGTGGAGCGGGCCGGAGAAGGGGTCGCAGTTCGACGTTGAAACTGCGACCCCTTCAAGGTCGGAACTGTTTTCTCGATTGTCCCGTGGGCGTCGTGCTTCGCACTTCGCCCCCGGCTCTTACTGAAAGTTCGCCAACGGTCTTCCGCTCGGCAACTTCTTGGGGATCAGCTTGCGCAGTTCTTGGGCGTTGGCCTTCGGGTCTTGGAGCCCGGTGCGGAGGAAGGCGACGAGCTGGCGGAACTCGTCCGCGGACAGATTGACGGGCGTCGCCAGCAGTGGGTCGAGGCGCGCGAGCACGGGCGCAATCGGCCCTTGCGGGCCTTGCAGGTCTGCGTCTAAGCCCGCCTGCGCCGGGTCGTAAAGCGGCGCGGAGCCCGCCGCGTCGAGGTGATAACGCAAGGCGTCTTCGAGATTAGTGAAAGCGCCGTTGTGAAAGAAGGTCGGCTGAAGCGCGAGTTCCACATCAGCGCCGGGAAGAAGGCGTTATTGATGACCGAAGGCGCGCGGCGCTGGTTGCGCGGCCCGGCGCGGTCGGGGCCGACCGTGTCGTTGTTCTCGACGCCGATGGCGATGGACTGTGTGTCGCCGAAGCCGGCGGGCGCGGCGTGGCATCCGGCGCAGGAGTTGTCGTCGGCAAGTCCGAGCAGGCTGTCGTGGAACGCGCTGCCGCCGAGTTCGGCGAGTTGGCGGTCGAGTTTGCGGCCCAGACGTTGTTCGAGCGAAGAGCCGGCGCGGCCCGTGAAGCCGTGCTGGTTGAGGACGGCGGCCAACTGTTCGTCGAGGGCGCTCGCGCCCGCTTCGGAAATCCTCGGCGTCAGAAACATCGCCCCGCCGAAGAGGAGCGCAACGGCTAAGACTATCAACTTGCATCTCTGGACGTTCATGGAGGAATCCTCGTTTCGGGATGGAGGCGCGCGCCTCTTGCGCGCGCGCCGGGCGGAGGAGACTCGGATTTCCTGGTGTGGGCGTGTCGGCACGGAAAGAGCGCGGCCCGCGCGCCCGTTCTTCACTGTCGGGCGGCGGCCACGGCATCCTTCCCGTCTCGCGTCCGAATCCGGCGCAGCGCCGGTCGCGATTCCGAGGTCGCCATCGGACGCAGGACGCAGTTTACGGAAAGAGAGGGCGCGGGCTCACCACCTAAATAGGTAGAAGCCGTCTCATAAATACCTGTGTTAGCATTTCGGCATGGCACCAGGTGAAGAACTAACTGATAAACAATGGGCTATCTTAGCTCCACTGATGGGATTCACCAAACAATCTCTTCTCGCCTGGAAGTATTTCTCGGGACACAAACCCCTAGGAGTACCTGTTCTCTAGCTCCATTATGGAACGGTTATAGGCGCATCGGGCTTCGAGCCATCTTCCTGTGAGTTCGACTGCTGAGCTTTGTCAACTTTTTTATCAGCTCTCAGAATCAAGTAACTCTCCCACCAAAGCAGCAGCGTCATCCCTCCCTGTGTTATCAGCGGGACATTCAATAGATCTCGTGTGTCTTCGGGAAGATGCAGAAAGTAATCACTGATGATGGCTATTGTCATCGAGAGTGGGGCCATCACAAATATAAGAACTACAAACACGGAAATTTTCCAGCCCTTTGATCGGTCAAATAGAAAGTTGATTTCGACCAAGTCTTGAACTGTGGCTCGATTACCTTCGGGCTCTTCAGACCTACCGTCAGGAAACAGTATGCTTATCTTCTCACTGATGTTAGCCAACTGTCGGAATGAGAAGACCAGCCACGTATAGAGAACCACCAATAACGCACCACAAATTATGAACATGTCGTTACGAGGGACTGGGAAGCCAATGCCTAATGGAGCCATATGGCCCAAAGGTAATTTAACTCCATTCATTTCATTTTGGATTATATGCAACTTGTAAATATTCTCGCTCAGCTCCCTCAATTGGCTTTTATCGTTGACGTTCGCGACTACAAAGCTCCTGATTTTATTCAGCTCGGCGCACCCCTTGAAGAATGTGGAATCACCGCCCATTACATCTTCGTTCCAACCCTCTATTGATTTCAGTTGTTCATGGATGCGGGCGCACCGCGGTTGATAAAACGAGAGGTGTCTTTCGGCCTGCTCTACGTCAAAACTTTTCTTGTCCAAGTAGACAATGACAAGTATCAAAGCGGCAACCAAGCTGATGGCAAATAATAAAGCTCGATTCCTTTCCATCGTTTTGATAGCGGCATCGAGATATTTTGTGCTGAGGTGGTGGCCTTCCATGAGGATTCTCCTATGATTTTGGTGTCGAGAACAGAGTAAAGGCTCTCGTACTTATGAGTACAAGCGCGTCTTAACTCCTGTCTAGATAACTTGGTTAGTGTGAGGCTAGCGACCGGCGCCAGCAGGAACCCTGCGTGAAGTTTAGTGAAGATATTTCAGACGCAGTATTATGTCAACACTAATGGTTGCAATAGCCCTGCTACGATTTTGGCATGGCACGCCGAGAAGAACTAACTGATGAACAATGGCTGCTTATCGAGTCTTTAATACCTGAGTTGCCACGCCGTGACGATGGACGTGGTCGCCCGTGGAGAGACACCCGTGAAGTGATGAATGGCGTCCTCTGGATACTCAGAAGCGGTGCACGCTGGCAGGACTTGCCCGACCGCTTCCCGCCTTACCAGACCTGCCACCGCAGGTTCCAGCAGTGAGTCAGAGAGGGCACTCTGCGCAAAGTGCTCGAAGCACTCGCCCAAGACCTCAAAGAACGCGGCAACTTAGATTTATCCGAGTGCTTCATTGACGCCACGTTCATCGTGGCGAAAAGGGGGGCTCCGGGTGGGAAAGACCAGGTGGGGCAAAGGTACGAAGCTCATGGTGGTGGCAGACCGCTCTGGTCTTCCTCTCGCCGTCTACGCGACGTCTGCTAGCCCGCATGAAGCCACCATTGTCCAAGCAACTCTCGCCGAAGTTCTTACCGCTCAAGGGCCTGAGCGACTGATCGGCGATAAGGCTTACGACTCCGATCCGCTCGACGCCGAACTCAAAGAGTGGGGCATCGAGATGATCGCGCCGCACAAGTCGAACCGGAAGAAGGCTCGGACGCAGGACGGCAGACCGCACCGGCGCTACAAGCGATGGTGGAAGATTGAGCGGCTGTTCGCTTGGCTTCAGAACTTCCGCCGAATCGCGATGCGCTTCGACTTCCATGATGAGAACTATCTCGGCTTCGTGCACCTGGGCTGCATCAGGATTTTGCCCAGGTGCTATTTATGAGACCGCTTCTAGTAATTTTTCGGCCACCCGGAACGGATGCCGGATGTTAGAATGGACGCCTCAAGCGGCGCGTGCTTACTTAACCGACGGCTAACATCCGGCGTCCGCATCTGCCCTTTATGTCTTCCGACCGTTTCATCAAAGAACGCAAGAACGCTTGGCAGCGCTTGGAGGATTTGCTGAAGCTGCTCGACCGCTCGGCGCTGAGGCGTCTGCACCGCGAGGAGGTGCGCGAGTTGGGGCGCATCTACCGGCGCACGTCCTCTGACCTTGCGATTGCGCGGGCCGAGAGCCGCGACCCGCGTCTGGTGAACTACCTCAACAGCCTCGTCATCCGCGCGCACGGGCGCATCTACCGCGCCGACGCCTCCGAAGGCCGCCACCGCCTCCGCAAGTTTTTCGCGCGCGACTTCCCCTCGGTCTTTCGCAAGACGTGGCGCTACACGGCGCTCTCGTTCGCGGTCTTCATGCTCTTCGGCGTGCTCTCGTTCGCCGGGACTTGGCGCGACGCGGAGTTCTCGGAGCTGGCGGGAATTCCGCCGCTGTGGAGGCAGCAGAACACCGACATCAAGCGGCGCTGGTGGGAACGCATCAACAAGGCCAATCAGGTCGAGGCCACCGGCATCGCCACCAACAACATACAGGTCACTTTCAACGCCTTCGCGGGCGGCGCGATGTTCGGCCTCGGCACGCTCTACGTGATGGTCTTGAACGGCGTGAGCATCGGCTCGGTGCTCGCGCTCACCTACCGCGCCGGGTACGGCCACGAGCTGGTCACGTTCATGGCCGGACACGGCGTCATCGAGCTGACGTGCATCTTCATCGCGGGCGGCGCGGGGCTCCTCTTCGGCACGGCGCTGCTGTTCCCCGGCGACCTCTCGCGCTTCGACAACCTCCGCCTGCGCGGGCGCGAGGCCATCCAACTCCTCCTCGGCTGCGTCCCGCTCCTCGCCGTCGCCGGGCTCATCGAAGGCTTCATCTCGCCCGCCGCCATCCCCGCCGCGATGAAATTCACCATCGCCGCCGTCACCGGCCTCGCGCTCTACGCGTACCTCCTGCTGGCCGGTCGAAGCGAAGAGGCGAAAGCGAATTAACAACCGCTCCTTCTTTTTTCAAACTCAGAGCAGGCCGCGTTCTTTTACTCGGATGTAAGTTTCCAGAAGTGAGGGGACGAGGGCGGCGGCGGTCACGTCGAGGGCGAGGCCGCCTTGCGCTTCGACGTGGCGGAGGGCGGCTTCGCGTTGGAGCATGATCTCTTCGGCGACGGATTGGGTGAAGAGGCCGTGGATGTCCGTGGGGGAGTCGCGGACGGAGGCGCGCAGGTCGCGGTCGCCGATGGTGGCGACGAGGGGAAGGTGACGGGGGCGGAGGATGCGGAGCGAGGCGAGCAGTTCGCGCGAGCCCTCTTCGTCCACGAGGTCTGTGAGGACGACGACGAGCGCGCGGCGTTTGACGTTGGCCGCGATGAACTCGAAGGCGCGCGTGTAGGAAGGCTCGATCAGTTCGGGCTCGACGGCGTGGAGGGCTTCGAGCACGGCGTCCGTCTGCTCGCGCCCGCGCGTCGGGGGGACGAAGGCTTTGATCCGGCGACCGAAGACGACGAGGCCCGCGTGGTCGCCGCCGCGCGCCGCCGCGCTCATCAAGGCGAGCGCCGCGTGGATGGCCGAGTCGAACTTCGTCTCGTCCTCGATGCGCGCCGTCATCAAGCGACCGGCGTCGAGCGCGATGAGCACGGTCTGGTCGCGCTCGATCTGGTACTGCCGCGTCGTCAGGCGACCGCGCCGCGCTGTCGCGCTCCAAGAGACGTGGCGCAACTCGTCGCCCGGCACGTACTCGCGCAGGGATTCAAAGTCGCGCCCCTCGCCGCGCCAAGCGGCACGCCTCTGCGCCGCGACGAGCGAGCGAGCGCCCAGAGCTTTTAGTTCCGCCTCGCGCGCGCGCCGGACGTTCGGATAAACCTTGACGGTCTGCGCTTCGCCCGCGTAGGTCTCGCGCCACACGAGCCCCAGACGCGAGACGAAACGCACGGCCACGCGCCCGAACTCGAAGCGGCCACGGCGCGGCGGCTTCAAGGTGTAGGCGAGAGACTTCGACTCCCCGGCCCCGACCCTCAAACGCGCCTCGCGGCCCGACGTGAGGACGAGAGCCGGCGGGTGCTCGTCCTTGATTCGCAGGTCGAGCGCGCGCGCCGTGTGGTTGAGGACGTTGACGCGCACTTCCGTCTCCGCGCCGATGTGAAAGCGCCCGCCGAACTCGCGCTCGATCTCGACGCCTTCGGGCAGGCGGCTCATTCGGCTGTCGGCGAACGCCAGCGCGAGCAGCGCTGCGTCGAACAGAAGCGTCAGCCACCGCAGGCCGGGCCGCCCCCAAGACATCGAGAGCGGCACGAAGCCGAGCGCCAGCAGCGCGTAGAAACGTTTGGTGAAGATGAAGCTCATCCCGGTCTGCAACGTCGCGGGCCGACTCGCGTGTCAGTCCTGACCTCAACCGCCTTCGCGGACAATCATCATGGTGGCCAGCATCGTCGCCACCAGCTTCTCGCGCCCGGCGTCCACGGCGAAGGCGTCGCCGACGCAGACCGTGATGTTCCGACCGGCCCGCTTCACGCTCGCCCGCGCGACGAGCCGCTCGCCCGTCGCCGGGGAGAGAAGATTTATCTTGAACTCGACGGAGAGCACTTCGCCGCCGGGCGGCGTGAGGCTCAGGGCCGCGTAGCCGCAGGCCGAGTCGACGACCGTGGTGACGATTCCGGCGTGGAGATAGCCGTGCTGCTGCGTGAGGTCTTGGCGGAACGGCAACTCGATCTCCACCTCGCCCGGCAGGACGCTTTTTAATCTCGCCCCGATGGTCTCCATCACGCGCTGCCGCTCGAAGCTCGCGCGCACGCGCGCCTCGAAGTTCGGGTCTAAAGGTTCAAAGTTCGGCATCGTGCCCTCTTATCGCTTCCGGCTAACGCGGCACTTCGACGGTCTGCAAGATGTCGGTGACGACGCTGTCGTTGGTCGCGCCGTCGAGTTCGGCCTCGGCGCGCAGGGAGATGCGGTGGCGCAGCACCGGGCGCGCGATGTCGCGCACGTCGTCGGGCGTCGAGAAGTCGCGCCCGCGCATCGTGGCGAGCGCCTTCGAGCAGAGCAGCAGCGCGACCGAGGCGCGCGGGCTCGCGCCGTAAGCGACCGAAGGATGCTCACGCGTGCGGCGGATGATTTCGACCAAGTAGCGTTGCACGCCCGGCTCCATCCGCGTCCGGCGGACTTCGGCGCGGCAATGCGCGACGGCCTCGGCCTCGGCGAGCGGCTGGATGTCCACCTGATTCAGACGGCGCGCGTTGAAGCCCTCGTCCCAGTTCGCGACGATGCGCGTCTCCTCTTCGGGCGAGGGGTAGCCGATGAGAATCTTGAGAAGGAAGCGGTCGAGCTGCGCTTCGGGCAGAGGGTACGTGCCTTCGTACTCGATGGGGTTCTCGGTGGCGAAGACGGTGAAGAGCGGCGAGAGCGGCTGCGTCTCGCCGTCAATCGTCACCTGCCGTTCCTCCATCGCTTCGAGCAAGGCGGCCTGCGTCTTCGGCGGCGTGCGGTTGATCTCGTCGGCGAGCAGAACGTCCGTAAAGACCGGCCCGCGCCTTAAAGAGAAAGAGGCCGTCGCCACGTTGAAGACGTTCGTCCCCGTGATGTCCGAGGGCATGAGGTCGGGCGTGAACTGGATGCGGCTGAAGTCCGCGCCGACGATGCGCGCCAGCGTCTTGACCATCAAGGTCTTCGCCGTCCCCGGCACGCCTTCGATGAGCGCGTGCCCTTCGGCGAGGAGCGCGACCAGAACTTGCTCGACGACCGCTTCCTGCCCGACGATGACCTTACCCAGCTCCGCGCGTATGTGCTCGACTGTCGAGGGAACGTATTGAAGCATTTTGAATTTTTCAGTCTCGCGTTCCGAAAAGATGTGGAGAGCTTAAGTTGATTCTCTTCCGCTGAACCATAAACGAATCCCGACTCTTAAAGCCGCTCCGCCTGCCTGACCTCGCGCGCGCGCATGCGGATGCCGAGTTCGCGTTCGAGTTC
This sequence comes from Pyrinomonadaceae bacterium, assembly GCA_035761505.1. Taxonomy (GTDB): domain Bacteria; phylum Acidobacteriota; class Blastocatellia; order Pyrinomonadales; family Pyrinomonadaceae; genus JAIVJM01. Next base: position 14,383 of record DASTQX010000451.1, read on the forward strand.
GCGCAGACGAGCGACGAGCGCGAGCGCCTGTCGCGCATTGAGCGGCGCTCCGGCCATCGCGTCCTCGCACTCGCGGAGCAGCGCTTCGAGCGGTCGCGGGTCGCGGCCCGAACGCGCGGCGACGCGCGCGGCCAACTCCGAAGGCGAGGCGTCCGACCCCGCGCCCGCGTAGCGCGCGAGCGCCCGTCGCGTGCGCCCGTAGATGTTCTCGACGGCGAGGTCGTAGGCGCGCGCGCGTTGCTGCAACTCGGCCATCGAGGCGACGAATTCGAGCTTCGAGCGGCGGTCGGCGTGCGGCGCGGGGAGCGGGCGCGCGAAACGGCGGCCCCGCGTCCAGACGATGGCCGCGACGATGAAGGCTCCCTGTGCGAAGAGCCAGAGGATGGGCGTGCCCGCGAAGTAGGCGAAGAGTTGGTTGCGCGTCGCGCCGAAGCCCTGATGGAACTCGTCGAAGGCGACGATTCCGCCGCCGCCCGCGACGATGTTCACCGCGAGCAGGAGATTGTCAGAGCGGTTGAGTCCCGCGTTCGAGACGATGAAGGGGTCGCTCAAGACGACGATGCGCCCGCGCCCGTAGGCGTAATCAACGAGCAGAGAGCCTTCGCCTTCGCGCCCGTCGGGGAGGTGCTGCACGGGCGCGAGCGGCGACGAAGCGGCTGTCGCTTCCTCCGGCACGTCCGCCGCGATGACGGGCGAGGGTGTCGCCTCATCATCCTCTTCACTCTCTTCGTCGAAGATGTCTTCTTCCTCCGCCGTCGGCATGGGGCGCGGAGGAGGAGGAGGCGCGGCGCGTCCCGGCCCGCCGCCTCCATCTGTGCCGACGACGACGCGCGGCGCTCCGTGCTTCGGCTCGGTGGTGTAGATGTGCAGGCGCGCGGCGAAGCGCGAGCGCGTGACCTGCGCCACGTCGCGCGTGAGCGCGGTCGGCTGCGAAGGGACGATGAGGGGCACGTCCCTCGTCATGCTCTCCACGTCTTCGGGGCGCACGTCGTAGCCGGGCTCTTCATAGACTTCGGACGCCACGCCCCAGCGGCCCGAAGTGGGGAGGATTTGCGTGCTGCGGTCAACGAACACGAGCCGCCCGCCGCGCGCGACCCAACGCAGGATGTCTCCCATCTCTTCGCTCTCGACGGGCCGCCGCGTCCGCCCCACAATGACGAAGGTCGAGGGCTTCACCTCGCCCTCTTCCGCGAGCAGCGCCGACGCGGGCAGCCCCCAGCGCTCGACGCGGTGGCCCGTCTGCTCAAGGTACTCGTAGAGCGCCCGCGTGCCCGTCGCCCCCGCGTTCAGAGTCGAGCGGTCGGGCGCGGACTCCGAATCACCCTCCCGCTCGACGCGCACGTATGACGCCGCGTTCAGCGCGACGAGCACGACGAGCATCACGACGATGGTCAGGAAGATGACGAGGCGTCCGCGCATAAATTTAAGTTCAGAGTTTAAAGCTCAAAGCTCGAAGGCTCTCGCCGTCCTGAGCTTTGAACTCAAATGCTTTTCAGCACTTGACGGCAGCGCTGGTGAAAGTCCTTCCAGTCGTTCTCTTCGGCGGCCTGCAAGCCGTACCAGTGCAGCTCGAAGTTGAAGGTCAGCGGGAGCATCTCGGTGTAGAGCCGTGGAGACGCGGAGGCGCGGATGGCTTGGAGGTAGTCGCGGTTCGTCTTGTGCTGCGCGAGGCGGATAACGCGGCGGTCGCCGAGTTCGCAGAGGAGCGCGACGTAAGCCTTGCGAATCGCGCCCCGGAGGTCGCCCGCGCGCGCCAGCCGCTCGGCGTCCGTCAGGAGGTCGGCGGCGGTCTGGTCGGGCTCCAGCCGCTCGCCGAGCACGACGCGCGCCTCGCGCCGCCGCTTGGTCTTTACTCTGTGCGCGCGCCGCCGCCACAACTTCCGCACGACGAAGGCGAGGACGAGGACGCAGAGCCCGATGACGAAGATTTGCGCCGCGCGCGAAGTGCCCGGAGTCGCGCCGGGCCGCACCGGGGCGAAGTCGGGGAAGAGGTCGTTCAGCCACTTGAAGAACTGTTCGACGAGCCGTTGGAGCGCGCCGCCCTCGGCCACCTCCTTGTTGTATTCGGGGCGGCTCAGAATGTTCGCGAGTCGCCCCTTCTCGGCGTCCTTGTCCCTCGCGGGCTGCGCCGCCGCGCTCTGCTCCGACTCCGCGAGACGGGCTCCGAGCGCGTGCAGCCGC
>DASTQX010000452.1:0-6075 GCA_035761505.1 Pyrinomonadaceae bacterium
GGCGAGGTGGTCGCCCGCGCGCTCGGCCACGAGTTGGTCGCCGTCGAGCTTGAAGACGATGCCTTCGGGGACGGGCGTCCTGAGCGTGCCCTTCGGCCCCTTGACCTCCAGCTCGCGCTCGCCGACCGTCACCGTGACGCCCTTCGGAACCGTGATTAGTTTCTTTCCAATACGAGACATAACAACCTCAGTGACAAGTGACGAGTGATAAGTGATGAGAAAGAGCTTTACTCTTATCACTCATCACTTATCTCCTGTCACTTTAGTAGATTTCCGCCAGCACCTCTCCGCCGACGTTCTCGCGGCGGGCGCGCTTGCCCGACATCAGGCCGCGCGAGGTCGAGACGATGTTGACGCCGTAGCCGCCGAGGACACGCGGGATGTCGGTCGCGCCCATATAGACGCGGCGACCGGGCCGCGAGACGCGCGAGAGGTGCGTGATCGAGGAGGTTCCGCGCGCGTCGTAGCGCAGGAAGATGCGGATCGTGCGCTTCGGCCCTTCGCCCTTGATGACGAAGTTGTTGATGTAGCCCTCCTCCTTGAGGATGCGGGCGATCTCCAGTTTCAATTTCGACGCCGGGATGTCCACGCGCGAGTGCTTCGCGGCAATCGCGTTGCGCATCCGCGTCAACATGTCGGCAATAGGGTCAGTCATTACTCTCCAAGCTCCACATAAAGCCGTCAGGTTTCAGCGCCCTCCGCACGCGCGGAGGGGTTGACTACTGACGGGTCGTCCGCTGAAATTTCGCCCGCCGCGCCGCTACCAGCTCGACTTGACGACGCCGGGAATCTGCCCCTGCAACGCCAGTTCGCGGAAACAGATGCGGCACAGCTTGAACTTGCGCAGGTAGGCGCGGGGCCGCCCGCACCGCTGGCAGCGCGTGTAGGCGCGCACGGAGAACTTCGGTTTCCGCTTCGCTTTCGCGATCAAAGACTTCTTCGCCATTTAACCCTCGTCCATCGTCAATCGTGAATCGTGACGGAACAGTTCTTCACCGTTCACGATTCGCGGTTGACGGTCTCTACTGCTGCCTGAAAGGCATGCCGAGCGCCTTGAGGAGCGCGCGGGCCTGCTCGTCGTCGCGCGCGGTCGTGACAATCGAGATGTTCATCCCGCGCGTCTTCTCCACCTTGTTGAAATCAATTTCGGGGAAGATGAGTTGGTCGCGGACGCCGAGCGTGTAGTTGCCGCGCCCGTCGAACGCCTTGGCCGAGACGCCGCGGAAGTCACGGACGCGCGGCAGGGCCACCGACACGAGGCGGTCAAGGAACTCGTACATCCGGTCGCCGCGGAGCGTGACCATCGTCCCGATGGGCATCCCCTGACGGAGCTTGAAGGCCGCGATGGACTTCTTCGCCTTCGTCGTCACGGGGCGCTGACCCGCGATGGCGCGCAGCTCGTCCGCCGCCGAATCAATGATCTTGGCGTTGGCGATGGCCTCGCCGAGCCCCATGTTGAGGACGATCTTTTCCAGTCTCGGCACCGCCATCGGGTTCGTGATGCCGAACTCTTTGGCGAGCGCCGGGGCTATTTCCGCGTGGTAACGCTCTCTCAGTCTGGCTGCCATTTTCTTTCTAACCTCTTCCAGTCCATCTTCGTCCCAGGTCTCGGAGCCCGCGCGGGGCGTCCGTTGCCGGGGATGGGACTTTAACCTTTGACTACTTAATCCTTGTCCAGCGTGTGACCGCTGCGCACGGCGACGCGCGTCTTCGTGCCGTCGTCGTTGATCTGATAGCGGACGCGCGTCGGCTTGCCCGACTGTGGGTCAATCAGTTGCACGTTCGAGATGTTGATGTAGGCTTCACGGTCAATGATGCCGCCGCCGCGCCCCGAAGCCGGGTTGGCCTTCTGGTGGCGCTTAATCATCTGGATGCCTTCGACCTTGACTTTGCCTTCGGCGGGCTTCACTTCGAGCACGCGCCCGCGTTTGCCGTTGTCGCGGCCCGCGATGACGACCACCTGATCGCCCTTTTTGATGCGCGAGCGTCTCGTTTTCTTTGCTGTTGCCATCTCTTAAATCACCTCCGGCGCGAGCGAAACGATCTTCATGAAGTTGCGGTCGCGGAGTTCGCGGGCGACGGGGCCGAAGACGCGCGTCCCGATGGGCGTGTCGTCCGGCTTGATGAGCACGCACGCGTTCTGGTCGAAGCGGATGTAGGTGCCGTCCTTGCGGCGCACCTCCTTGCGCGTGCGCACGATGACGGCGTTGTGCACCGTGCCCTTCTTGACCGCGCCGTCGGGCGACGCTTCCTTGACCGTCACCTTAATCTTGTCGCCGAGGCTCGCGCGGGTCGCCTTCGTCGAGCCGCCCACGGTCTGGATCATCTCCACCCGCCGCGCTCCGGAATTGTCCGCCACGTCGAGAGACGTTTGCATCTGAATAGCCATTTCAACACCTCAGTAAATGGTGAACGGTAAATAGTAGATGGTGAAAGACAGGTTCTTCCTCTTCACCATTGACCATTTACTATTTACCTCTTTTACTTCTCCGCCTTCTGAATAATCTCGATGACGCGCCAGCGCTTGCGGGCCGAGAGGGGCCGCGTCTCGACGATACGCACCTTGTCGCCGACGGTCGCGCCGCGCTCGTTGTGCGCCATGAACTTCGACGTGCGGCGGACGTAGCGGCGATACTTCGGGTGCTTGATGCGCCGGTCAACGCGCACGACGACCGTCTTCTCCATCTTGTCCGAGGAGACGATGCCGATCTTCTCGGCCCGCCGCCCGCGCTTCCCGGCCTCCGCGCCCGTCGCGTCGCCCGCCTGCGCGTCCACGCCCGCGGCCTGCGCCTGCGCTAACCCCTCGCCGGAGGCGGTCGCTTCCGCCGCCTGCTCGTCCGAGGTCGTCGCCACTTCTTCTTTAGTCTCTTCTGCCATCACAATCCTCGTAAATGGTGAATGGTAAATGGTAAATGGGAAGAACGCTTTTTCTATTCACCATTGACCATTTACTATTGACCCTCTTTTATTTTGCCGCCTCGGCCTGCTGCTGCTGGCCCGCGCGCTGGCGCATGAGTGTCTGGACGCGGGCGAGCGCCTTCTTTTCGCGCCGCACGGTCTTGACCGCGTCCACCTCGCCGAGCGCGAGTTTGAAGTTGAGGCGGAACAAAGACTCCTTCAAGCGCGCCGCCTCGTCCTTCAACTCTTCGTCCGACATGCCCGTCAGGCGTTCGACTTCTTCACGTCTTTTCATCGTCTTAAACTGCGCCTCCCTCTTGCTCGGCGCGGGTCACGAACTTGGTCTTCAAGGGGAGTTTCTGCGCCGCAAGGCGCATCGCCTCGCGCGCCACGTCCTCGGCCACGCCCTCGATTTCGTAGAGCACCCTTCCGGGCTTGACGACCGCGACCCAGTGGTCGGGAGCACCTTTGCCCTTGCCCATGCGGGTTTCGGCGGGCTTCTTGGTGATCGGCTTGTCGGGGAACATGCGAATCCAGATTTTGCCGCCGCGCTTGATGTGGCGCGTCATGGCGATACGCGCGGCCTCGATCTGGCGGTCGGTAATCCACCCCGGCTCAAGGGTCTTGAGCCCGAACTCGCCGAAGCTGATCGCGCTGCCACGGTTCGCCACCCCGCTCATGCGCCCCTTCATCTGCTTCCGGTGCTTAACTTTCTTCGGCATCAACATAATGAATGCACCCCAGTAAAGTGATAAGTGATGAGTGATAAGTGATGAGTAAGAGTGTCTCTCTTATCACTCACCACTTATCTCTTATCACGGCTTATGATCTGTCTCCGCCGCCGCGCGGGCCGCGTCCGCCACGGTCTCCGCGCGGGCCGCGCGGGCGGTCACCGTCTTCGCGGTCACGCCGGGGCCTGCGCCCGTCGCCGCGCTCGCTCCGGGGCTCGTTGATGGGGTCGGGCTGCGTGCCGCGCGCCATCGCCGCCTTCGGGTCGAGAATCTCGCCGCGATAAATCCAGCACTTGACGCCGATGACGCCGTAGGTCGTGTGCGCCTCGGCGAAGCCGTAGTCAATGTCGGCGCGCAAGGTGTGCAAGGGCAGGCGGCCCTGCAAGTGCCATTCGGTGCGGGCGATTTCCGCGCCGTTCAAGCGACCGGCGACCTTGACCTTGATGCCCTGCCCGCCGAAGCGCAGCGTCTCTTCGACGGTCTTGCGCATGGCGCGGCGGAAGGCGATGCGCTTCTCCAACTGCTGCGCGATCTTCTCGGCCTGAAGCTGCGCGTTCAGCTCCGGCTTGTGGACTTCCTGAATCGAGACGAGCACTTCCCGGCCCGTGCGCGCCGCGATGTCGGCCTTGAGCTTGTCAATCTCCGCGCCTTTGCGCCCGATGATGATGCCGGGCCGCGAGGTGTAGATGATGAGCTTGAGGCGGTTGGCCGCGCGCTCCACGTCCACGTGCGAGACGCCCGCGCCCGCGAAGCGACCCTTCAAATTCGCCTTTAGCTTGAGGTCTTCCAAGAGGAAGTCGCCGAACTGCTTCTTCGCGTACCAGTGCGAGTGCCAGTCCTTGTTGTAGCCGAGGCGGAAGCCGTAAGGATGAACTTTCTGACCCACAATCTTCTCCGTTCAACTCGTCTTCGAGCGGTTATTCCTGAGTCGCCGCGTCCTCGGTCGTGGCGGCGTCGGCCTCCGGTTTCGCGGAGGCTTCCTTCTTCGTCGTCTTCTCCGCGCCCTTGTCGGCCTTCGCGGCGGGCGCACGCTTACCGGCGGCGGCCTTCCTCGCGGCAGGCGCGTCGGCCTTCTTGCCGCGGCCCGCGGCTGAGCCCTTGCCCGCCGGGCCGTTCTCCTTGCCCTCGGTCGAGAGCAGGACGGTGACGTGGCAGAAGTGGCGCTGCTCGCGGTAGGCGCGGCCCTGCGGCGCGGGGCGCACGCGGCGGCGGTTCTTCGTCGGCCCGATATCTACGAAGCACGCCTTGACCCAGAGGTCGTCCGGGTCAACGGCGATATTGCCGCGCTCGGCGGCCTCGGTCGCGTTGGCGATGGCCGAGCGCAGGCACTTCTCGATGGGCGTGGCCGCGCGCTTGTTCGTGAACTGCAAGATGGCGAGCGCGTCGCCCACCTGCTTGCCCCGAATCATGTCAACCACGAGCCGCGCCTTCTGCGCCGACCCGCGTAAGTATTTTGAACTCGCTCTCGCTTCCATGACTGAAACCTCGTAAATGGTGAATGGTGAATGGTTAAGGACGGTTCTTATCCATTTACCATTTACTATTGACCATTTACCTTCTTACCCTCTCTTCGATGACTTCTCGGCCTTCGTGCCCGCGTGGCCCTTGAAGGTGCGCGTCGGGGCGAACTCGCCGAGCTTGTGGCCGACCATGTTCTCCGTCACATAGACGGGGATGTGACGCTTGCCGTTGTGGACGGCGAAGGTCAGGCCGACGAAGTCCGGCGAGATGGTCGAACGGCGCGACCAAGTCTTGATCGCCGGGGGACGGTTCCCCGTCTCGCGGATACGGTCGACCAGCTTCAACAGGTAGTCGTCAATGAACGGGCCTTTTTTAACTGAACGTGCCATAAGTTTTCTCGCTTCGCTCGAAACGATTTTGGATTTTAGATGACCGATTCTGGATTGTGAGCCTCGGCCTTCGGCGTCTGCCGTAATCCAAAATCTAAAATCCAAAATCTAAAATCATTTAACTCTTCTGTCGCGCACGATCATCTTCGTGGTGCGCTTGTTGCGGCGCGTCTTGTAGCCGCGCGTCGGCTGGCCCCACGGCGTGACCGGGTGGCGACCGCCGCTGGTCTTGCCTTCGCCGCCGCCGTGCGGGTGGTCAACCGGGTTCATGGCGACGCCGCGGACGTGCGGGCGGATGCCCTTCCAGCGCGAGCGGCCCGCCTTGCCGAGAGAGACGTTCTCGTGCTCGACGTTGCCGACCTGCCCGACGGTCGCCATGCAGACGACGGGGACGCGCCGCACCTCGCCCGAAGGCATGCGGAGCTGCGCGTAGTCTCCCTCTTTGGCGACGAGCTGCGCGAAGCCGCCGGCCGAACGCACGAGCTGGCCGCCCTTGCCGGGACGCAGCTCGATGTTGTGAATCTGCGTGCCGAGCGGGATGTTCCGAATCGGCAGAGCGTTGCCGGGCAGGATGTCCGCCTCGGGGCCGCTCATCA
>DASTQX010000453.1:0-2867 GCA_035761505.1 Pyrinomonadaceae bacterium
GTCCGGGGCCGAACCGTCGCGCCACACCGCGCGGATGCTCTCGCCGAGCGGCTCGACCAACACGCCGAGCGCCCTCGACAAATGCGCGATCAACTTCCTGTTACTCTCGTCCAAAAGCACTCGCCCGTCAGTCTCCTCCGCAAATTCAACGGCCCGAACGGCGCGCGATTATAACACTCGATAGGCAGACTTAGGGGTCGCAGGCATAATCAAAAAGGCGCTCTTCCGAGCGCCCCTGAGATTCGCGGTCTTGTCCATTGTGATGAGGAGGGTGAATAGCCCGTACGAGAATTGAACTCGTGTTTTAGCCTTGAGAGGGCTACGTCCTAACCCCTAGACGAACGGGCCTCAAAAACGAGGTGATTATAGAGGTAAAAGCGCGAAAATGGCAAGCGCGCCACCGACATTTTGATTGCGACGGAGGCGGCGCGGGGCGTTGTTTTGAGGCGCGCGAGCGGGCGGTGTTATACTCCGGTGGGGGCTTCGCGCGTTCGACCGTGGTGACGGGACTGAGGGACTTGAACGGGACGCGCGGGGCCGGAGAAAGTTGCCCGACGTTTGCTCTCTCCGTGAAAGATACAGTCTGACGCTCACCGGGATTTATGCCGACTACCGCCGACGGAAAACACGACTCGCACGCCGCGACACTAGACGCCACCCATTCTGATTTCGCCCTCGGCATCGAGGGTTTTACTTACGGCGACCTTTACCGCCCGGAGCGCCTGCGCGCTCTGGCCGCGAGGTTCTACGAAGAGTTGCGCGCGGCTGATGCCGTGCTCTCCGCCGCGCTCGAAGAGTACACGAAGGCGCGCGGCGAGAACTTGCGGGGCACGAAGGCCGAGTCGGAGCTTTTGATCGCCGCCGCGCCGCACCTCTCGCGGTTCGTCGCGCGGCTCTTCGGCGTCGAGGCCGAGCGCGAGGCTTTGGGGCTTGAGATTCGGTCGCAAGACCCGGTCTTCGAGTTCGAGCACTTCGTCCAGCGGCGCGCGGTCAAGAGCTTCCCGGCGGAAAGGGCCGCCACGGTTGACGCGGAGGCGGCGGACGCCGCGCTCGAACGCCTCCGCCACGCGGCTTTCGACGACACGCTCGCCGACGACCGGGAACTGGGCGTCGCGCGGATGACGGCGCGGCTGCTCGCGTGGGAGAAGAACTTCGGCAAGGAGGGCGTGCGGCAGGAAGCGGCGTGGTCGGAAGAGGCGGCGCGCGCGGCGGACGAGGCGCGGGCGAAGTTGGCGGGGACGGAAGCCGGGCGGGCGCTGAAGGCTTGGGCGGCGGAGGAGACGGAAGAAGGGGCTGCTGACGAAACTCGCGGCTTCGTGCGCGCGGCGTTGCGGTTGACGGAGGCTTGGGCGGCGGCCCACGCGTTTCAGCCTCCGGCGCGCGAGCGCGTGCGCGGCTGGGTCTCTTTCAGCTTCCCGCACCCTCTGAACTATGAGCATCTGGTGCAGATCGAGCGGCCCGACGCGGACGTGCCGGAGTTGATGCGGGGCTTAGACAAAAACCTCCGGCGGCGCGACGGCTTCGGGCTCACCGACCAGCGCGCGTCGAAGCGCGAGGTGCTGGACGAAGTCAATTACTGTCTCTACTGCCACGAGCGCGACAAGGACTCGTGCTCGAAGGGTCTAAAAGAGCGAGACGGCTCGTTCAAGCGCAACCCGCTCGGCATCTCTCTGGAAGGCTGCCCGCTCGACGAGAAGATTTCCGAGATGCACGTCTTGCAGCGCGACGGCGACTCCATCGGGGCGCTCGCGCTCGTGATGATTGACAACCCGATGTGTCCGGGCACGGGCCACCGCATCTGTAACGACTGTATGAAGTCGTGCATCTTCCAGAAGCAGGAGCCGGTGGACATCCCGCAGGCCGAGACGGGCGTGCTGACGAACGTCCTGCGCCTGCCTTACGGCTTTGAAATCTACGCGCTGCTCTCGCGCTGGAACCCTCTGCACGCGAAGCGGCCATACGCCTTGCCGTACAACGGCAGGGACGTGCTCGTCGTCGGGCTCGGCCCCGCCGGTTACACGCTCGCGCATTATCTACTTAACGAAGGCTTCGGCGTCGTCGGCATTGACGGGCTGAAGATCGAACCGCTCGATAAAGAACTGACGGGCGACGGGGGGAGGCGAGTGCCGCGCGCGGTGGCCGACGTGCGGGAGGTCGGGACGGCGCTCGACCGTCGCGTGCTGGCGGGCTTCGGCGGCGTCTCGGAGTACGGCATCACGGTGCGCTGGGACAAAAATTTCCTGACGCTCATCCACCTCACGCTCGCGCGCCGCGAGCGCTTCCGCTTCTACGGAGGCGTGCGCTTCGGCGGGACGCTGACGGTGGAAGATGCTTGGGCGCTCGGCTTCGATCACGTGGCGATTGCGACCGGCGCGGGCAAGCCGACCATCGTCGGGATGAAGAACAACCTCTTGCGCGGCGTCCGCAAGGCTTCGGACTTTTTGATGGCCCTGCAACTGACGGGCGCGTTCAAACGCGACGCGCTCGCCAACCTTCAAGTCCGTCTCCCGGCGGTCGTCATCGGTGGCGGCTTGACGGCGATTGACACGGCGACGGAGCTTTTCGCTTACTACCCGGTGCAGGTCGAGAAGGCGCTCGAACGTCACGAAGCCTTGAGCGCGGAGTTCGGCGAGGAAGAAGTCTTGAGGCGGCTCGACGCCGAAGAGCGCGCGACGTATGAAGAGTTTCTCGCGCACGGTCGCGCCGTCCGCGCCGAACGCGAGCGCGCGCGCGACGCCGGAGAGGAGCCGGACTTCGTGCCGCTCGTGCGCGGCTGGGGCGGCGTGACAATCGCTTACCGCAAGCGCCTGATTGACGCGCCCGCTTATCGCCTGAACCACGAAGAGGTGGCGAAGGCTTTCGAGGAG
>DASTQX010000454.1:0-9703 GCA_035761505.1 Pyrinomonadaceae bacterium
GACTTGTTCGGTTTCAGCGCTCATAATCTCCCGGTTAAAATGTTCCAGAGGGGTTGTGCGGCCCGTAGGACGACGGCGGGCCGCCCGCGAAGCGTGGGGCCAGAGGGCCTTCGTCTCCCGGCGTGGTACGAAAATATAATAGTTCCTCGCGCAATTTCCGCGCAACTCGCGTGCGCCCGAACGGGCCGAGCGGTGATAGAATCACGGGGCCGAAACCTTAGCGGGGCGGCGACGTATTGAAAGTGATGAAGGACGAGGAAGGAAAATTATGAGCGATCAGCGCAACTGGCTGGAACGTCTCGGCGACAAGATTCCGGGCTACAGCGGCTACGTCGCGAAGGAGCGACGCCGCGACGTGGATAAGATGCACCGCGAGCACCTCGCCGAGCGCCTCCGCGCGGCCAAGCAGCCGCTCACGGACGCGGTGCGCGAGATGACCTCCGCGGGCCGCCTCTTCGAGGTCGGCCCCGTCGACCGCGTGCTCAAGAAGATTGACCACGTCGAGAACCGCGTCCGCTACGCGTCCTACGGCTACGCGGGCTTCTTCGACGCCGTGAAGATCGAGGAGCCGCAACTCGACTTGATCTACCGCTTCGACCTCGCGCTCGTCGAGAAGGTCGAGGAGTTGGAGCGCCGCGCGCGCGAGCTGAAGACCGGCGGCTCGACGCCCGAAGGCTTGAAGGAGGCCGCCGCCGCCGCCGAGCGCGCCGCCGACGACCTCAACACGACCTTCGACCAGCGCTACAAGGCCATCAACGACTTCAAGCCGGACGACGCGACCGGGCGACCGATGTTCAGCTAAACGCGGAAGGCGGAACGCCGAACGCGGAATGGAAAGGCGCTCGTCTTTCAATTCCGCGTTCCGCGTTCCTCATTCATCGTCTCTTTGCCATGTCTGAGCGTTGCACGAATTGCGGTTTGGAGTTGTTCGCGGGGCAGCAGTTCTGCCGTCGCTGCGGGGCCGCCGTGCGCCCGCAGGCGGGCGACGACGAGCGACCGACGCGGATTCTCGAAGGCGGCACGGCGGGCGCGCGGCAGGGCTCGAATGAGATGCGCGGCGGCGTCGGCGGGGCCGGGACAGACCCCTTCGGCGAGGCGCGGCAGACCGCCGCGCAGGAACCTTTCCGCGTCTTCGCGCAGACCGCGCCGCTCGCGCCCGCCGCCCCGCGCGGCGGGAGGTGGTGGACGTTACCCTTCATCGTCATCGTGGCGCTGGCGTGCGTCGGCGTCCTGTTCATGCGCCGCGAGTCTTCGCCGTCGAGGATGACCGTCGCCAAGAAAGGCGGGCTGGCGAAGACCGGCTCCCTCGTGCCGCCCATCCCGCCCATCCCGCCGGAGTTGCCGGAGGAGGCGCGCGCGGCCATCGAGCGCGCGGGCGTCCCCACGCCCTTCGACGAGTCGGGCGCGACCGTCACCGACGACCGCACGGTCTTTACGAAGACCGTCCAACTCGGCGAAGACCTCGCCTTCTCAATCCCGGAGGCCATCGGCGAAGTGAGGATCGAGGGCTGGGACGGCGACGAGGCCGAGATTAAAGTGACCAAGCGCGGCGGGACAGCCGAGCAGAGGCGCGCGATGCCCGTCATGCTCGCGCGCGGCGACGAGCGCGTCTCGCTGTTGAGTCCCCCGGCGCGCGCGTCGGGCGGGGCGGTCAGAGTCTCTTACGAAATCAAGCTGCCGCGCTCGCTCCGCCAGTTGGAGTTGACGGCGGAGGAGGCGGAAGTCGAGTTGAAGAACTTGGACGGCGCGGTCTCTCTGGACGTGAGGGCCGGGAGCATCGAACTCAAGGACGTGACGGGGACGGTGCGCAGCAAGCTCATCAAAGGCTCCACGAAGGTCGTCTTCGGGGAGGGGACGCACGACGGCGCGCAGGAGTTCAGCGTCGTGCGCGGCAACGTCGAGGTGGACTTCGCTGAGCGCGCGAGCACCGACGTGAAGGCCGAGACGATGGACGGCGACATCAGCGCCGACGAAGACTTGGGCCTCCGGCTCGTCAAGTCTCCCGCCGGGATTCACGCGCTGGGCCGCATCGGCGAGGGGCGCGAACCGATGCTCATTAAAGTCGTCAACGGCGACATCAAGCTCAAAAAGTAACTCGGAAAAAGTAACTCGGAAACTTAAGGGCCGAGCCCCGGCGCAACCTTTCAAAAACGCGGGGCTTCGCGGAGGAGGAGAGGCAGCTCAAGATGGCACTCGAAATCATTCAGTTCTTCGACCCCACCGGGTCACAGATCGTCAACCGTTTCCCGGCGCAGGGCTCGACCAACATCAAGATGGGCGCGCAACTCGTCGTGCAGGAGAACCAGTCGGCGGTCTTCTACCGCGACGGCAAGGCGCTCGACACGTTTGGCCCCGGTCGGCACACGCTGACGACGATGAACGTGCCGCTTTTGACGCGCCTGCTCTCGATCCCCTTCGGCGGCGACTCGCCCTTCCAAGCGGCGGTCGTCTTCGTCGCGCGCCACACCTTTCAGGACTTGAAGTGGGGGACGAAAGAGCCCATCGCGTTCCGCGACTCGGAGCTGTACATGGTGCGGCTGCGCGCCTTCGGCAAGTACTCGATCCGCGTCGTTGACCCGCAGCTCTTCGTCAACTCCATCGTCGGCACGCGCAACCTCGTCTCGACGCAGGGCGTCGGCGAGTACCTGCGCGACATCATCGTCTCGCGCCTCAACGACCTGCTCGGCGAGAACCTCAAGACGGTCTTCGACCTCCCGGCGGTCTATGACGAGCTGGCGACGGGCGTCAAGGCGCGCGTCGCCGAAGACTTCGCCAAGCAGGGGCTTGAGCTGGTGGACATGCTCATCTCGGCCATCACCCCGCCCGAAGAGGTGCAGAAGAAGATTGACGAGCGTTCGAGCATGGGCGCGCTCGGCGACATGGACAAGTACATGCGCTACAAGGCCGCCGAGTCCATGCAGGACGCGGCGAAGCAGCCGGGCGGGGCCGCCGGACAGGGCATGGGCCTCGGCATGGGCTTCGGCTTCGGCCAGATGATGGCGAACAACATCGGCGGCGGCGGACAGCAGCAGCAGGGCGGCGGACAGTCGCCTGCGGCGCAGGGCGGAGGCGGCGGCGCGGCGGGCGCGGCGGCGCAGACCGTGCCGTGTCATAAGTGCGGCACGCCGAACCCTCCGGGCGCGAAGTTCTGCGCGAACTGCGGCACGCCGCAAGTCTCTCCGCAGGCGGCGACGAGCGAGTGCCCGAACTGTCAGGCGCAGGTGCAGGCGGGCGCGAAGTTCTGCGCCAACTGCGGCCAGTCGGTCGAGCCGAAGAAGTGCTCGAACTGTCAGGCGACGCTCGCGCCCGGCGCGAAGTTCTGCGCCAGTTGCGGCACGCCCACGGCGTCGGAGCCGAAATCGGAGTCGAAGGAATGAAGAGAGTCTTCGCGGTCGCGTTGCTCAGTGTTCTGGTCGCCGCGTGCAACGTCTCGACGAAGATCGGCGGCGGCGAACAAGTCGTCGGGTCGGGCGTGAGGAAGACGGAGCGCCGCGAGGTGGCCGAGTTCGACCGCCTCACAGTCAAAGGCGCGTACCGGGTCGAGGTGACTTGCGGCGGCCAGTCGCGGACGCTCGAAATCGAGGCCGACGACAACCTCCTGCCCGTCATCAAAGCGGACGTGGAAGGCGGTCGCCTCCGCATCCATGACGAACGCGGGATGAAGACCGAGACAATGCCGCGCGTCCGCATCAACGTGCCGAACTTGTCGGAGGTCTCCATCCCCGGCGCGTCCGACTTCCGTCTGGACGGCCTCGCCAACGACTCCTTCAAGCTCAACGTCGAGGGCGCGAGCAAGTTCCGCGCGACGGGCCGGACGGGGCGGCTCGACATCATGCTCAACGGCGCGGGGCTCGTTGACGCGCGCGAGTTGCGCGCCGCCAGCGCGAGCGTCGTCAACAACGGCGCGGGCGCGGTCACCGTCCACGTCTCCGACGCGCTCGACGCCATCGTCAACGGCGTCGGCACGATTGACTACTACGGCGACCCGAAGACCGTGAACCCGAAGGTCAACGGCATCGGGAAGATTACGAAGAAATAAGCCCCGCACGTTTCCCGGCGGGGCGAGACTCAATGTCCCTGACCTGCGACTACTGCCACAGCGCCCGCGAGGAGGGCGCGACCAAGTGCGCGAGCTGCGGCGCGGCGTTCGGCCCGAAGCCCGCGACCGACTACCGCTTCTGCCCGCACTGCCGACGCCGCCTGATCGCGCTCGGCAGCCCCGCCTGCAACTACTGCGGCAACGTCCTGCCCGACGAATACGTCAAGGCGCGCGAGGCGATGCGCCAGCGCATCAGCGACGTGAGCGAGGGCCGCGCCGAGCCGGAAGAGTTGGACGACGAGAGCACGGACGACCCGCTCCGGCGCGCCATCAAATCGCTCTTCGACCTCGACGGCCTCACGCGCCGCAAGTAAGCGATTCACACCTTTAATTTGATTTCGTGATTATGGCCGGTAGCTGCGGCTCGTGTCGCCCGTCTTGAGAAGCTGGACGGCGCGCTCGACGGCGCGGTCGCGCCCGCGCTGGAGGTCGAGGCGTGTGAGGTTGATCTCTTCGTCGGGCTCAAGCCGGACGCCTTCGAGTCGTCGGCCCCCCGCCGTGCGGTAGTCCATCTCGCTCACGTCGAGGACGCCGCCGTCGGGGAGTTGGTGTCGGCGGCGGATGCCGAGCACGCAGCCGCAAGTGCCTTCGCCGAGGACGGCGGTCGCGCGGTTCGCCTCCCTCAAGGCCGCGACGAAGACTTCCGAAGCGCTCGCCGTGCGCGCGCCCGTCAGGACGGCGACGGGGCCGGAGAAAGTCTTCGGCCTCTCGGCGGTCGAGTTGAGCGCGGCGCGCGTGTGCGGCTCGACGAGGATGCGGCCCTCGCGGTCGCTGAATCTCCCCAGGCTCTTGCCCGCCGGGAGGAACAGAGAGGCGATGTCGGCCATCGCCTCAGTCTCGCCGCCGCCGTTGTCGCGCAGGTCAATGACGAGCGCGCGCGCGTCGCGCAACTCGCCCTTGAGCGCGCGCGCGACCTGCCCGGCAATCTCCCAAGTGAAGATGTTGAAGCGCACGACATAGACGCCGCGCCCCGCGCCGAGCACCTGAAGCGAGGGCGTGCGCGTCTGGACTTGGCGGCGCAGGCGGACGCGCTTGTCGCGCGCGGTGCTGCCGCCGCCGCGAAAAACCGCCGTGACTTGCGTGTCGCGCGGGCCGTCGAAGAGACGCGCGACGGCGAGCAGCCGCGACGAAGGCGTGGGCGCGGAGGTCTGCTCCGAGAGGCGGCGCTTGACGAGCGCCTCGACCGTCTCGCCGTCGAGGCTCAAGACCGTGTCGCCCGCGCGGACTCCGGCGCGCTCGGCCTCGGAGCCGCGCTCGACGCTGGTGACGACCGCCGCGCCCTCAATCTCTCTGACCGTCACGCCGACCGTGACGAAGCGCTGCACGCGCCAGTCGGGGCTCTCGCCCGGCGCGAAGACGCGCGTGTGCGGGTCGCGGAGGTGTCCGAGCATCCGCCGCAGCACGGAGTAGAACTCCGTCTGGTCGCGCGCCCCGGCGGCGAGCGGGCGGAACGTCTCGCCGAGCGCGCCCCAGTCAACGCCGTGCAGCGAAGGGTCGTAGTAGCGCACCCTCACCTGCTCCCAAACCTCCTCGAAGACGCGCAAGCGGCCCTCGCGCGTCGCCGTCGAGACGGACACTTCGTCGCCGGACACGCGCCGGGCGACCGCCGGAAGCGGCGCGAGCAGGCAGACGAGCACGCACCAGACGAGGACGGCGCGCGGGAAACTTACTTGTCTTCTGCTCGACATGACGGAAGTGGGCCTCCGGGCTGAAGTGGTTTCGAGGTGCGGAAAGGCGGCGGGCCTTTCGGTCTTGCTGTTTGAAGTGACGTGGCGAGGCGCTGTGACGCCGAGAAACACTGTGATGAGGCGTCCCGGCGAAACGTGCGCCCGCGTTCTGTAAAATTAAGTCACGCGCGCGGGCGAATCTTCAAGGACGGCGCGCGATCTCGGCGACGCCCCCGACGAGTCTTTCGACCTCTTCCGCCGTCGTGTAGCAGGAGCAACCGGCGCGCACCAAGCCCTCTTCGCCGAGGCCGAGCCGCTCGACGACCGTCGCCGCGTAAAAGTCTCCGTGCGAGACGAAGACGCCGCGCGCGGCGAGCCTTCGCGCGACCTCGGTCGAGGTCACGCCGTCAACGGTGAAGGCGACGGTCGGCGTCCGCCGGGAGCCCGGCGGCGGGCCGTAGAGCGTCAAGCCTTCCGTCTCTGTGAGCCCTTCCCACATCCGTCGAAAGAGCTTCGCGCCGCGCGCGTGGAGCGCGTCGAAGGTCAGGCGGAGTCGTTCGCGCCGCGCGCCTCCGTCCACACGCGCGAGCGCGGCGAGGAAGTCCACGGCGGCTGCCGCGCCCGCGATGCCTTCGTGATTCTGCGTCCCGGTCTCGGCGCGTTCGGGCGCGGTGTCGGGCGCTGGCGCGAGCTTCGGGAAGGGGAGCATTTCCAGCAGTTCTCGGCGGCAGAACATCGCGCCGACGTGCGGGCCGTAAAACTTATAAGCCGAGCAGGCGAGGAAGTCGCAGCCGAGCGCGCGCGCGTCCGGCAGTTCGTGCGCCGCGAGGTGGACGGCATCCACGAAGACCCTTGCGCCGACGCCGCGCGCCAGCTCGACCGCGCGCCGCACGTCAGTAATTGTGCCGAGCGCATTCGACGCCGCGCCGACCGCGAGGAGTTTCGTCCTCTCGTTGACCAGCCGCCCGAAGTCTTCCCAGTCGAGCGTGCCCGTCTCCGGCTCCATGCGCGCGACGCGGACGCGCACGCCGCGCTCGCGTTCGAGCGCCTGCCACGGCGCGACGTTGGCGTGGTGATCGAGTTCGGTGACGACGAGCTCGTCGCCCGCCTCGAACGTGCGTCCGAGCGTGCGCGAGAGGTGGAAGGCGAGCGCCGTCGTGTTCGCGCCGAAGACGATCTCGGCGGGCGTCGCGCCGAGGAAGTCGGCGAGCGCCCCGCGCGCCGACTCGATCATCTCGTCGGTCTCTTCGCTCGAAGGGTAGGCCCAGTGCGTGTTGGCGTTGTGACCGTAGAGGTAATCGCTCACTGCCTCGACGACGGCGCGCGGCACTTGCGTCCCGCCGGGGCCGTCGAAGTAGGCGACCCGCTCGCCGCCGTGCGTGCGTTCGAGCGCGGGGAAGTGCGCGCGAATCTCCTCGGTCGTCGCCACCTGCCCGCCGCCTGCTGCTTGCGCTTCCGCCTGCCGCGCCGTCTCCGTCATCCGCCTCCTCACACCAAGCCGACAGTTTTTAATCAAGAGGTGCGAAGGGTCTTCGCGCCCGCCGCCCCGAAAGAGTGGCGGATACAATAGCCGAAGTCGGGCGTGCTTTGAAGCGTCGCGCGTCGTCTGTACGTAGGCGGACAGACCGCCCGCCGCCCGCGCCCATAGAGTGCGGCGCGTCTCCCCCGCTCAAATTTCTCACCCCAGCGAGACGCCGGATGGGACGCGGCAAACCTTGACCCGCGTTCCGGCATCTTGTCAGGACTTCAAGAACGAGCAAGGAGGGTCGGGGAGAAGATGAACAGGCGAATCATCAAAATCGCTTACGTCGTAGCCGCGTGTGTGTTCCTCTTGATGGCGGCCTACGTCGTGGCACAGTCGGCGCGCTAGACCGCAAGGGCTGCGGGGAACGCCGCCGCGCGACAAAAAAACCACCGCCGGGACACGAAGGCACGAAGATGAGAATTTATCTTCGTGCCTTCGCGGTCTGCGGCGGTTTGTCAGTCTCAGCCGAACTTGGCGAGCGAGGGGGAGAAGAATGGGCGGAGTCACCAGAGAGCTTCCGAAGATCAGGCGGACGATGCGCGAGGTCTTCGGGCTCGAACGCTTAAGGCCGGGGCAGGAGGAGGTCATCCGCTCGGTCATCGCGGGGCGGGACACGCTCGCCATCATGCCGACCGGCGCGGGCAAGTCGCTCTGCTACCAACTGCCCGCGCTGCACCTGCCGGGAACGACCGTCATCGTCTCGCCGCTCATCTCTTTAATGAAAGATCAGGTGGACAAGCTCTCGGACGCGGGCGTCGAGGCCGCGCAGCTCAATAGCGCTCTCGGCGCGCGCGAGCGGCGCGAGAACATCGAGCAGATCGAGCGCGACGAGAGCGACTTCGTCTTCACCACGCCCGAACGCTTCACAGACCCCGCGTTCCTCGAAAGCCTCGGCGCGGGCCGGATAGATTTCGTCGTCATTGACGAAGCGCACTGCATCTCGGAATGGGGCCACGACTTCCGCCCCTCGTATCTCGCGCTCGGCGCGAG
This sequence comes from Pyrinomonadaceae bacterium, assembly GCA_035761505.1. Lineage (GTDB taxonomy): Bacteria > Acidobacteriota > Blastocatellia > Pyrinomonadales > Pyrinomonadaceae > JAIVJM01. The sequence goes on from DASTQX010000454.1 coordinate 8,282, forward strand.
CGTCAAGGCGCTCGGCTCGCCGCCCGTCCTCGCGCTCACGGCGACGGCCACGCCCGAAGTCGTCGCCGACATCAAAAAGCAACTCGGCCTGCCGCGCATGAGCGTCTTCAACACCGGCATCGCGCGCCCGAACCTCCGCTACGAAGTGCTCCGCGTGACGAACGAGTTGGAGAAGAAGGAGCATCTCGCGCGGCTCCTGCGCGAGACCGAGGGCACGGGCATCGTGTACTGCTCGACCGTCAAGACGGTCGAGGCGCTCGTGGATTTCTTCAAGGGTTCGGGGCTCGAAATCCGCCCCTACCACGGCAAGCTCGCGCCTTCGGAGCGCAAAAGTAATCAAGACCTCTTCATGGCCGGCAGCTTGAAAGCGATGGTCGCCACCAACGCCTTCGGCATGGGCATAGACAAGCCGGATATCCGCTTCGTCACGCACTACCAGATGCCCGGCTCGCTCGAAGCTTATTATCAGGAGTCGGGCCGCGCCGGTCGAGACGGCGAGGCGGCGCGCTGCACGCTCCTCTATCAACTCGACGACCGGCGCACGCAGCTCTTCTTCATGGGCGGGCGGCGACCGAAGGCCGACGACATCATCGCCGTCCACGAAGCGCTTGTCGGCTTGGGCGCGGAGGACGAGGCCGCGCCGCTCGCCGCAGTGCAGGAGCGCGCCGCCGTGGTCGCGCAGGCGAAGGTGCGCGTCATCCTCTCGATGCTCAAAGATGCCGGGCTCGTGCGCGAGATGCGCGGGCAGCGCTTCCGCCTGCTCCGCGCAGGGCTCGTCCGCCGCGAGTTGGAACTCGTCGCCGCCGAGTGCGAGGCGAAGGCCGAGAAGGATCGAGAAAAACTTGAGCGCGTGATGCTCTACGGCCAGAGCGCCGAGTGTCGCTGGAAGCTGCTCCACGAATACTTCGACGAGCCCTTCGGAGAGGACGCGTGCGGCAACTGCGACAACTGCCTCAATCCTCTGGAAGAACAACTCGGCCTCGCGGCCCCGCCTTCCGAGGACGACGCGCCGCCCGTCCCGATGCCCGAAACGAACGGGCGACGCCGGAAGAAGGAGTTAGTCTTCTCGGCGGGCGACGCGGTGCGGCTCCCGAAGTACGGCAAGGGAAAAGTGCGCGCCGTCTCGGAAGACAAAATCGAAGTCAAATTCCCCGGCGGCGAGACGCGGACGTTCAAGAAAGAGTTCGTGAAGAAAGGCTAACCAAACGACGAACGCGGAACGATGAGCGATGAACTGAAGAAGCAAGAGACTTGTCTTTCAGCTCATCGTTCATCGTTCATCGTTTGTCTTGTCCGTGTTAATTTGTCTCCGATGAAACCGAGGCGCAGCTTCGCAAGCGATAACAACGCGGGCGTCCACCCGCGCGTGTTGGAGGCGCTTGTCGCGGCCAACGACGGCGGGCACGTCGTCGCTTACGGCGA
>DASTQX010000455.1:0-23501 GCA_035761505.1 Pyrinomonadaceae bacterium
AAGTCGTGGTAGTGCTGGCCGACGAAGATGGTCGCGTCGTCAATGACGTTGGTCGTGGGCTCGGCCACGTCGTCCGTAATCTGGATGGTGGCGACCGCCGTCAGGCACGAGAGCGTTGCGCCGCCCGTGGGGTTCGAGAGCGCGACGGTGAAGGTCTCGTTGCCTTCGACCTTCGAGTCCTCGTTGACGAGCACGACGATGTTCTTCGCCGTCTCTCCGGCGGCGAAGTGCAGCGTGCCGAGGGCGGTGGTGTAGTCGCTGCGCTCGGAGGCCGTGCCGTCGGCGGTCGCAAAGTTGACGGCGACGGGGCCGGAGTCGTCGCCGGTGCGCTGGACGGTGAGGGTGACAAAGGTCATGTCCTCCGTCACCGAGGGCGCGGTCTGCGTGAACAGGAGCTGCGAGGCGGGCCCGGTGGTCGTGTCGCTAATCTTCGTCACGAAGGCGTCGCCGCCCGGCGCGGTCTCGCCGCCGAAGGTGCTCTGGAAGGCGTTGAGCGTCGGGTAATCAGTCGAGCTCGTGCGCCCGGCGACGTAGGCGTTGCCGGAGGAGTCAAGCGCAACGCCCCTCGCCTCGTCGCCAGCCGCGCCGCCGAGGTAGGTCGAATAGACGAGCGCCGAGCCCGCCGCGTTGAGCTTCGTCACGAAAACGTCGGCACCCCCGGCGCGCGCGCACTGGAAGGCATTGGCGGTCGGGAAGGTGGTGTTCGAGGCGGTGGCCCCGGCGATGTAGGCGTTGCCCCCGGAGTCAATCGCGATGCCGAAGCCGATCTCGCCGCCGGCTCCGCCGAGGTAAGTCGAATAGACGAGCGCCGACCCGGCGGCGTTGAGCTTCGTCACGAAGGCGTCCTGGAAGAGGGACGTGCCGCCGTTCGCGCTCTGGAAGGCGTTCGCCGTGGGGAAGTTGGTTGACTCCGTGTCGCCCGTGACGTAGGCGTTGCCCGAAGAGTCCAAGGCGAGGTCTTCACACGCCTCGCGGGCGGAGCCGCCGAGGTAAGTCGAATAGACGAGCGCCGACCCGGCGGCGTTGACCTTCAACACGAAGGCGTCGCCGCCGCCGCCGTTCACGGCCTGAATGGGGCTGAGCGTCGGGAAGTTGGGCGAAGCGGTGTCTCCGCCGACGTAGGCGTTGCCCGCAGAGTCAACCTTGATGCCTTCGCCGCTATCGTTGTCGCTGCCGCCGAGGTAGGTGGAATAGACGAGCGCCGAGCCCGTCGCGTTAATCTTCGACAGGAAGGCGTCGGTGGAGCCGCCGCCTTCCGTGGCCTGAATGGGGTTGACCGTGGGGAAGTCGTTGGAGAACGTGTTGCCGGTGACGTAGGCGTTGCCGTCGGAGTCAACCGTGATGGCCTGACCGAACTCGGCGCTGTCGCCGCCGCCGAGATAAGTCGAGTAGACGAGGGCCGAGCCTGCCGCGTTGAGCTTCGTCACGAAGGCGTCGTCGCCGTTGCTGCCTTTCGTGGCTTGGAGGGCGTTGGCCGTCGGGAAGTTGGTCGAGTTGGTGACGCCGGTGACGTAGGCGTTGCCCGCGGAGTCCACGGCGATGCCACGGCCCTGATCGCTGCCGTTGCCGCCGAGGTAAGTCGAATAGACGAGCGCCGACCCGGCGGCGTTGAGCTTCGTCACGAAGGCATCGCCGAAGCCGCCGCTGCCGCCGCTCGCGGCCTGAATAGCGTTAGCCGTCGGAAAGTTGGTCGAAGTGGTGAAGCCGACGACGTAGGCGTTGCCCGCAGAGTCCACGGCGATGTGCAAGCCCTGATCGCCGCCGCTGCCGCCGAGGTAAGTCGAGTAAGAGAGCACGGGGTCTATGACGAGCGGGAGCGCAGAGTCGTACTCGCCCAGAGTGAAGCGGACGCCGCCACCTTCGTCGAGCGCGTAGCCGCCCTCGACCGCGCGGCGCGTGCCCGCCACCTCCTGATAGACGAAGGGCTTCGGCTGGCGGATGGTGCTCTCGCCGACGCCGAGCAGGAGGTCGCCCGACGCTTCTTCAAGCTCTACTCTGTCCGCGCCGTCGAAGCGGAGTTCGACCGCGCGTGCGTCAGCGCCGGGCGCGACGACGAAGTCGTATTCCAACTGCCGCTGGTTGCCGTAGTAAACCACGTCCACGCCGGGATAGACTTCGCGGTAGCGGACGCGCCCGAAGGTCGGAACGTCCGTCCGCCATTGGGCCGGGTCGTCGCCTTTGAAATAGTTGACCTTGCCCGCCAACTCTTCCGCGCCTTCGACCGCCGCGCCCGCGTCCGCGCCGACGAGCTTCATGCGCAGCAGTGCCGATTCTGGATTTTGGATTTCGGATTTTGGATTAATCTTCGCGGGTTGGCTGTCGTCGCTTTCTTCGCTCGGCAATCCGCCCCCCGCCTTCCGCAGTTGGAGTAAGACCTCCGAGGGTTTGAGGAACAGTGTGTAGCCGCCGCCGCGCGCGAGGAAGTCCACTTCGGTCGCGGTCTGGCCGCGATTGGCCTCGAAGGCGAGAGGCGTCCGCCCGTAGGCTTCGAGCGCGCGCGTGGTCGCTTGCTCGGTCGCGGGCGCTTGGCGCGCGGTGGTCGTGTCGCGCCGGTTCAAAATCGCCGGGGTCAAGAGGAGGGACAGAACGCACGGTAGAGCGAGCGTCGAGAGTAGTGACAGTTTGGCGTGCGTGCGGGGTAGTCTCATCGGTGTCCTCAGCTTTCTTCGGAAATAGGGCTTTAAAAGTTTGGCCTCCGCCGAAACACGTGAGACCTCCCGGCGGAGGCAGACACAATAGAGCGAAAAGCGTTTGAGGGGAAGGTTTTTCTGCGGCGGATGGCTATTGCAAAATCGTGCGGGGGCAGTTAGATTGTCGGCGGCTGCTCGGAACAATGAACAAGGTGGAAGTCTCTCCCCTCGGTAGGGTGCGACTCTTCTGCGTCTTTACCTGACAAACGTTTGGAGGAAGGAACTGTGCCGGTAGGAACATGCCCTGAGTGTGATGCGGACGTGCACGTGGACACGGACGCCGACAAAGGCGACAGCGTCTCGTGTGATGAGTGCGGGACGGAACTGGAGATCGTCGGGCTCGACCCCGTGGAACTCGACATCGCCGAAGAAGACCTCGACGCCGACGACGACGACGAAGAGGACGAGTTCTAAGAGGCCGTCAAAAGCCGTGAATCATAACTCGTCAATCGTGAATCGTAAGACCCCGGTTTTAACTGTTCACGATTGACGACGGACGATTCACGGCTTTTCCATGCCTTTATAAGTCGTGCGATTCTGGCGGAGGTGCAGGCCGCGCGGAGCCTCGACACGGATGGTGTGGAGGCGACCGTCGCGCCTTTTTTCTTCGGGCGGGTAGAAGGCGAGGACGTAGGTCGAAGTGACCTCTTCGGCGAGCGCACGGAAGAGCGGCTCGTAGTCTTCGGAGTCGGCGTAGAAGTTCGAGCCGCCCGTCTTCTCGACCAGCCCGCTCACGTCGAGCGGCGTCGGTAGCGGCGCGCGCTTCTTGCCCGTCGAGGCCAGCAGGCGCGAGAACGAAGGCAACGTCACCGTGTAGATGCTCACGCCCGCCTCGTTGGCGCGCTCGATGACCGTGCCCGGCGAGACCGTGTCGCCGACGGGGAAGCCGTCGGTGACGACGACGACGGCGCGCTTCAGAAGACGGCGCGCGCGGGTGCGCGGCGCGTGACGCACGAGCAGGCGGATGGCGTCGTCCACGGCGTCGTAGGTGTGCGTCGAGAGCCCGTTGGCCTCGCGCATCAGGCGGTTGAAAGAGCGGCTCAGCTTCTCGCTGCTGTCGGTAAACTGCTGGTGGATTTTGGCGCTCGTCCCGAAGCTCATCAGGGCGAAGGTCGCCGGGCGCTCCGAGACCTTCTGCGAGAAGGCGTCGAGCGCGCCCTGAAGTCTGACCATCTCTTCCGAAGTCATGCTCCCCGAAACGTCCACGGCGAAGACGACGGCGACGGGCCGCTCCGCCCCGCCGCGCCGCTCGACGTTGACGAAGGCGATGGGGCGCTCCTCCTCATCCTCGTAGAGCTTGAAGTCTTCGGCCCGCAGCCCGCGCACGGGCCTGCCTTCGGCGTCCGTCACCGTCACGTCCACCAGCACGAGGTCGGTGTCAATCCGCAACACGTCCTCCTCGCCAAGCATCTCTTCCTGCGGCGCGGCGCGCGGCGGCTGTGGTTGTTGTCTTGGGCCTGACTGTGCCTGAGAGACGTTGAGGGGAAGCGGCGTCGCCGCGGAGAGGACGAGGCCCGCGCAGGCGAGCAAGGCCCACGCGCGCCAGCCGTGCGCGGCGCGGAGGGGTTTCGGGGGTTCGGATGTGTGCGGCATAAAACTGGAACGCCGAGCGGGCTTCGGTCAGCGACTTCATTCACCGACGCGCCGGATTATACTGCCTGACGCGCCGGAAGTGCCAGAAGAACGTTCCGCGCCCGGAGGCAACAGCGCGCGCCGCGCCGCGCATCAACCGGGAGCGCCGCCGCAAATGCGCGCGTAAACTGTGTGGATTCGCGCCCCGTCCGGCGCGTGATATAATCGCGGCCAGACACTTGATTGAGATGCCGCAGGCCGCCGAAAGAAAGACCCGCAAGAATGTTTCGACCTCAAACTTTTTTTAGACTCTCCACGCTCGTCGTGCTGGCCGCGCTCGCCTTCGGCCTCCCGAACGTCTCGGCGCAGCAGCGCCAGACGACGACGGGCGGCATCAAGGGGCGCGTCAAGGTGGCGCAGGGGAGCGCCGCCGGGGTCGTCGTCGGCGTCCGTTTGGACGACCGCGAGGTGGCGCGCGCGACGACCGACGCGAAGGGCGCTTTCGAGGTGCGCGGCCTCGCGCCCGGCACCTACGCGCTGACGCTCCGCAAGCCGGGCTTGCAACTGGGGAGGATGAGCGAGGTGGAAGTCCGCGTGGGCAAAGTCAAGTCGCTCAAAGACCTCTACCTGCCGATTGACGAGGGCTCGATAGCCTTCCTGCGCGGGAGCGTCTTCTACTCGGACGGGCGGAGCGTGGCCGGGGCACGCGTCGAGGTGGCGCGCGTCGAGGCCGACGGGACGCTCCGGCGGATAGACAGCCGCGTGACGACCGAGTACGGTTCCTTCAGCTTCCGCCTGCCGCCTGAGACGGCGCGCTACCGCGTGACCGTCAAGGCCGACCGGATGGAGACGGCCACCTCAGACGTGGAGATTGACAGCGCGGCCATCTTCCGCGTCGCGCTCACGCTCAACCCCGCCGCGAAGCAGTAAGCGGCGGGCGGCCTGGACGAAAGACTCCGAGTGAAAGAAGCGCCTTCGTCAACCGACGGGACGCGCGAAGATTTCCTCACGGCGCGTCAACTCGCCTCGATCCTTCAGGTGAGCGAATCCACCGTGCGCCGCCTCGCGCGCGAGGGCCGCATCCCCTCAGTCCGCATCACGCCCCGCCTCATCCGCTTCAACCTCAAGGCCGTGCGCCACGCCCTCGACGGCTCGCACGCGCGCTCGTCCCGCCGCCAGCACGACGCCGAAGACGACTCGCAACTCTCGTTCGCCGACATCTTCTGACTCGTCTTCGACGACTTCTTCTTCCTCTTCTTCTTCGGGGAGGTTGCGGCGGAGTTGCGCGCGGATGTTGAGGAACCACGCGACGACGCCGAGCGCGGCGCAGACGAAGGTCGCGTCCGTGAGGCCGCGCCAGAGGAAGAAGAGCGCCGCCAGCAGGAAGAGACCGGCGATGGCGAGCCAGACTTGCTTGAGCTTCACGCCGTCCACTCTCTCAAACGTCTCTCATTCGACGACGACGGGGATGGCCGCCTCGATGGTGCGGGGTTGGAGACACGCCTCGTCGTTGCAGGGCTGGACGCGGACGCGCGCCTTGAAGGTGTGGCGGCCCTTCGTGGCCGTCGGCTCGGCGGTGAGCGGCAGCTTGATGACGGCCTCGCCCTCATAGACGGCGAGCGGCTTCGCGGCGAAGCCGAACTTCTTCGTCAGGGCGGGCGGGTAGGTGGGCTTGCCCGGCTTGATGCCTTCCTGCGCCTCGGCCAACACCTCAGTCCCGATGTAGAACTTGTCGGACGGCGGGTTGGCGTTGACGTGATAGCCCTCGGCGATGTCGAGCCGGACGACCGTCTCGGCGCTGCCGCCCGCCGCGAGTTTCACCTCCTCGACCGAAGCGGTGACGACCTGCGGCTGCGTCGCCGCCGGGGGCGTCGCGCGCGTCGCCGACTGATTCGCGGCGGGCGCGTCGGAGGGCGAAGCGTTCGACGCCTCTTGCCGGTTGCCGCCGCACGCGGAGCAGAGAACCGCCGCGCAGATGAAGAGACTCTGGAGAGTGTTCCGAAGCATGCGTGGGAGTCTAAAGTCTCAGGCGCGAACTCTCAAGCCGTCGCGCCCCGCGCGAGGCCGCAAGCGCCGTCCGTGAAAGGGAACGGCGCGGCCTCAAGGCGCGGCCTGCGTCTCAGCCGTGGCGGCTGCTATGGCGGCGCGGCGTCGGCGCGCGCGGCGCATGAAGGAGCGCAGGAGAAGCACGGCGGGCAGGACGACGAGCAGGAGGACGGGGAGGAGCACGATGGCGGCCTGTATGAGCGCGAGCGTCACGTCGGCGGCGATGTCAATGCCGTTGCCGACGGCGCGACCGACGCGCTGGAAGAAGCCCGAAGCGCTGGCGCTGACGAGCGGCGCGGGCGGCTGGAGCGTGACCCTGATGGTCGAGAGGCTGGTCTGATTTTCGAGGAAGCGGCGGCGGCCTTCCAGACGCTCGATCTCCGACCGCACGTTCGCCAGCGCGGTCTGCACTTCGAGCGCGTCCGAGACCTGCGAGGCCCGCTTCATGATCTCAAGGAACTGACCTTCCAGAGCCTTCTGCGTGCGGATGCGCGCTTCGAGGTCAATGTATTCCTCGGTCACGTCCTGCCCCGTAATCTTCTCCGCCGCGACGCGGCTCCCGATGCCGCGAATCTCTCCGAGCACGGCGTCGAACTGCGCGGCGGGGACGCGCACCTCAAGCGTGACGACCTCGTAGGGCTTCGAGTCGCCGTAGCCGCCCTGCTGGTGCGACTCGGAGGTGACGACGAAGCCGCCGCGCGCCTCGGCCAGAGAAGCGACGCGGCGCTGCGAGTCGGCGGGCGACTCGACCTCGACGGTGAGCGTGGCGTTGCGGATAATCTTCCGCTCCACGGCGGCGGGCGCTTGCTGCGCCGCGTCGGCTTGAGTGAGCGAGACGTTCTGGACTGTCGTCTGTCCCGCCGGGGCGGTCTTCGCGGTCGAGGTGATGTCGGCGTTCGACGCCCGCTCGAACGTCCCCGTGCCTTCGCCCCCCGAAACGTGCGGCGGCGGGGCGCTCTCCTGATTCCGGCTCCCGGCGCTGCAACCCGCCGAAGTCAACAAAAGTGACGAGAGTAAAACCGCCGTCTTCAGTCTCATAAACATTCTCCGAGAACTCCGTCTTCAGTCGAGCAATGTTTGAACGCCTCGCGCCGCCGCCGCTTGCGTGCGAGTCTCAAGGCGCGTGCTTCAGGCGGTGCTGCGCCGTCCGGAGAGTCGGCGGAAGAAAGAGCGCGCCGCGCCGAGTGCGCGCCGCAGAGCGCGAACGACCTTCGGCAGAATCCACGCGAGGAGCAGCAGGAAGATAAGGATGACGACGATGATGACGACCGGGTGGAGAACGGCGAGGACGACCGCGCCGACGGCGAACACGTCCTCGGCGAGCGAGAGCGCCCAGTTCGAGAAGGGCTCCGGGCTCGTGTTGGCGGCGGCGCGCAGGGAAGCCTTCGTCCCGTGCGTCGAGAGCGCGAGCCCGCCGCCCACGAGGAGCGCCACGACCCGCAACGCCGGGTCGAGTTCGGTCGTCGCCGCCAAGGCCAAAACCGCCCCGGCGGGGACGCGGATGAAGGTGTGCACCGCGTCCCAGACCGTATCCACGTAAGGAACCTTGTCGGCCACGAACTCGACGGCGTAGAACGCCAGAGCGACGCCGATGACCCACCAGTTGTCCAGAGCTTCGAGCCCGCCCGGCAGCTTCGACACCAACTCGTAACGCTGCACGAGCCCCAGCACCGCCACCGTCGCGTACAGGTTGATGCCCGAAGTCCACGCCGCGCCGAGCGCCGTTCCGAGAATGGTGATGGTGTCCATTTAAGAAACGATGAGCGCGGAACGCGGAACGTTGAACTGAAAGACAAGGCTTCTGCTTTTCAGCCCATCGTTCCGCGTTCCGCGCTCATCGTTTACTCCTCCTCTTCCTCGCCGCCTCCTTCGTGGCGGTCGGGGCGTTTGATGCCGAACTTTTCGAGGCGGTACTGGAGGGTGCGGAAGGTGAGGCCGAGGAGCTTCGCGGCCTTCGTGATGTTGTAGTCGGTGCGCTCCATCGCCTGAATGATGAGGTTGCGCTCCACGTCCTCGAAGTTGACGCCCTCCGCCGGGAGCTTGAAGCCCGACTCGGCGACGGGCCGCGACTCCTGACGGACTTCGAGCGGCAGGTCTTCGACCGTGATGTACTCGTTCTCGGCGAGCAGGATGGCGCGCTCGATGGCCGACTCAAGCTGCCGGACGTTGCCCGGCCAAGCGTAGTCGAGCATCACCTTGCGCGCGTCCGGCGTCAGGCCACGGATGAGCCGCGAGGTGTTGCGCGTGTGCTTCTTCAAGAAGAAGTCCATCAACACGGGGATGTCTTCGCGCCGCTCGCGCAAGGGGGGCACGTCAATCGAGAGGACGTTGATTCGATAATAGAGGTCGTCGCGGAAGCGACCGTCCTGCACCATCGCGCGAAGGTCGCGGTTGGTGGCGGCGACGGCGCGCACGTCAACCTTGATGGGCCGCGTCCCGCCGACGCGTCGAATCTCGCGTTCTTGAAGTGCGCGCAAGAGTTTGGCCTGCATCGTGATGTCGAGTTCGCCGATCTCGTCGAGGAAGAGCGTGCCCTTGTCGGCGACCTCGAAGAGTCCTTTTTTCTCGGCGTGCGCGCCGGTGAAAGAGCCTTTCTCGTGGCCGAAGAGTTCGGACTCCAAAAGGTTCTCGTTGATGGCGGCGCAGTTGACGGCTTGAAACATCTCGGACTCGCGCGGGCTCTGGCTGTGGATGGCGCGCGCGATGAGTTCCTTGCCCGTGCCCGACTCGCCGCGAATCAACACGGTCGAACTCGACCGCGCGACCTTGAGAATCATCTTCTTGACGGCCTCCATCTCCGCCGAGGCCGAGATGATTTCCTGATCGAGCGCGTCGAGGCGCGCGAGCGCGCGGCGGATAGTCTCCAAAAGCGTCTCGCGCTCGAAAGGCTTCTCCAGATAGTCGAACGCGCCGCGCCGGAGCGCCTCCTTCGCCGAGTCAATCGAGCCGTGGGCGGTGAGCAGGATGACGATGATCGAGGAGTCGAAGGCGAGGAGCTTCGACAAAAGCTCGATGCCGTCCATGCCAGTCATCTTCAAGTCCGTGAGCGCGAGGTCGAAGCGCCGCTCGCGCGCGATCCTCAGCGCCGCCTCGCCCGAAGAGGCCGTCGTCACGTCGTAGCCCTCGCCCGACAAGATCATCTCCAAAATCTCGCGCTGCGACTTCTCGTCGTCAACGACCAGAATACTTTTCCGTGCCATTCGATAATCAGGTGATAAGTGATGAGCGATGAGTGATAAGAAAATCCCGTCTTCTTTCTTATCACTCATCACTCATCACTTATCACTTCCTCCTGCTGTTGGTATCTCGACCGTGAACGTCGTGCCTTCGCCGGGCGTGCTGCGGACGCTGATTGTGCCGTCGTGGTCGTCCACGGCCTTCTTGACGATGGCAAGGCCGAGGCCCGTGCCCGTCTCCTTCGTCGAGAAGTAGGGCTCGAAAATTTTCGGGAGGTGTTCGGGCGCGATGCCGTGTCCCGTGTCGGAGATTTCGACGCGCGCGCGCCCGTCCCGCGTCCCAAGCTTCACGGTCAGCCTCCCGCCCTCGCCCTCGATGGCCTGCATGCCGTTAATGATAAGGTTTGTGAAGACGGAACGTAAAGACTCCTCGTCGCCGAGCACGGGCGGGAGCGAGCCGTTCTCCACGATCTTCGTCTCGATGCCGTTCTCGGCGGCCTGCACCTCGACCATGCGGAGCGCGTCGGCGATTGCTTCGCGCAGGTCGAGCGGGCGCAGCTCAAGGTTCGCGGGCCTAGTGTACTTGAGGAACTCGGAGATGCGCGTGTTGATGCGCGCGACCTCGGCCTTGAGTTGCGTGGTGAGGCGTTCGACGAGCGCACGCTTGGTCGGGTCGTTCGGCGCGAGGCTCGTCCGCAGGTGGTCGAGCGTGAGGTTGATGTAATTGAGCGGGTTGCGTATCTCGTGCGCGATGGCCGAGGCGAGCCGCCCGACGACCGCCGAGTGCTCGGCCTGCTTGACCTGCGCTTCCAGCTCGCGCATCCGTCCGAGCTGCGCGACCATCTCGTTGAAGGTCGCCGAGAGCTGCCCCGTCTCGTCGCGGCGGTGCGCGTCGGGGACGCGCACCGAGAAGTCGCCCGCCGCGACCCTGTGCGTCGCGCGCGAAAGCTCCTTGATGGGGCGCGTGAACTGCCAGACGAGGACGACGCCCGCGAGCGTGGCGACGAGCAGGACGGAGAGCGTCGGCAGGTACGACTGGAACGTCCCGCGCCACGTCTGAACCTCCATCGTCCGGCGCGCGCCGAGCACGATGATGATGTAGTTCAAGCCCTTGCTGGTCGCCACCGGAATGGTGAAGGCGCGCGGCTCTCCGGCGACGGGCTGCGCGTCGGGCGGCGGGGCCGAAGGGAGGAACTGCCGGATGTTGTTCGGCGTCCGCCCGGCCTCGACGAGTCGGGGCAGCTTGATTTCCGAGATGTGATAATACTTGGCCGTGCCGTCTTCGAGCGTCCGGGGCGCGTAGTCCGAGTCGAGGCTGTCGTCCACGCGCCCGTGGTCGTTGACGACGAGGATGTTCTGGACGCGCCCCTTCTGCTCCTTGAGGAACGAGACCGGGCGCTTCTCGTCAATCTGCAACATGTACTGCGGCGGCTCCATCGAGATGCTTTCGAGAGCAAACGCCGTGCTCGCGGCGAGCGCCTGCTCCTGCTCGGCGATGACGACGGAGCGGCGGCTCTGCTCGTGGCGGTTGAGGTAGAACTGGACGCCGAGCGTGCCGACCAGAAGCAGCGCCAGCAAAAGCAGCAGCCGCGTGCGGAAGCTGTGTAAAAGTTTCGGGACTCGCATTAATTTATTGGCCTCCAGCCACTTCCAAATCTCCGGCGGGAGAGCCGCGTCACTACGTTGAACAGCGAAGCGCAGATTTTGGTTGCCCGTCTCGTAGTCAAATGTTATATTCCCTGACGGTCTCCAGCGCAAACCCCTCCGGGAGACCGCAGAAGGTGTCTCTCCTGCCTTTACGGTGCGATAAGAAGTTTGAATAAGGGACTGATAGGTCTTTCGGAAAGGCTTAGCGTGGCTTTTCAACGCTTCGTGTTTGACACCGGCAAGGGGCGCGGCAAGCGTCGCGCCATACAACGCGTCCACAAAGTTTCACTCAGCGCATCTTAGAAGTAACGGACAGCCCCGTCGGCGATCCCCTCGTTATTTCGCCACGCGGGCCGTCCCTCGACTTATTTTTTTTCTAAGCGAGGATGAGTTTCATGACCCGAAAGTTCCCGTCCCCCGGTCTCTCTGCGTTCGTCGTCTCCGCCTTCATACTTTTCGCCGCCGCCTTCAACGCCGCCCACGCCGCGCCCCAGAAGAAGAAGCAGCCCGCCCGCGCCGTCGCCAAAGCACCCGCCAAGAATCAGAAGAAGACCGTCGCCTCGAAGAAGGATTCCGGCAGGCAGAAGGCGGTCGCCGCCAAGAGCAGCCGCGCCGACAAGCGCCGCGAGTCCGCCAAGAACGCGCGCGCCGCGAAGAACGAGCGCACGAGCAAGCGCAGCAAACGCGAGGAGCGTGCGGAGAAGAACGCGCGCGCCAAAGACCCGCGCAAGATGTCGCGCCGCGAGCGCATCGCCGAAGCACGCCGCGAGGCCGAGCGTCGCCGCCGCGAAGCGGCTGAGCGAGCGCGCCAGATTGCCATCGCCCGTGCCGCCGCGATTGCCCGGCAACGCGCCGCCGATCAGGCTCTGCGCGACGAGGCCGCCGCCAACATCCTGAAGGACGAGACGACGGGAGAAGATTTGGAGGTGCGCCGCATCGCCGTCGAGGCGCTCGGCGAGAAGGCCGGGACGGTAGTCGTCATGGACCCGAAGTCGGGCCGCGTCTATACGGTCGTCAATCAGGACTGGGCCATCCGCAAGGGCTTCAAGCCCTGCTCGACGATTAAGCTGGTGTCGGGCCTCGCCGGTCTCGCCGAGGGCGTCATTGACCCCGTGCAGACCGTCAACATCGGGACGGGCAGCTTCCCGCTCGACCTCACGGACTCTCTGGCCTTCTCCAACAACGGATACTTCCAGCGCGTCGGCGGCGAGGTCGGCTTCAGCAAGGTGATGGACTACGCGCGCAAGCTCGGCCTCGGACAGCCGACCGGCATCAACCACCCGTTTGAAAGCCCCGGTCGTCTCCCCGTCTTCAAAGAGGGTTTCGCCGCCCGGAAGATGTCCTCGCACGGCGACGACATCGAAGTCACTCCCGTCCAACTCGCGACCATGACCGCGGCGCTCGTCAACGGCGGCAAACTCCTCGTCCCGCACCTGCCGCGCACGCCGCAGGAGAGCGTCCGCTTCCAGCGCGAGGTGAAGCGCGAGATTGACGTGCCGCAGGATCACGTCCGCCGCCTCGTCCCCGGCATGATCGGCGCGGTCAACTACGGGACGGCGAAGGGCGCTTACGACCCCATCCAGACCGTCGCGGGCAAGACCGGCTCCTGCATCGGGCAGGGCTCCTGGCTCGGCCTCTTCACCTCTTACGCGCCCGTCCACGACCCGCAGTTGGTCATCTCGGTCGTGCTGCGCAACTCGGGCGCGCGCGGCAAGTACGCCGCCGCCGTCGCCGGGAACATCTACCGCCGACTCAACCACCGCTTCGGCCCGCGTCCGGGCAGCGCACCGGCGGGGCTCGCGAGCGACATGCTCGCGCCGCGCCCGAAGATTGATCCGAGCCGCGCCGCCGAAGTGAGCGACGAAGAGAAGGGCGACGAGGACGCCGCGCGCGACGCCTTCGTCGTGAGCGAATCGGCGGAAGGCGACACGCAGGACGCCGCCCGCCAGTCCAACGTCCAGAAGACGGCCCGCACCATCCAACGCCCCGTCGCCGCCCCGTCGCCGGTCACGCCCAACGCCAACCCGACGCCCGCGCCGAGCCAGAACACGGGTGCCAGCCGCCCGCGCCGCGTCTCGGACAGGCCGTAACAATTTAGAAACAGTTCGAGGTTCAAGGTTCAGAGTTCAAAGTTCGAGGAGCAGAGTTCAAGGTTCAAAGTCCGGGCTAAATTCCGGACTTTGAACCTTGAACTTTTGAACTTTGAACTTCTTTTCTTTCGGCTTGACACTGTTCGGGCGGTTGTTGCAGTATCACGGCGCGAAAGGGTTCCAAATCAGCTCGACGGCCTTTTTCTCCCTCGTAAAAAGGCGCAGTGGACGCGCCGGGCTAAATCCCGGCGGCAACTGGCCGTAAGCCGCGCGCATCTCATGCAGTACGCGACGCTGGGCGGCCAGTAAGGCGCGCACCCCCACGATTTTCAATTCCATCAGAGCATTTAGCGCACGGAGGATTTGCGACCGATGAAGAACGTATTTCGACTCCTAACTATAGCCGCGTTGGCTGTGACCTTCGCGCTCCCGTCGCTGGCGCAGGAAGCGGCGGCGGCGCAAGCCGACGATCCGGCCAAGACCGCACTCTATGAAAAATTCGTGAAGGAGCGCGGGGACAAGTCCCCCGCCTCGCAGGCGGCTGCCTACCAGACCGGGAAAGAATATCTGGCCAAGTACGGCGCACCCGAAGACCAGTACAACACCTACGTCCGCGGCTGGGTCGGGAAGTACGAAGTCGCCTTGCGGGAGTTCGAGTTGAACACGGCGCTGAACAACGACCCGTCGAAGGCGTTCCAACTCGCGCGCGGGGTTCTGGCGAACGAGCCCGACAATCTGGGCCTTCACATCAGGCTCGTGGCGGCGGGCCTCGCCAACGCGTCGAAGAACGAGAGCCTCAACGGCGAGACGCTCAACTACGCGAAGCGCGCGCTTCAGCTCGCCGAGCAAGGCAAGACGGTTGACCAGTGGACGCCCTTTAGGAATCGCGACGAGGCGCTCGGCTGGCTCAACTACGCCGTGGGCGCGAACCTCGTGAAGAACTCGCCGGAGGAGGCCGTCCCGTACCTGATTAAGGCGGCGCAGGCCAACAGCCCGTCGAAGACCGAGCCGACTACTTACTCGGCCCTCGCCGTCGCCTACTACAACGGCGAGTTCAAGCGGCTGGCCGCCGAGTACAAGGCGAAGTACGAGGGGCAACCCGAAACGCCGGAGGGCGTCGCCCTCTACGAGCGGGTCAATCAGTCTCTCGACCGCGTCATAGATGCCTACGCGCGCGCCCACGTCTATAACACGGACGCGGCCCTCAAGAAGGAGATGCTCGACAGGCTGACGACCGTCTATAAGACCCGTCACGAGAACTCCGACGCCGGTCTTCAGGAGTACATTGCGGGCGTGACCAACCGCCCGCTCCCGCTCCCCGGCCAGCCCGTGACGCCGACGACCACGCCGACTTCGACCGGCGCGACGCCGACGCCTCCGGCGGCCAACTCGACCCCGGCGACGACGACGGGCGGCAGCACGGCGACGACCACGACGAACACCAACGGCGCGAAGCCCTCCACTCCGACGCCGAAGCCGTAAAGGCTTCCCAGCCTTCGGGCTACTCTGAACTGATTCGGTCGCAGTAAGCACAAGCGCCGGGCGCATCGTCAGACTTTGTTCTACGATGCGCCCGGCGTTTTGCTACAATCCCCGCCATGTCGAAGAAGGGTCACGCCGCTCCCGCCGATCTCTCACTGCTCGAAGAAAGTCTCGGCTACAACTTCAAGGAAAGACAACTGCTCGAACGCGCGCTGACGCACCGCTCGTGGGCGCACGAGAGCGTCCGTCCGGGCGAGGAGGAGAAGGCCCGGCATCTCCACAACGAGGCTTTGGAGTTCCTCGGCGACTCCGTGCTCGGCCTCGTCGTCGCCGACGAACTCTTCCGCGCCTACCCGGAAGTGACCGAAGGCGAACTCTCGCGCATGAAGCACCGGCTGGTGAGCGCGCAGACCTTGGCGCGCGCCGCCCGCCGCCTCCGGCTCGGCGACTATTTGCGGATGGGGCGCGGCGAGGAGAAGACCGGAGGCCGCCGCAAGCGCGCGCTTCTGGCCGACGCCTTTGAGGCCGTGCTCGCCGCCGTCTTCCTCGACGGCGGGCTCGAAGACGCCTCTCGCTTCGTGCTCCGCGCGCTCGACGAGGAGTTCGACGAAGTGAGCCCCGCCTCCGCCGCCGCCGCCGACTTCAAGACGCTCTTGCAGGAGCGCCTCCAAGCCGAGCGCCGCGTCACTCCGCAGTACAGCGTCGTCGAGACGCACGGCCCGCCGCACGCCCGCGTCTTCTACGTCGAAGTCAGTTGGGACGTGGGGCAGGTGCGCGGCGAAGGCGGCACCATCAAGGCCGCCGAGATGGAAGCCGCCCGCCGCGCCCTCGGCGAAATCGGCATCCCCGCCGAGCCCGTGGAAGCAGAGGGGTAAAAGCCGTCAACCGTCAACCATCAACCGTGACGAGAGAAAGGCGATTCCTTCCTCTCACGGTTTAAGGTTCACGGTTGACGGCTTTTCGCCTTGACCGTTCTCGTTTCACTTCACTACGATAAATTTATATGAGCAAAGAACAGAGCGCGGGGCTCGTCGAGGAGCCGAGTGTCGCCACGGGAGGGCCGGACACGCGTCGCGGTCGCGCGCCTGAGCAGAAGGGCGACGGCGCGGGCGGCGCGTCGCAGACCGAGCAGGCGGGGCCGCCGCGCGGCGTGCTGCGCGAGTATTTCGAGTCGCTGGTGGTGACGGCCATCATGGCGCTCTTCGGCATGACCTTCGTCGTGCAGGCGGTCAAAGTCCCGACCGGCTCGATGCAGAACACCATCCTCGTCGGCGACCACCTGCTCGTCAACAAGTTCATCTTCGCGCCCGGCCCGGTCATGCCCTTCCTGCCGCAGCGAGAAATCCGGCGCGGCGACATCATCGTCTTTAAGTACCCCGGCAAGTTCCAGAGCCCGCAGTTCGCGGACAACCCGGAGGTGGACGACAACGACCCGGACAACCAGCCCTTCAAGATCAACTACGTGAAGCGCGTCATCGGCCTGCCGGGCGACCGCATCGAGGAGGACGAGGGCGGGCGGCTTCTCGTCAACGGCCAGCCGCTCGCCGAGCGCCGCCGCGTCGGCGTCGACCCCGGCACGGGCCTGCCGAATGAACACCCTCTGCACGACGCGCCGCTCAAGGTCGAGGACGCCCCGCCCTCCGGCGAGGGGCCGTATGATGTCTTCTACCGGCCCGAAACCGTCGCCGCGCCCGAAGGGACGCTGCGCGGCGAGACCTTCACCGTCCCCGAAGGCCACTACTTCGTGATGGGCGACAACCGCGACCACAGCCTCGACAGCCGCTTCTGGGGCTACGTCCCCCGCCACCTCGTCATCGGGCGCGCGATGTTCGTCTATTGGTCTTTCGACGAGAGCCTGCCCCGTGGTCAGGGCTCGCTCGGCTTCCTCTCGGACTTCTTCGGCAACACGCGCTGGAGCCGGACGGGCACGCTCATCAAGTGAAAACCGTGAACCGTCAATCGTAAATCGTGAACGTGAGGAAACAGTTTTTCACCATTTACGATTTACGATGGACGATTCACGATTCCGGCGGGGAGGGGAACGAAGATGATTGCGGCGTTGAGCATCGGCGAGCTGTCTTGGAAGGAGTTGGGGAAGCGCGTCTGGGCCGAGGTGCAGGAGGACGAAGTGACGGGGCGCGCGGCGCAGCTCTCGTACTACTTCCTGCTGGCGCTCTTCCCGGCGCTGCTGTTTCTGACCTCGCTCCTCGGCTACTTCGCGGGCGAGGACAGTGAGCTGCGCGTGAACCTCTTCCGCTACCTGAGCGCGGTGCTGCCGGGCGAGGCGACCGAGATCATCAGCAAGACCGTCACCGAGGTGACGCAGAACAGCGGCGGCGGCAAGCTCTCGTTCGGCATCCTCGCCACCGTCTGGGCGGCGTCGAACGGGATGGGCGCGATCAGCGAGTCGCTCAACATCGCCTACGACGTGAAGGAGACGCGCCCGTGGTGGAAGACGCGCCTCGTCGCCGTCGGCCTCACGCTCGCGCTCTCTCTGCTCATCATCACGGCGCTCGTGCTCGTGCTCTACGGCCACGACCTCGCGGAGATGGTGGCGGGCAAGTTCGGTTTGGGCGAAGCGTTCGAGTGGACTTGGAAAATCGCGCAGTGGCCCGTCGTCCTCGCCTTCGTGGCGCTCGCGTTCGCGCTCATCTACTACTTCGCGCCCGACCTCGAAGACCCGGAGTGGAAGTGGATTACGCCCGGCTCGCTCATCGCCGTCGGGCTCTGGCTCCTCGTCTCGTTCGCCTTCAAGACCTACCTCAGCTTCTTCAACTCTTACAGCGCGACTTACGGCTCGCTCGGCGCGGTCATCATCCTCATGCTCTGGTTCTACTTCACGGGGATGGCGATTCTCATCGGCGGCGAAATCAACTCCGAGATCGAGCACGCGGCGGCAGAACTCGGCCACCCCGACGCCAAAGAGAAGGGCGAGAAGGCTCCCGGCGACAGGGAAGGCGCGACCGGCTCGAAAGGCTCGCGCACGCCCGCGCTCACGACGACGAAGGGAAGCGAAAAGTCACGCGCCAAAGGCTCGCCCACACGCGCCCCGCGCGCGGGCGGAGCCGCCGCCGCGCAGAAGCGCTCCTTCAGCCTCGGCAAGCTCGCCGTCGTCTTGGGCGCGTGGGCGCTCTCGAAAGTCGGGCGCGGAAGCACAGAGCGCAAGACCCGCTGACGAACGCTTAACAGTTAGAACATCCCTTCGGGAATCTTCATGCCTGTTCGACGCTCTCCCTCACGGTCGGGCCTCGGGCTCTCACATCTGCGCGACGGCGACGCCGAGGAGGATGAGTTTCTTGATGCCTTTGTAGATTGGTTCGATCTCGCAGAACTCTGTGAGGGCGTGTGAGTCGCCGCAGGGGGCCGCGCCGGTCGAGATGGCGGAGACGCCCGCGAGCAGAGCGACGTTCGAGTTGTTCGAGCCCGTCACGGTGATGGACGGCTGGAAGCCCATGGCGATGTGGACGGCCTCGGCGGTCTTGACGAGCACGGACTCGCGGTGGCCGGGAACCTGCACCGCCGGGGTCGAGGAGATGACTTCGGTGCGCGCCGTCATCTTCTCGCGCTCGGCCTCCTCTTTGACGATGGCGGCGATTCTCTTCTCGAAGTCGGCGATGACCTCGTTGCTCGTCGAGCGCAGGTCAACCGTGAACCACGCGTCCTCGGCCTTCTTGTTGACGGCGTCGGAGCCGCCCATCATGCCGATGTTGAGGTTCGTGGGCGGCGTCTGGGGCAGAGGCAGTTGGTAGATGCGCGCGAGGGCGCGGGCCATCGGGAGCGAGGCGGAGTAGGGCGGCGTGCGCGAGCGCGTGTGGCCGCCGGGGCCGACGAAGTGGTGCTTAAACCACTTGATGCCGATGCCGCCGTAAGTGAAGCCCTCGTAGCCGCCGTCGAGCGCGATGTAGTGGCCGATGCGCCCCTTGTTCTCCTTGAGGAACTCTTCGACGCCGAGGAAGGTCGTCTCCTCCTCGACGGTGAAGAGGAAAACGAGATCGCCCTTCGTCTTTATTTGCGCCGCGTCGAGCGCGCGAATCATCGCGAGCATGGCTTCGATGTTGCGCGTGTCGTCGCCGACGCCGGGCGCGTAAACGCGACCGTCCCGGACTTCGGCCTTAATCTTCAAGCCCTCCTGAAAGACCGTGTCGAGGTGCGCGTCAATGACGACCGAGGGGCCGCCGCCCGTCCCCTTGCGCGTGGCGATGAGGTTGCCCGCCGGGTCGAAGCGCACTTCGAGCGAAGGCGAGGCGCGCAGTATCTTCTCGACGAAGAGGGCGCGCTCGCGCTCCTTGCCCGAAGGGGCGTTAATCTCGGTGATGGCAATCCATTCGCGCAGGATGCGCTCGCGCTCCGACTCGACGTGCGCGAAGGCCGCCTGCACTTCCGCACGCGCCAGCAGCGCCTGCGCCTGCGCGTCGTACTTGCCGCCCGCCTGACCGAAGGCCGCCGCGCCCGCGCCGCACACGAAGAGGCAGGCGAGGAGCGTGAGTCTCGCGCACAATCTCGATGTTCTCATCATCAGTCTTCGCTTAAATGCGTTT
The DNA here is from genome assembly GCA_035761505.1 of Pyrinomonadaceae bacterium. Taxonomy (GTDB): domain Bacteria; phylum Acidobacteriota; class Blastocatellia; order Pyrinomonadales; family Pyrinomonadaceae; genus JAIVJM01. Next base: position 19,242 of record DASTQX010000455.1, read on the forward strand.
TGAAGTTTGTTTGCTGGTCTCGGCGAAGAGACCGGAAGAGCCTCGGACGGCGCGAGTGTAGCATAAAGGCAGTTCAACGGCGGCGGAGCTGCTTGATCTTCGGCGCGAGCATGTGGAAGGGGATGTGCTCGGCCTGTCGCCCGACGCCGCGAAGGAGTTCGACCATGCGGAGCGCGCCGTCGGCGTTGCGCGTATGGACGACGATGGTCGAGGCGGCCTGCCGGTCGGGACGCGAGGCGAGCCAGCGCGCGACGGCGTAGCCGCTCCGCTCGTCGTCGAAGGTGTCGGAGTGGTAGTGCTCCGGCAGAAGGTCGTGGTCGAGAAAAACGAGGTCGTAGTAGTTCGTGGAGAGCAGTTCGATGGCGCGCGCGGGCTCGACCGTGAGGTCGAGCAGGTCGCCCTTGAACTGCTTGGAGAACCACTCGTGCCGCAGCTTGTCGTCGTCCAAAAGGAAGACGCGCACGGGCGTCTTGGGGCTCGTGAGGTTTTCGAGTCCGAGCTTGCTCAGTAGTCCTTGAAGAATACCCATGCCTGTCGCGCCGTCGCCCGGCGGCACGCTCGTTCGGCGCGGGCCGCTGAGGGCTTAAAACTCCTGTCTCAGGGGTTCGCTTGTGATTAAAACTATAACACAGACGGCGTGCGCCGAAACTCGACGCGCTGCGCCCGGCGGCGGGCCGCGACTTGAACGCCGCCCTCGATTCGTGGCATTTTTAGCGAAAACCCCGTAGAGTGCTAAATTGACATGACCAAGTGTCCTTACTGCGCGAGACCCTTGAGGATGGCCGGAACGAGGTGCCGCGCGTGCCGCCGCTACGTCCTCGGCTGGCCCCACATCACTGTGCTCGTCCTGCTCGCCGTCGCCGTCGTCGTCGGCCTGTTTGAACTCATCACCCTGATGGGTTGACGCGCTCTCTCCCGCCTCGATGAAGCAGATTCTGCAAAACCGTAAGACCGGCACAGTCGAGGTCGCCGACGTTCCGGCCCCCGCCGCGCAGCGCGGGCGCGTCGTCGTCCGCACCGCCGCCTCGCTCATCAGCGCCGGGACGGAGCGCGCCGCCGTTGACCAGAACCGCAAAGGTTTGATTGGCCGCGCGCTCGACCGGCCAGAGCTGGTGAAGAAGGCCATCAGCCGCGCGCGCGAAGAGGGCTTGATGCGGACGGTCGGCGTCGTGCGCTCGAAGCTCGAAGAGTCGGTCGCGCTCGGATACAGCGCGGCGGGCGTCGTCGCGGAAGTCGGCGAGGGAGTCCGCGACCTGCGTCCCGGCGACCGCGTGGCCTGCGCGGGCGTCGGCTACGCGTCGCACGCCGAAGTGCTCTCCGTCCCTCGGAACCTCTGCGCGCGCGTGCCCGAAGGCGTGAGCTTCGACGACGCGGCCTACGCGACGCTCGGCGCGATTGCGCTGCAAGGCGTGAGGCTCGCGGCCCCGACGCTCGGCGAGTCAGTCCTCGTCATCGGCCTCGGCCTGCTCGGTCAACTCACAGTCCAACTCCTGCGCGCCAACGGCTGCCGCGTCTTCGGCGTTGACCCGGACGCTTCGAGGGTCGGACTCGCGCTCGGCTTCGGCGCGGACGCGGGCTGCGCGCCCGAAGACGAAAACGCGGTCGGTAAGATTCTCGAATGGACGAAGGGACGAGGCGCGGACGCCGTGATCGTCGCGGCGGCGACCTCTTCGAGTAAGCCGGTCGAGTTGGCGGGCGAGGCTTCGCGTGCGAAGGGGCGCGTCGTCCTCATCGGGCAGGTCGGGACGGAAGTGCCGCGCGACGTGTACTTCAAACGTGAGCTGCAACTGACGGTCTCGATGTCTTACGGCCCCGGTCGCTACGACCCGGAGTACGAGGAGCGCGGCCATGATTACCCGCTCGCGCACGTCCGTTGGACTGAGGGGCGCAACCTCGAAGCCTTCCTCGAACTGCTCGCCGCGCGAAGCATCAACGTCGAGCGCCTGACCACGCACCGCTTCCAGATCGAAGAGGGCGCGCGCGCCTACGAGTTGATTACCGGCGCGGCGGGCGAGCCTTATCTCGGCGTCCTTCTCGAATACGACGCGGGGCGCGAGCCGGAGAAGAACGTCGGGCTCAAGGCGCGAGGCCGCGACGCTGCTGTTGAGAGGGCTGCTGACTGGAACGAGTCCGCCGCGAAGGATGGCAGAAGTCTTGAAGGCGCGTCGGCGTCGGCGGGCGTGCGCGTCGGGCTCGTCGGCGCGGGCGGTTACGCTTCGGGCGTGCTGCTGCCGCACTTCAAGGCGGCGGGCGCGCGTTTTATCTCCATCGCCAGCGCGTCGGGCGTGTCGGCCTTGAACGTCGGCAGGCAGTTCGGCTTCGAGTCTTGCGTCTCCGGCGCGGAAGAAGTCTTGAGCGACCCGCAAGTCAACCTCGTCGTCATCGCAACGCGGCACGACACGCACGCCACGCTCGCGCGGCGCGCGCTTGAGTCGGGCCGCCACGTCTTCGTCGAGAAGCCGCTCGCGCTCTCGGAAGAAGAGTTGGACGAACTGCTCGCCGCCGCGCGGGGCGCGAAAGGCGAACTGCTGGTCGGCTTTAACCGCCGCTTCTCGCCGCTCGCGCGCAAGGCGAAAGAGTTTTTTAAAGAGCGCCGCGCGCCGCTCTCCTTCATCTACCGCGTGAACGCGGGGCGCGTGCCGCGCGGCCACTGGACACAGGACTTGCGGGAAGGCGGCGGGCGCATCGTCGGCGAGGTCTGCCACTTCATAGACCTCTTGCAGTTCTGGGCGGGCTCGCCCGTCGCGCGCGTCTTTGCCGAGACGGTTGCGAGCGAAGACGGGCAAGCCGTGGACGAAGACTCCGTGATGATTACTTTGCGCTTCGCCGACGGCTCAAACGGCGTCGTCGCCTACCTCGCCGAAGGCGACCGCTCGCTCGCCAAAGAGCGCGTCGAGATATTCGGCGGCGGCAGCACCTTCGTCCTCGAAGACTTCCGCCGCGCCGTCACGTATCGCGGCGGGCGTGAAGAAGTTTTGAAGCTCCGCGCGCAGGACAAAGGTCAGGCCGCGCAGGCGCGCGCCGCGTGCGCCGTCGTCAGCGAAGGCGGCCCCGCGCCCGTCACGCTCGAAGAACTCGCCAACACGACGCGCGCCACCTTCCGCATCCTTGAGTCTCTGCGGACGGGCCGCGCGCTCGACGTTTGAGCTTCCCGCCTCGCGTTCCGACAACAACCATTGAGGTGAAACGAGAAGATGAAATTCCCCGTCCTTCGACTCCTGTGTGGCGCGCTCTGCCCTCTCACGCTCTTGATGCCTTCGACTGAGAGCGACGCGCAGACGAAAGCGCCGGGCGCGGCGACGAACAAAGAGACGGTCGTCTTCGCCGTGAAGAAGTACGAAGCGACGCAGACGATGGAGCCCGTCGTCATCGTCCGCCGGGGCGTCTTCGTCAAGCCGCCCGTGGACGAGAGCGACGTGACGGGCGGCGACATCGAGGCACAGTCCAAGCGCTTCATCAACGAATACTTCCGCGCGGGCCGTCAGTATCGCCTGCTCTTCGGCGGCGGCGACTCCGGCACGGTCACGGTGCGGAAGTATCTTGAGCCCGGCTGCGTCAGCATGGTCGCGGAAGTGAAGGCCGAGACGCAGGCACGGCTCGGCGGAGAGGTGCAGGCGCTCGCCGTCAGCTCCGACACGGTCGGACGCGGGCGGCAGAGTTCCCGCCGCGCGCCGACCGAGGCCGAGAGGGCTTCGGCGCTCGAACTCGTCCGCGCCGCCTTCGCGCGCAACGCCGTGCCCGCCGCGCTCGTCAAGAAGATGGAGACGCTGAACCTGACGGCGAGCGACCTCGACCGCGACGGGCGGGCCGAACTCGTCGGCAGCTTCCGCGCCGTCGGCCCCGACTACACGAACTACGCGCTCTTCATGATCTTCGAGCCCGCGGGCGACAAGTTCAAACCGGCCCTCACGTGGTATCACAAAGGCGCGGAGGCTGACGCCGCCGACCGGAGACTCGTTGACCTCCTCGACCTCGACGGCGACGGCGTGGCCGAAGTCTTCGCCGAAGGCCACTACTACGAATCCAACGACTACTTCATCTACAAGAAGCAGCGCGGCCAGTGGCGCAGCGTCTATCAAGGCGGCGGCGGCGGTTGTTAAGAGCGCGTGAAGACACGTCGCGCGAGACGGAAAACGACGGTCGAAGTTTTCCACATGTGGAAAAGATTGAACGCGTGCTGCGGGCGCGAGTGGTATGAAAACGCGCCCGCGCGCGTGGCCCCGGAATGAGATTTTTTCATCCGCTTTTGGAAGCGATTTG
>DASTQX010000456.1:0-4017 GCA_035761505.1 Pyrinomonadaceae bacterium
ATCCCGCTCCTCGCGCGCCACTTCGTCACCCGCACCGCGCGCGGGCAGGGGCAAGTGGAGAAGTCCTTCGAGCCCGCCGCCATGAGCGCCCTCATCAACTACTCCTGGCCCGGCAACGTCCGCGAGTTGCAGAATGCCATCGAGCGCGCCTTCACCTTGAGCGCCGAGGCGATTGACCTCGACAGCCTTCCCCCCCGCGTCCGCGACTCGGCCTCCCGCGAAGCCGTCCGCGACCCCGACGGCCTCCGCCCCACGCTCGCCGAAGTCGAGCGCCGCTACATCCTCGAAACCCTCGCCGCCGTCAATCAAGACAAGGCCCGCGCCGCCAACATCCTCGGCATAGACCTCTCGACGTTGTACAGAAAACTGAAGCGCTACGACGCCGTATGAACGACGCCCGCCGAGAGTCGGTCAACAGACCATTTCCCGGCGGGCGTCGTTCATGCAATGCGGGAGTTGTTCTAGTCCCGGCTCGTCTCTTCGTCGTCCGAGGGCTTTAGCTCCTCCGTCTCGGCGCGCGGTCTCTGATGAGGGCCGATGCCGAGCGTCCACGAGGGCGGGTCGCTGGCCGGGAAAGTGTCCCGCAGGTTGCCGTCAATCTCGGCTTCGGTCATCCCGCCGCCGTCTTCCTCTTGAGGGTCGTCTGACATGATTCGCTCCCGTCCCTCCAAACCCGAAACGTCCCGCGCGGCCTTGCGGCTTGGGCTCCGTTGTCTATCGAGTGCGCCGCGTGAAGGGAGGGGCGGGCGCGGGCGCGCGCCGCTCTAATCCTTCTTGCCGCCGAGCATGCCGCCGAGGCCGCCGAGCACGTCGCCCGCCTTGTCGGCCAGACCGCCGACGGCCCCGCCCGCGCCGCCGATGACGCCGTCGAGTTGGCCTGCGATGGGCGCGGGCAGACGGTCTTTGAGGAAGCCGACGACCGTCTCGACCGCCGAGCGGGCCTGCGCCTCGCTGATGCCGGTCTTCTCCGTGACCTGTTTGATAAGCTCGTCCATAAAAAAACTCTCCTCCTCCGGCGTCCTGAGTCGAGGGGCGCGCGCGGGCGTGGCGGCGCGCGTCAGATGAAGACGATGGATTGCATGTTCGGGATGTCGAAGCGACGGCGACAGCGCACGTTCTTGCAGACGAGCACGTCGTCCACGCGCACCATGTAGTCGAGCGCCTTGGCGAACTGCGCCTTCTGCTGCTCGTTCATGCCGCGCGGCGGCTGCGCCTTCTTGGTGCGCCGCAGCCAGCGCACCTCGTAGTCGGCGCGCTCGCGGCAGTGCGGGCAACTGTAGTTGGCGCGCTTCGTCTCCGGGCGCTCGTCGAAAAAGTCTCTTTCGTTCATAAGGGAGCTATCAGCTTTCAGCCGTCAGCGGTCAGCTTTCAGTCGGACGCCGGAGGATGAAAATGTCTTTGACCGACATCCGGCATCTCCTCTTACGCCGTCTCGCGGCGGCGGTGCCGCAGGACGATGAGCAGGCCGAGCAGGCCGTTTAAGAGCATGAGCGAGTTGGTCACGACGAAGACCCAGTTGTTGACCAGCCAGCTATAGACCGTGAAGCCGAGCGAGGCCGCCATCTGCCCGACGAAGAGCCACTTGGAGACGCCCTCGCTCGAACCCTCGTGCCATTGCTTGTAAACCTGCTTGGCGATGGTCAGCACGAGAATAAAGGAACTGGCCCAGCCGATGGCCTCAGTCATGCGAAGTTTGGCCCGCCTTGTTCGTTTGATTTAAGTTCTGCCGGAGAGTATAGGGGAAATGTCGGCTCAGGCCAAAAGGCGGGCGACCGTCCGAAGCAGCGAGGCGGGGTCGAGGGGCTTCGGTTCGTAGGCGTCCGCGCCCTGCGTGAGCGTGAAAGTGGCGCTCCCCGTGCCGAAGCCGGTGGTCACGAGGATGGGCGTGGAGGCGACCTCCGAAGTGTCGCGCACGCGGCGGACGAGGTGGATGCCGTCGGCGGCGGGCATCCAGATGTCGGTGATGATGAGGTCGGGCCGCAACTCGAAGGCCAGCTCGAAGCCCATCACGCCGTTCTCGGCGGTCGTCACGGAGTAGCCCTGCCGCTCAAGCGTCAAACGCATCAGCTCGCGCGTCACGTCGTCGTCTTCAACGACGAGGATTTTCTTGGGCTCCGTCATGGCGACACGTTAAACGCTCGCCCGTCGCCAGTCAATCAACTTCTCCGAAATAAAAGAGCGCACGGGTATTGCTTCCCGCTCCGCGCCGCACTATATTAATGGCATCCCCCGAATGAAAGACGGCGCGAGGGCCTTTGAACGTGACGCACGAAGCTCAGGCCGCGCGCCACTCTGCCCCGACCTCACGCCTCGTAGTCTGCGCGCCGGTCGCCATTTTTCGTGAGACGCTCCCCCACCCGGCGATTTCGCAGTATTTAAAACGCCGCCCACGGCACTGTTGCGAGTAAGAGGAGGGTTGATAAAGATGATTCCTGATAACTGCTCTCGCCGCGCGCGCTTCGTCGCGTCGGCCCTGTTTCTCTGCGCGGCTCTCTCATTGTCGGTCGCGAGCGTCTCGGCCCAGACGGCGGCGTTCTCGCGCGCGGACTATCCCTTGATCGGGAACAGCCACGCCGTCGGCGACTTCAACGGCGACGGCAACCCGGATCTCGCGGGGCCGGGCGGCAATTCCGCTTCCGTCATGCTGGGCAACGGCGACGGGACGTTCCGCGCGCGGACTCAACACGCGGCGGGCGGCCCGGCGCAAGACCTCGCGGCGGGCGATTTTAACGGCGACGGGAATCTGGATTTAATCGTCACCATCAACGACCCGCACATCGGGCTCTCGCTGCTTCAGGGCAACGGCGACGGCACGTTCCAGCCGCCCGCGACGTTCCCCAACACCACCGGGCTCGACTCGCCCGCCGTCGCCGCGACCGACCTCGACGGCGACGGCGCGCTCGATGTCGTCGTCGCGCACGCCATCGGCTGCTACACCGCGCCGTGCCAGACGGGGTGGACGATCTCTCTGCTGTTCGGCCACGGCGACGGGACGTTCGAGCCCTCGCGCGAAGTCGTCGTCGGGACGGGGATGTCGGAGATCGCCGTCGGCGACTTCAACCGCGACGGCGTGAAAGACCTCGGCATCGCGGGCGACAGTTCAAGGGTTTACGTCCTCATCGGGCTCGGCAACGGCAGCTTCGCCGCGCAGCCGACCATCACGCTCACGCCGGACACCTTCGGCGTGGACGCCACCGACATAGATGTCGCGGATTTTAACGGCGACTCCGTTCAGGACTTGGTGGTGGCGATCGGGCTCAACGGGAGCCGGACGGCGATTCTCATGGGCCACGGCGACGGCTCTTTCCGCGAGCCCTCGATCATCCATGAGCCGAACCAGCGCATCCCGCTCTACCAATCGGTCGCTGACTTCAACGGCGATGGTCGTCAGGACATCGCCATCGCTCTCGGCTGGGGCGTGCAGGGCTTGTTCGAGATACTGAACGGCAACGGCGACGGGACGTTCCGCCAGCCCGTGCTCTATCTGGTGCCCGACTCGAAGACGAGCGTCAGCGGCGGCCAACTCGCGGCGGCTGATTTCAACCGGGACGGCAGGCCGGACATCGCCCTCCAAATTACGGGAGCGAGCCCCGGACTCGCGGCGTTGAGGAACACGACGGGAGGCGCTCCGGCTCCTTCTCCGACTCCGACGCCCGCGCCCACGCCTGTCCCGACGCCCGCGCCGACACCGACGCCGACACCGACGCCTCAGCCGACGCCCGTTCCGCTCACGGTTAGCTCTGTAACTTTGACGCCGAGCACCGTCACGGGCGGCGGCACGTCTGAGGGCCGCGTCACTCTGAGCGCGACCGCGACGGGGGCGACCACCGTCACTCTTTCGAGCAGCAGTTCGCGCGCGTCCGTACCTTCGAGCGTCGTCGTCCCGGCGGGCTCGTCTTCGGCCACCTTCAACGTCAGCACCACGTCCGTCCCTTCGACGACGAGCGCGACCATCAGCGCGACTCTCGGCGGCTCGACGCGCGGCGCGACGCTGACCATCAACCCCGCGTCCACGTC
>DASTQX010000457.1:0-2266 GCA_035761505.1 Pyrinomonadaceae bacterium
CAGCGCCAGATGCGCCAGCGCCGGGTAGTCATAGCTGTGGATGAGGTAGTGAGTGACGCCGGGATGCTGCGGCTCGCGCGCCAGCACGCGGTTCAGAATCCGCGCGGCCTTCTTCTCGTTGGCGTAGCTCTTGTCGTTCGACATCATCCCCGTCGCGACGAGCGTCAGCGCGTAGAAGACGCCCGCCTCAAGGTCGGTCGGGTGTTGCCGGTAAAGCCGCCCCATCGCTTCGCTGTAAGCGAAGGCGCGCGTCCGGTGGTCGAGCTTGTCGGAGTCTTTGTAAAAGACCTCAATCGCGGCGATGTAATCGCGCTCGCGTCGAGTGCGCGCGCCGACGGCCTTCGCCTTCTCCACGGCGCTCGAACCTTTGCGCAATTCAGCCGCGTTCGGCGGAGCCCAGATGGCGTGGTAGGTGCTCATCGCAACGCCCCAGTGGCCCATGCCGCAACGCGGGTCGGTGGCGGTCACTTCGTCGAAAGCCTTTTCGGCCTCCTCGTACTCGAAGGAATGGAGCCACGCGACGGCGCGGTTGAATTGCTTTTGAGCTTCGGGGCTACAGGAGACTTTAAAGTTGACGCGCCCAAGCTGCTCCGAAGAACCGTGTTGATGCTGGTGGTGCTCCTCTTGCGCTCCGGCGGAGGGCGCGCGGCAGAGAAGGGCCGCGAGAAGGGAAGCGGTTAAAAAGACTTTGACCGGAAGAGTGCGATTCATAATTCTCCTCCTTTTCAGGGAAGCAGAAGGGCGCGGAGGCGTCCGAATATTCCTGTCCGCAAACGGCACGACGGCGCGGATGCTTTTATGCTAAAGCTGACGACATGTCAATGACCGTCGTCCGGCCCGCGCGGCGGCGTCCGAGTGAGAAACGACGAGCCCACTACTGCGAATACCGGCAAGGGCAAAGGGAGCGGGAGGGCAAAGGCGAGTTGACGAAGGCACTCATGCCGGGGCTCGTCCGAGGTCAGCACGGACACCAAGCAAATCAAATCCAAGTTCGAGTGCCTTCCTTCGCCAGATAGCTCACCCGAATCAGTCCCGTCCGCGCGCGGGCGGCGCTCACTCCCGGTAGTTGAAGGTCTCCAGCGTGACTTTGATGCGGGCTTCCAGCGTCGCCCGGCTCGAAGGGTCGCGGTCGAGCAGGACGTTGCAGGTCGTGTTGAGTTCGAGCTTCGGCCACCCGTCCCCGACTCGGAAGAGCGTGTTGGCGTGGGCCAGATGGAGCACGTCAACGGCGCGACCTTTCCCGTCGTTGGAACTGCGCTGGAGGTCGTACATCTGAAAGGGGGCGTGGCCGCGGTCGAACATGTTCAGGCTCAGGAAGGCGTAGGCGGCGTCCGGCGGCACGTCGTCGTTCCACAAGTCGCCCTCGATTTTGATGAAAGCCTTGACGCCCACGTTCGGGCCGCCGTCGTCGTGTAACTCGAACTCCCAAGTCAACGTCTCCGACCAACCGGCCTGAGAGAACAACTCCGGGTGAGCTGAGCCTTCGAGCTTGATGGAGAGCGAGAACTCCTTCTCGTCGTGGACGGGCTCCTTCGAGACGATGCGCGCGTTGCCCTTCGGGCCGTGCTCCTTGAAGACACGGCTGGGGATGATCCTTTTCACTTGCATGTTTTATGACACCACCTTTTCACCTGCGTACTTGACGGCGGCGGCGGCCTGTTGGCGTCGTCTGGCGAGCAGCAGCACGGGCACGCCCGCCAAAAGCACCGCCACTCCGGCCAGAGCCCCCGCGCCCGTGTAGGCGAGACTGGCCTGCAACATGTAAGCGCACGCCGCACAGAACAGGAGCGGCGTCAGCGGGTAGAGCGGCACGCGGAAGGGGCGCTCGGCCTCCGGCTCCTTGAAGCGCAGAACAATCAGCGAGAGGCCGGTGAGGAAAAAGAAGAGCCAGAAGACCGGGGCCGTGTACTCCACCAGAGCCCCGAACCCTTCGCGCGCCAGCGCGGCGGCCAAGACGAGCACTAAGGCGAGCGCCCCTTGCACAAGCAGGGCATTGGTCGGCGTGTTGGCTCGCTCGTGCCAGCGTCCGAGGAAGTCGAACAAACGGAAGTCGCGCCCCAGAGCGTAGTTGGTGCGCGCGCCCGTGATGATCGTGGCGTTGGCCGAGGTTAGCGCCGAGACGGCGACGAGCAGGCTCACGAACTGCGCGCCCGCGTCGCCCGCCGCGCGCCGCATCAGGTCGGCGGCCACCGCCTCGGAACCCGCCACCCCTCCGAGCCTCAAGCCTCGGAGGTACGCCCAGTTGACCAGCATGTAGAGAGCCGTA
>DASTQX010000458.1:0-2588 GCA_035761505.1 Pyrinomonadaceae bacterium
AGACAACTTCGAGGTCATCACCTCGCCCGAAGACTTCGAGCAGGTGCTCGAAGCCATCAAGAAGGCGGGCGTCGAGCCGCAGGTCGCCGAGGTCGAGCTGCTGCCGAAGGAGTACAAGACGCTCGAAGGCCAAGAGGCCCGCCAGATGCTCAAGCTCATGGAGGCGCTCGAAGACCACGACGACGTGCAGAAGGTCTCGGCCAACTTCGACATGAGCGAAGCCGACATGGCTGGCGCTTAAAGCCTCGCGCCCACGCGCGCGAAGTCACGTTCCGAGAGCGAGGAGGCCGGGCCTCCTCTTTTCTATTTTTCCGCCTGACATTTTTTCCGTCTGACAGGGCGCGGCGTTTTGGGGTATAAAGGCGCGTGCTTGTTCTGGGAATTGATCCGGGGAGCGAGACGACCGGCTGGGGCGTCGTCGAGGGGAACGCGCGCCGCTACGGCCTCGTCGGCTTCGGGACGGTGAAGGCGAGCCCGCGCGAGCGCTTCGCCGCGCGGCTCCTGAAAATCAGCGACGGCGTCGAGCGGCTCATCGGGCGTTACGCGCCGGATGTCTGCGCCATCGAGGAGTCCTTCTTCGCCGCCAACGCGCAGACGGCGCTCAAGCTCGGACAGGTGCGCGGCGTGGTGCTCGTCGCCGCCGAGCGCGCGGGCATCGAGATCGCCGAGTACGCGCCGCGACTCATCAAGCAGACGGTCGTCGGCTACGGTGCTGCCGAGAAGCATCAGGTGCAGGAGATGGTGCGCATCCTCCTGCGGCTGCGCACGCCGCCCGCGCCGCACGACGCGGCGGACGCGCTCGCCATCGCCATCTGCCACCTCCACCACGCCGCCCTGCCGAAGCCCTCGCGGACGGCGGCCAAGACTTCCGCGAGGGCGAAGCTCGAAGCGCTCCTCGCCGAGAACCCTCGACGCCGCGCCCGCCGCTGAGACGAACCCTCCAGCCGAAAGGCTGAACGACGCCGAACCACTCCCGCCGCACTTCGCAAAGGAGGAGTGTGTCATGCGCCTTCGACTTCAGAGAGCGCCGCGCCGCCGTCTCGCCGCGCTCGCGTCTCTCTCCGTCCTGTCCTTACTCTTCTTCACTCTTCAAGCGAACGCGCAGGGGAAGCGGCGAGCGCCAGCCGTTGGCCGCGTCGCCGTCGTGGTGGACGAGCGCCTGTCGGCGCTGCGCGAAGGGCCGTCTCTGTCGGCGAACGTGTCGCGGAGAATCGGTCGCGGGCGGGTCGTCTCGGTCGCGGGCGCGAGAGAGTCGGCGGACGGCGTGACGTTCTATCGCGTCTTTGTCACGCGCCGCACGGGCGGCTGGCTGCAAGCGGAGGCGGTCGTCTCGCCCGCGCGCGCCGGAGACGACGCGCGGCTGCTGCGGCTCACGCGCGGCTCCGAGGAGTTCGACCGCATCGAGCGCGCGCGCATCTTCCTCGAAACCTTCCCGCGCTCGACGCTGCGGCCCGCCGCGCTGCTCCTCCTCGCCGAAGCGGCGGAAGAGGCCGCCACTCGTCTCACGCGCGACGCCTCGCGGCGGCTCGACGCGCGCGAGATGGACGCGGGCGGCGCTCCCCTCAAAAGCTATTATCTCAACTTCAACGGGCTCGACCGCTATCGCCGTCAGGGCGTCGCCTTCATCTTCGACGCCTCGACAAAACAGTTCCGCTACGACGGCGCGGCGTGGCGCGAACTTCTGCGCCGCCACCCGCGCAGCCCCGAAGCCGAGAAGGCGCGCGCGCGACTCGCTGCGGCAAATGAGATGGATAAAAGAAGAGACGAGTGGCGAGTGACGAATTAAAGACAAGTTCTTTAACTCGTCACTCGCCACTCGTCACTCGTCATTGCTTCCCGGCGTTACTGCCCGAAGCGTGTGCGGTACTCGATGGACTCGATGAAGGCTTCGACCATCTGGGCGCGGCTGACGCGGGCGAGCGCCACCGACTCGTTGCGGACGTTCTCGCCCGGCTGGCTGAAGGTGTCCATCTTGGCGAGCCAGAAGTCGTAGCCTCGGAAGTCCGTGTCGGGCGTGGCGTCGGGGTTGCGGCGCAAGTAGCCGAAGTATTGCATCAACACGAATGCCGGGTTGTACTGCGCGGCATAGACCGAATCGCTGTCGGCGACGCTCTTGAGAGCCGCCGCGCGGCCCGCCGTGTCGCCCGCGCCGTAGGCCGTGATCGCCGCCGTGCGCTCGGCGGGCGTTGGCGTCACGCCCGCGTTGGCGAAGAGCGTGTCAACATAAGTCGCGGCGGCCTGTCCTTGCGGGAAGGCGGCGACGAACTCGGCACGCGAGACGAACTCTTCGAGATACTCCTGCCGGTTCGCCTCCAACTGCTCGAAGGAGCCGGGCGTGCCGATGATGACGCCCTCGCCGATCTGACGCTGGTCGCGCAGGAAGGTGCGGTAGCGCGGGTTACTCTTCGCGCTGCCGAAGGCGGCCTTGTGCGTGCGGATGACGAAGTAGCCGGTCTGCTGGAACTCGATGGAGAGGAAGAAGGCCGCCGAGACGTTGGCGCGGCGCGCGCGGACGCAATCCTGATCGGAGCCGCAGGCCGCAATCTGCGCGACCCAGAAGTCGAGCCCGGCTTGGTCGTGTTGGCGGT
>DASTQX010000459.1:0-7335 GCA_035761505.1 Pyrinomonadaceae bacterium
ACTGGCTACTGACTACTGACTTCTGACTACTTCTTTCTGTGCTCCGCGTCACTGAAATCTTCCGCTCCGTTCAGGGAGAATCGACGCACGCCGGTCGTCCGTGCGCGTTCGTGCGCCTGACGGGCTGCCCGATGCGCTGCGTCTGGTGCGACAGCGAATACACCTTCACGGGCGGCGAGCACGTCTCGGTCGATGATGTGATGCGGCAGGTGCGCGCTTATGGTTGCCAGCTCGTCGAGGTAACGGGCGGAGAACCTCTGGCACAGAAGGAGGCGCTGCTGCTCATCCGCCGCCTCTGCGAAGAGGGATTCGAGGTCTTGATCGAGACCGGCGGGTTCGTCTCGACCGAGGGCGTGGACGAGCGCGCGAAGATCATTCTCGACGTGAAGTGCCCCGCGTCGGGCGAGGCCGAGCGCAACCACTGGCCGAACCTCGGACGGCTGCGCGCCGACCGTGATGAAGTCAAGTTCGTCGTCGCCGACCGCGCCGACTGGGACTTCGCGCGCGAAATCATCGAGCGTTACGAACTTGAGAGCCGCGCCCTCTCAGTCCTCGTCTCGCCCGTCTGGGGCTCGACCGACCTCGTCGAACTGGCCGAACTCGTCGCGTCGAGCGGCATCCGGAACGCGCGGATGCAGTTGCAGCTCCACAAATATATCTGGGGGCCGGAGGTGCACGGCGTCTGATGGGCGGCTCACCCGACGACAAGGACTTCGTCTATGAAGACGAAGAGCCCGGCGACGCGCCGCGCGACGATGAAGGCCGCGGTGATGTGGGCTCCAACGAGAGTGCCGCTGCCGGTTCGACCGTCAACGCACCCAACGAAGACTCATCACTCATCACTCATCACTCATCACCTTCTTTAGCCGTCTGCCTCGTCTCCGGCGGGATGGACTCGTGTGTGACGGCGGCCCTCGCGCGCGAGGAGAATGAGGAAATCGCCTTCCTCCACGTCTCCTACGGCCAGTTGACCGAGCGGCGGGAGCGCCGCGCCTTTGAAGAGTTGGCCGACTTCTACGGCGTCTCGCGGCGGCTCGCCGTCTCGCTCGAACACCTCGCGCGCATCGGCGGCTCTTCTCTGACGGACTCTTCGATTCCCGTCTCGGAAGCCGACCTCGCCTCGCGCGAGATTCCGACGAGCTACGTGCCTTTCCGCAACGCGCACCTTCTGGCCGTGGCGACGAGCTGGGCCGAAGTCTCCGGCGCGTCGCGCATCTACATCGGCGCGGTGGCCGAGGACTCGTCGGGCTACCCGGACTGTCGCCCCGAATTCTACGCGGCCTTCCAACGCGCGGTTGACGAGGGCACGCGCCCCTCGACGCGCGTCGAGATTCGCACGCCGGTCATCTCGCTCCGCAAGGCGGAAATCATCCGCCGGGGCGTCGAACTCGGAGCGCCGCTCGGCCTCACTTGGTCTTGCTACCGCGCGGAAGAAGTGGCCTGCGGAGCCTGCGATTCCTGCGCCCTGCGCCTGCGCGCGTTCCGCGAAGCGGGCGTCACAGACCCCATCCCTTACGCTCTTTGAGGTTCGCCACGCGGCGGCTTTTGCTGCTATTATATGAGCCCCGAAGTGACAACTGCCGTGGTCGCGAAAGCATCTTAAGTTGTGGCCTTTCCGACGACCGAGAGCGCCAGCTATTTTCTACGACAGGAGACCACCGACCATGCCTTTCAAGCTTTTATTTCGCACCACCGCCGCCGCGCTCGTGCTCGCCGTCTGCACGGTCGCCGCTTCCGCGCAGGTCGCGACGGCGACCGGCAAGGTGACGCTCAAGCAGGCCGACGGCACCGAAGTGCCGATTAAGGACGCACAGGTTGACATCTACCGCACCGACATCAAAGGTGAGTACAACCTCAAGACCAACTCGAAGGGCGTCTATACTCACGCCGGAATCCCCTTCGTCGGGACTTACACGGTCGCGGTCAGCGCGCCGGGCGCGCGCCCCGCGTTCGATGTCAACATCCGCTTCAGCCAGAGGCCCGAACTCAACTTCGTCCTCGAACCCGGCGACGGCTCGCGCCTGACGCTCGAACAGATTAAGGCCGCCGGAACCGCTCCCCGCGCCGCCGCCGGAACGCCCGGCGGCAACACCGCCGCCGCCGCCGCGCCGAAGGAGAGCGACGAGGAGAGGAAGAAGCGTCTGGCGGAGATCGCCCGCATCGAAGAGCAGAACAAGAACATCACCAGCGCCAACGAAACCGTCAAGCGCACCTTTGAAGCAGGCAACAAGGCGCTCACCGAGAAGCGCTACGACGAGGCCATCAACTTCTTCAACGAAGGGCTCGCGGCCCGCGAAGACTCCGGGCTCTTTATCAACCGGGCCGTCGCGCTCCGCAACCGTGGCTTCGAGGTCTATCGCAAGGCCAACCCGCTCCCCGCCGCCGAGAGGGCTCCGCTGATGGCGACCGCCGTCAAGGACTTCACCGCCGCGGCTGAATCCGCCTCGAAGGCTCTCGAAGTCATCAAGGCTTCGGCCAGCGACCCGAACGACCCCAACAAGGCCACGCTCGAACAGAACAAGAAGGCCGCCCTCGGCGAGCGCGCTGAGAACCTGCGGCTCATCGTCCTGCTCGCCGACAAGTCGAAGGCGGACGAAGCGGTCGCTGCCTATCAGGAATATTTCCCGATGCTCACCGACCCGGCGGAGCAGGGCCGGGCGCGTCTCTACACCGCCGAACTGCTCTTCGAGGTTGGGGCTTACAAGGCCAACAACTCGAAGGGGAACGAAGGCTTCCCGGCGGCCATCGAGAACTTCAAACAGTCGCAGGCCGAGTACCTGAAAGTGCTCGAAGTCCAGCCCGACAACGCCGACGCGCTGGCGAAAATCGGCCTCGCCTACATCCAGATCGGGTATCTCTCCAACCCGCCCGACGACAAGATGCTTCAGGAAGGCGCGAATTACCTGCAAAAATTCGCCGACAAGGCTCCGGACACGCACCCCTTGAAGGCCGACGCCGTGGCCCAGATTCAGGCGCTCAAGTCCATGAACATCGTGCCGAAGAAGGTCGAAGCCCCGGCCCGCAACACGGGACGCCGACGCGGGTAACATCCGGCCCGTTTTTCCTCTTAAAAAGAGCCACATCGCGGTCACACGCGGCGTGGCTCTTCCCTTTTTCGGTCACGCAAACAATCATCTTGACAGCCGTTTGGTTAAACGTTATCCTGCTTGTGGCAAACGATGTTTGCCTTTGCTTACCTTGACAGACCCAAGTGTGCGGTTCTTGGTGAGCCTCTCCACGGCCCTTCGGAGGCCGCCCCGCCCGTTTCGCAGTTCTCAACCACGGAATTGTCCAGAAAATGTCAGCCAAACTAGGCGAAATCCTTGTCCGCGAAAATCTCCTGACCCCCCAGCAACTGCGCGAAGCATTGGACTTCCAGCGCGAGCATGGGGGCCGTCTCGGCTTCAATCTGGTCAAGATGGGGCTGGTCTCGGACGACATGATCACAGCCGTTTTGTCGAGGCAGTACGGCGTGCCTAGCGTCAATTTGGAGCTTTTCGACATCGAAGACTCGGTCATCCGGCTCATCCCGCGCGAGGTCGCCGAGAAGTATTCCGTGCTCCCCTTGAGCCGCGTCGGGGCGACTTTGACGCTGGCGATGGTTGACCCCACGAACGTCTTCGCCATGGACGATATCAAGTTCATGACGGGCCTCAACATCGAGCCGGTGGTCGTCTCCGAGGCGAGCGTGCAGGACGCGGTGGCGCATTACTACGCACAGTCGAAGGAGATTGACCTGCTGCGCCCGCTCGACGAGCTGAGCGACGCGGACAGCAACGGCTTCGGCCAACTGCCGATGCCGGAGACGATGACGCTCGACCAGTTGGACTTGGACGCCGACGGCGCGGAGAGCTTCGAGGTCATTGACGAGGACGAGGAGATTGACCTCACGAACCTGACGCGCATGAGCGAGGACGCGCCCGTCGTGCGCCTCGTCAACGTGCTTCTGGCCGACGCGCTCCAGCGCGGAGCGTCCGACATCCACGTCGAGCCCTACGAGAAGGAGATGCGCATCCGCTTCCGCATTGACGGCGTGCTCTACGACGTGATGCACCCGCCGCTCCGGCTGCGCGACGCGCTCATCTCGCGCATCAAGATCATGTCGAAGCTCGACATCTCCGAGAAGCGCCTGCCGCAGGACGGTCGCATCAAGATCAAGCTCAAGCATCAGGGGCGCTCGCGCGAGTTGGACTTCCGCGTCTCGACGCTGCCGACGCTCTTCGGCGAGAAGGTCGTGCTCCGCCTCCTTGATAAAGAGAAGCTGATGCTCGACATGACGAAGCTCGGCTTCGAGCCGGAGTCGCTCGTCAAGTTCCAGCGCAACATCTCGAAGCCCTACGGGATGGTGCTCGTCACCGGCCCCACGGGCTCCGGTAAGACGAACACGCTCTACTCGGCCTTGCAGGCGCTCAACACCTCCGAGACGAACATCATGACGGCGGAAGACCCCGTCGAGTTCAACCTCCCCGGCATCAATCAGGTGCAGATGAAGGAGCAGATCGGCTTGAACTTCGCCGCCGCCCTGCGTTCGTTCCTGCGCCAAGACCCGAACATCGTCCTCGTCGGCGAAATCCGCGACTTCGAGACCGCCGAGATCGCCATCAAGGCCGCGCTCACGGGCCACCTCGTCCTCTCGACCCTCCACACCAACGACGCGCCCTCCACCATCTCGCGTCTGATGAACATGGGCATCGAGCCCTTCCTCGTCGCCACCTCGGTCAACCTCATTCAGGCGCAGCGACTCATCCGCCGCATCTGCAAGGACTGTAAGACCGAGCACCCCGTCCCGCCTGAAGCGCTCGTCGAGGTCGGCTTCTCCGCCGCCGAGGTGCGCGAGATGAAGACCTACAAGGGCGCGGGCTGCAAGACCTGCAACAACACCGGCTACAAGGGGCGCGTCGGCCTCTACGAAGTGATGGAGGTGACCGACGAGATTCGTGAGTTGATTCTCATCGGCGCTTCGGCGCTGGAGCTGCGCAAGCGCGCCATCGAGGACGGGATGATTACGCTGCGCGAGTCGGGCCTGCAAAAGATTAGAAACGGCATCACGACCCTCGAAGAGGTGGTGCGGGAAACGGTGGCTTAAAAACTATGAACAAGCTGCGCATACTCCTTCTCTCGGCGCTCATCCTCGTGCTGCTCGGCGCGGGGCTGCCCGTCACCGAATCCCTCGCCAAGTGGGGCCGCTCGTCGGTCGCTTCGCGCAAGAAGCAGAAGCAGTACCGCCGCCACTCGCGCGCGTGGTGGCGTCGCTACCGCGCGCGCCAGCGTGCGCGCCGCGAGCGGGCGATGCTCCGCCGACGCCTGCGCGCCGAGCGTTTAGCTTCCAACCCGCAGAGGCCCGCCGCCGCGCCCGCCTCCGTGCCGGTCTCGTTCAGCCGCGCCGCAGGCGCGCGCCCGCCCGCCGCGCGCGCGCCGCAACTCCCCTTCCAGCTCGCGCTCCCGCACACTTGGGGCGACGCGCGCCGCGCTTCCAACGGCGACACCCACTTCAACGTCCGCACGCCCGACGGTCGCGCCGCCGGGACGGCGGTCATCTCCGCCGTCAAGATGTCGGGCGCGGAGGCCGCCCAAGCGCCCTCGACGCCGAGGTCGAAGAGCGTGGGCGGGATGCCCGTCACGGCGCTGCGCCGCACGGTGATTGACCGGATGGTGGCCGAAGGCGGCTGGGTGACTAACGACATGGTGCGCGAGATTCAGGGCCGCCGCGTCTTCGTCGTCTTCGCGCAGACGGGAGCGCCCGGCGCGCCGACCCAGTCCTGGTCTTTCTACTTCACAGAGGTTGACGGTCGCATCTACAGCCTCGCCACCAACACGCCGATAGAGTTCGCCGGGCCCGTCGCCAGCGGCTCCGAGCAGGTCATGGCTTCGCTCAAGTCTTCGGGCAGCAGCAACCTCGCCGAGAAGCAGCAGCAGTAGTCCCACTCTGACCTCAACATCCACGGGGCGTCGGCTTCCCTACTTCCGCGCCGACGCCTCGACACCAAAACCACCAACCCACACAGGACACGGAAAGGCTTATGACTGGTCAAGAGACAACGCAGGAGCCGCTCTCGCTCTCCGACTTGCTGAAGAAGCTCATCGAACTCGGAGGTTCCGACCTTCACCTGACGACGAACACCGCGCCGCAGGTGCGCGTTGACGGCCATCTCCGCCCGCTTGAAGACGTGCGCGCGCTCACCTCCTCGGATACGAAGGCGCTGGCTTACAGCGTGCTCACCGACGCGCAGAAGCACCGCTTTGAGGAGGCGCTCGAACTCGACTTCTCCTTCGGCGTCCGCGGCCTCTCGCGCTTCCGCGCCAACCTCTTCAACCAGCGCGGCGCGGTCGGCGCGGTCTTCCGCGCCATCCCCTACGAGATCAAGTCGTTCGACATGCTCGGCCTCCCGCCCGTCGTCTCGGCGCTGTGCGACAAGCCGCGCGGCCTCATCCTCGTCACCGGCCCCACGGGCTCCGGCAAGTCAACGACGCTCGCCGCGATGCTCGACAAGATCAACCGCGAGCGCCACGAGCACATCGTCACCATCGAAGACCCCATCGAATTTCTGCACAGCCACAAGAGCTGCATCGTCAACCAGCGCGAGGTCGGGGCCGACACGCGCGGCTTTGCCGAGGCGCTCCGCACCGCGCTGCGCCAAGACCCTGACGTGGTGCTCGTCGGCGAAATGCGCGACCTCGAAACCATCGAGAGCGCGCTCCGCATCGCCGAGACGGGCCACTTAACCTTCGCCACCCTGCACACGAACTCCGCGGCCTCGACCATCAACCGCATCATTGATGTCTTCCCCGCCTCGCAGCAGGCGCAGATTCGCGCGCAGCTCTCGCTCGTCCTCGAAGGCATCCTCTGCCAGTCGCTCATCCCGCGCGCCGACGGGCGCGGGCGCGCGATGGCGCTGGAAATCCTCGTCCCCAACCCCGGCATCCGCAACCTCATCCGCGAGGACAAGGTGCACCAGATTTACTCGATGATGCAGACCGGACAGGGCAAGCACGGGATGCAGACCTTCAATCAGGCGCTCGCCAGCCTCTACCACAAGCGGCTCATCTCGATGGAGGTGGCGATGCAGCGCTCCTCGAACGCCGAGGAACTGCGCGAGCTGATCGAACACGGAGCAGGACTCAACACCGGCCCCGGCGCGGGCGGCCCCGGCGCGCGGCCCGGCTCGCACCCCTCGCCCTACGCCCAGCCGCGCCCCGTCGGCGCGCGACCCAACGTCAGATAAAAGCGGGGATAGGTGATGAGCGATGGGTGACAGGAGAATCACACTCCCTCTCATCACTCGTCACTTATCACTAATCACCAGGAGTTCTTCATGCCCACATACGTTTTTAAAG
>DASTQX010000460.1:0-3828 GCA_035761505.1 Pyrinomonadaceae bacterium
GCAGTTGTCGGGGCAAGACCGAGCGGGCGTGAAAGTTCGAGAAGGCGCGAAGTGTTTGACGAAGGAGAGAGCGTGACGCGCGGCGTTGAAGTGGCCGACGTGAGCGTGGCGATTGTCGGCAGCGGCTTCGGCGGCTTGGGCGCGGCCATCCGTCTGCGGCAGGCGGGCGTCCGAGACTTCGTCGTCTTCGAGCGCGCGGGCGAGGTCGGCGGGACTTGGCGCGACAACAGTTATCCGGGCTGCGCCTGCGACGTGCAATCGCACCTCTACTCCTTCTCCTTCGCGCCCAACCCCGACTGGACGCGCAAGTTCTCGCCGCAGCCCGAAATCTGGGACTACCTCAAGCGTTGCGCGCGCGACTTCGGCGTCTTGCCCGACATCCGCTTCCGCGAAGAGGTGCGCCGCGCCGCTTGGGACGAGGAGGCGCAGCGCTGGCGCTTAGAGACTTCGCAAGGCTTCTATACGGCCTCGGCGCTCGTGCTGGCGGCGGGCGCTCTGAGCGAGCCCGCGCTGCCCGCGCTGCCCGGCCTCGAACGCTTCGAGGGCAAGGTCTTTCACTCCGCGCGTTGGGATCACGGATACGAGTTGAAGGGGCGGCGCGTGGCGGTCGTCGGGACGGGCGCGTCCGCCGTCCAGTTCGTGCCGGAGATACAGCCGACGGTCGCGCGGCTCGACATCTACCAGCGCACGCCGCCGTGGGTTGTGCCGCGCCGCGACCGTGCGCACGGCGCACGCGAGCGCCGCATGTTCCGCCGCTTTCCCTTCTTGCAGAAGGCGGCGCGCGCCTTCATCTACTTCTACCGCGAAGTTTTCCTCCTCTGCTTCCGCCACCTCTGGCTCGCGGGGCGCATCGAAAACCTCGCGCGGCGGCATCTTGAGAAGTCCGTCCCAGACCCCACGCTGCGCGCGAAGCTCACGCCCGACTATCGCATCGGCTGCAAGCGCGTCCTCATCTCGAACGAATATCTCCCGGCGCTCACGCGCCCGAACGTCGAGGTCGTGACCGAAGGAATCAGAGAGGTGCGCGCGCGTTCTATCGTTGACCTCTCCGGCGCGGAGCGACCCGCCGACGCCATCATCTTCGGCACGGGCTTTCGCGTCACCGACCCGCCGCTCGCCAAACATGTGCGCGGGCGCGAAGGTCGGATGCTCGCCGAGGTCTGGGCCGGAAGCCCGCAGGCGCACGCCGGGACGACCGTCAACGGGTTCCCGAACCTCTTCATGCTTCTGGGGCCGAACACGGGGCTCGGCCACAACTCGGTGGTCTATATGATGGAGGCGCAGATCGAGCACGTGCTGGCCGCGCTCGAACATCTGCGTCGGAGCGGCGCGAGCGCCATCGAGCCGAGGGCCGAAGCGCAATCCGCTTACGTCGCCGAAGTCGAGCGGAGGACTGTGGGGACGGTCTGGGTGACGGGCGGCTGCGCGAGTTGGTATCTCGACTCGACGGGCCGCAACTCGACGCTCTGGCCCGACTTCAGTTGGCGATTCCGCCGCCGCGTCGCGCGCCTCGACCCCGAAGAGTACGTCCTGAGCTTCGGCAGGAAGGAACACGTCACTTGAGATACAGCGTTGCGGGAAAGGTCGTGCTCGTCACCGGCCCGGCGCGCGGCATCGGCGCGGAGACCGCGCGGCAACTCGCCGCGCGCGGCGCTCGACTGTCGCTCGTCGGACTTGAGCCGGAACGACTCTCCGCGCTCGCCGGGGAGTTGGGCGGCGGGCACGTCTGGTTCGAGTGCGACGTGACGAATCAGTCGGCGCTCGAACGCGCGGTCGAAGGGACGGCGCAGGTGTTGGGCGGGATTGACGTGGTCGTCGCCAACGCCGGGATTGCCTGTAACCGCACGGTGGCGACCGGCCCCGTGGACGCTCTGGTGAGAACCATCGAGGTGAACTTAATCGGCGTCGTGCGTACCGTCAGCGCGACGCTCGCGCGCGTGACCGACGCCGGAGGCTACTACCTGCTCGTCTCTTCCGCCGCCGCGCTCGCTCCCCTGCCCGGCATCTCGACTTACGCGGCGGCCAAGAGCGGCGTCGAGCAGTTCGGCAACGTGCTCCGCTTGGAGTTGGCCCACAAGGGAGTCGGCGTCGGGGTCGCGCATCCGGCGTGGATAGATACAGACCTCGTGCGCGACGCGCGACGCGACCTCGGCAGCTTCGAGGAGATGCTCTCGAAGCTGCCGGGGCCGTTCGGCTCCGTGATCTCGGTCGAGGCGTGCGCCTCGGCCTTCGTCAAGGCCATCGAGCGGCGCAAGCGCAAAATCTACGTCCCCGGCGTGCTCGGCCCCCTCGCCGCCTTCCGCAGCCTCTTCGCAAGCCCGCTCTCGGAATACCTCTTGGGGCGCAACGCGCGCCGCCTCGTCCCCGAAGCCGAGCGCGAATCCCTCGCCCTCGGCAGGCCCTTCGGCGCGCACAGCGTCGAGACGAAGGGGAGACCAAGTAACGAAGAACAGGACTAAGCACGAGCCGCGCTTCCTTACGGGTTCACGGCGACGCACTCCGTTGATTTAAAGACCGCGTTTGTTATTCCGACATCTTGGCCGAAGAAGCTTTTCAGGAGACTTCGCGCAAGTACCCGAACTCAAGCGCGACCGGCAGCCAGACCGAGACTTCGGCGAGCACTTGCGCCGGTTCTTTTCCGCTTTCGAGAGCGGCACGCCGCACGGCTTCGTAGAGGGCGACGGGGCGCTCGCAAGCCCGCAAAAAAGCATTTTGCCACGGCGCGATTTCCTCAAGGTGAAGGCGGTAATCCGAACGGCCCACGGCGACGAACGACGTGCTCGGCGAAGGAGGTTCGGGCCGCTCGCCCCGGTCTGACTTCCTGAGAAAATCAACGAGCGGAAATTTCAACTCAAGCAGGCGCAAACACGGCGTCGCGTGCAGGGTCAGTCCCTCGCTGAAAATCGAGAGGGGCGAAAGCGGCTCCCCCCTCGGCGGGTCGTGCTCCGTGCCGCGCGCGCGCAAGACTTCCGCCCGCGCGCGCTCAAGTCGCGCCAGCTCGGCGGGCAAATCGAGCATCGCGCTCAACTCCGCGTCGAGCGCGGTGTCCGTGGGCTTCGTCTCTTCGAGGAATCGCGGGAAGGCGGCGCTCAGGTCGTAGAGGCTGGTCGAGTCCGGCGGCTGGCTGATGATGTAGGCGCGGGCGAAGGCGTCGAAGACGTGGTCGCCGACGAAGCCGCGCAGGGCCGGGAAGTCGGCGCGCAGACATTCGAGCAGCCGTGCCACGTAGCCGCGCGCGTAGATGCCGAGCCGCTCGCGCGCGTCGAGGCCGCGACTCTCGGCGACCACGTCTTCGACGCTCAGGCCGTGCTCGCGCGAGGCCGCCCGCAGCTTCTCTTCGAGGCCGCCGCCTTCCATCACGACGGTCTTCATCCAGTGCTGCAAAAGGCTCAGCCGTTGGCTAGACATCGTTCACAGCCAGTTGAAAACCGACCGGGTTCGAGACCGCTTCGCCCGCGACCGACTTGCGCACCGGCGCGTCGGGAATCACTCCCCGAAGCGCCGCCTCCGACTTGTTTAGCTCCGCGACAAGTTCGGGGAAGTCCGGAATGTTGGCGTCCCATTCCAGAAGGGTCGAGACGCCGCCCGTCAACTCCTGCGCCAGTTTATAGAGACGCCAGACGGGCGCGGGCACGGGTTGGTCGTGTGTATCAACGAGGTATCGCCCGCAATCCGAAGGCCCGGCGAGATGAATCTGCACGACGCTTTCGGCGGGCAGGCTCCTGATGTAATGCTCCGGGTCGAAGCCGTGGTTGTAACCCGACACATAGACGTTGTTCACGTCCAGCAGAAGCCCGCAGCCGGTCGCGCGCGCCAGTTCCGAGAGGA
>DASTQX010000461.1:0-2699 GCA_035761505.1 Pyrinomonadaceae bacterium
ATATGCCGAGGCCGCTAAAGCGATCGTCCAGAAATTTGAAGAGCACATCAAGGCTCTGAAAAAAGCGCGAAATAAGCAACAACCGGCGGGCTGATCAAAGGCAATTCCTGTATGGTTCAGTCTATTGGTGTCTTACTGCCATTTTTAGAAGCCCAGACGATTAACGTAAATACTTGCGGTTTCCGCAACTAATTACGTTAAGGCACAGCGACGCGCGACGCGGACGGCGGTGCGCCAGTCTTCGTTGAGGTCGAAGCGGTAGGTTTGGATGTCGGGGGAGAGGCAGCGGGCGAGGATTTGGAAGGAGCGGTGGAAGCGGAGGAGGGGGGCGACGAGATAGACGAGCGGCGGGTCTGGGGAGAGTTCGGCATCGCCGAAGAGGCGGGCCGAGGTGAGGTGGCCCGCGCGTTGGTGGGCGGAGACGCGCCGCCAGTAGTCCGCGCCTTGCAGGGGGAGCGCGGCGTCTTCGGAGACTTTCAGTTCGATGACGACGAGCCGCCCGTCGCGGCGCAGCGCGAGGAGGTCTACGGGGCGCGACGCGCCGGTCGTGTCGCGCGCGGCGCGGAACTGCGCGTGGAGCGGCGCGAGGCGGAGGCCGGGGTCGAGGCGCGTGATGTCGCGGCGCAGGAGCGATTCGAGCCAAGCCTCCGGCGCAGCCGCGTAGAGCGCGTGGCGGCGGTCGTGCGCCTCGGCCCGCCGGTGCTCGTGGAGTTCTTCGAGCAGCTTCAGAAGTTCCGGCCAGTTCGATTCGTCGAGCAGACGCCGCGACTTCCCTCGCCCCACGCCGAACCAGAGACGCTCCGTCCCCAACAAGCGACGCACGCGCGCGAAGGCGAGCCCGTGGTAACGGAGCGTCTCGCCGCGCCGGGAGCGCACCACGTCCAGAGCCTCCGGCGCGAGCGCGACGACGCGGCGGGCGAGTTCGCTCCACTCCTCCGCCTTCGGCGGGCGAGAGAGTCGCGGAGTTTGAGATAAGGACGGTTCGCCTGATTCGCACGCCTCGACGTGAGTTAAGTGACGCTGACCTTCGTCAACTTCGGAGAGTCGAATCGCGGCCCGCAGGTCTTCGCGCAGGAGCGAGATTCTTTCCGAGACGGGCGCGCGGAGCTTCGGCGGGATAACGAGCCACAACTCGCGCGGGCTCCGCGCCGAGGCGCTCTCCCTCAAACGCATGAACCACAGCAGCGCCGAAGCGAGGAACGCGTCCGTCTCTTCCGCGCCGAGTTCGACGACCGGCCCCGTCGCGGCGAAGAGCGTGCGACCGTCCTTCAGCAGGATGCGCGCGTAACGTCCGGGCTCGCCGCGCCGCGCGCCCGCGCTCAAGGCCGCGCGCTCGACCTTCGAGCCCGCGCGCGCCGCGCAGACGAGCGCCGACAGGCGGGCGCAGGCCGCGCGTCGTGCTTCCGCGACGCTCTGTTTCGACTCGGCCAGCGAAGCGCGCGGGACGAGTTCGAGCCGCGCTCTTTCGGCCCCCGCGCGCCGCGTCGCTTCGAGCAGAACCTTTTCGCCCTCACGCGCCCACGCCGCGACGCGCCAAGTGCGCGCGCCCGCCTCGCCCCAGAAAGATAGAAGGAGCGAGCCGCGCGCGGCTGACAACTCCCACTCGCCGCGCCGCAACTCGACCGTCGAGAAGGCGTCTCGGCCTTCGCGCAGGAACCACGCGCCGCGCGCCGCGAGCAGTTCGCCGAGTCGCCGCCGCGCGTCTTCCACGCCGTCGGCGCTGAGGGGGCGATTCAGTTTCGATTTCATGGACGTTTCGGCAAAGGATTGAAGCCGGAACGGTTCGGGAGGGTGGCCGAAGTCGCTCGTCGTTTGGCCGTATGCTAACATCAAAATAAATCTTGTGAGTGAAGAATCGGCGACAATTTTTATCTAAACCATCGGCGTGAAGGAAGCTTCTATGAAGAGCATTTATCTGGCGGGCTCGGTGCGCACGCCCATCGGTCGCTTCGGCGGCGCGCTGGCCGGACTCGGCCCGGCTGAACTCGGAACCGTCGTCGCCGCCGAAAGTCTCAGGCGCGCGGGTCTGGGGACGGACGGCGTGCAGGAAGTCGTCTGGGGCTGCGCGCGACAGGCGGGCGCGGGGCCGAACGTCGGAAGGCAGATCGCTTACCGCGCGGGTGTGCCCGAAACCGTCCCGGCCTCGACGATTAATCAGGCGTGCGGTTCGGGCTTGAAGGCCATCATCCTCGCGGCGCAGGAGATCATGCTGGGGCGCGCGCGGGCCGTGCTCGCGGGCGGCGTCGAGAGCATGTCGCGCGTCCCTTACTTCGCCGAGGGCGCGCGTTGGGGCGCGCGGATGGGGAACGTCGAGCTGGTTGACGGGATGTACCGCGACGGCTTCCTCGATCCGCTTTCGGGGCTCCTGATGGGCGCGACCGCCGAGAACCTCGCGCGGCAGTACGAAATCTCGCGCGAGGAGCAGGACGAGTTCGCCCTCCGCTCGCAGCAGCGCGCCGCGCGAGCGATTGACGGCGGGCGCTTCGACGCGGAGATCGTGCCCGTCGAGTTGAAGGGTCGGAAGGGCGAGGCCGTCCGCTTCGCGCGCGACGAGCACCCGCGCGCCGACACGCGGCTCGAATCCTTGCGCAAGCTCCCGCCGGTCTTCGATCAGGCAGGCACGGTGACGGCGGGCAACTCTTCGGGCATCACGGACGGCGCGGCGGCGGTCGTCGTCCTCGGCGAAGAGGCTTTGAGGG
>DASTQX010000462.1:0-27435 GCA_035761505.1 Pyrinomonadaceae bacterium
GCGTCAACTTTAATCTCGACGCCGTTCTTCGCCACCGAGTCGAGCAGTTGGTTGACGCGACCGGGCAGCTTCTCGGCGAACTCCTTGAATTCGAGCGCCGTGCTGTAGAGGTTGCCCGCCGAGAACGCCTTAGACATGCGCTGCTGCATGATGACGTTCGAGTAGCTGCGGATGGCGAAGTTCGGGTCGAACTTCGGGTCGAGCGTGTGGACGACCTGATCGAGGTTGAGGAGCGTCTTCGAGATCATCGTGAATTCGGGCGGCAGGCGGAAGTCGAACTCGCCCGCGATCTGCGCGATGCGCAGGACGACGCGGCCCGCGTTCAGGTGCTCAAGTTTGAGCGTCTGGTTCTGCAAGACGAGTTCGGAGACGGCGCGGCGGAAGCCCTCGGCGTCGTAGTTGTCCTTCGGCGTGCCCACGCGCTCGGTGATGTCGGCGGCCTCGTCGCCGCGCCCCTCGCTGATAGCCAAGAGGAGTTGAATCAGGCTCTCCTGAAAACGCGGCGGGACGCGCGCGACCATGCCGAGGTCAATCAAGGCGATGCGGCCCTCGTCGGTGAGGAAGACGTTGCCGGGGTGCGGGTCGGCGTGGAAGAGGCCGTCCACGAGAATCTGATGGAGGTACGCCTGAAAGAGGTGCTCGGCGAGGAGGTAGCCGTCGAGTTCGAGCATTGCGAGCGGCGTGAGCGAAGTGATCTTCTTGCCGCGAATGTAATCCATCGTGAGCACGCGCGAGGTCGTGTAGTCATCAACCGGGTGCGGCACGACGAGGCGGTCGAACTCGCGCAAGTTGTCGGCGAGCGTCGAGAGGTTGCGCGCCTCCTGCCGGTAGTCGAGTTCCGACATCAGGCTCTTGCGCAACTCTTCGAGGATGACGGCGAACTCGTACCTCCGCCCCGACTCGGTATGCTTGTCGAAAAAGTCGGCGATGTCGGCGAGGACTTCCAAGTCGTGCGACATCGTCTCGCGGATGCCGGGGCGCTGCACCTTGACGACGACCGCGCGCCCGTCGCGCATCCGTGCGCGGTGCACCTGACCGAGCGAGGCGGCGGCGATGGGCTGCGACTCGAACTCGGAGAAAGCCTTCGACAAACGCACGCCCAACTCGGCGGAGACGATCTGCTCGACCTCGCCGAAGGAGAAGGGGCCGACGTTGTCTTGGAGGCGCGCGAGCGCGTCGAGGTAGGCTTGCGGCAGGAGGTCGGCGCGGGTCGAGAGGAGTTGGGCGAGTTTGATGAAGGTCGGCCCCATCCGCTCCACGTCGTCGGCTAACTCCTCGACCTTCGCGGGCGCGGTCTGGGGCTCGCCCGGCATGCCCTCGATGGCCTCTTCCAGCCCGGCGCTCTTCACCAAGTCGGAGCGCCCGTACTTCATCAACAGCCAAGCGATGTCCCGGTAACGCTTCAGGTGCTCGGTCTTCAGCAAGAGTCCCATAAGCAGTTTTCAGTCTTCAGCTTTCGGCTTTCAGCTTCAGGCATTTGAAATCTCAAATCTCGACTTTGAAATCTCAGAACCGAAGACTGAAGACCGGCCACTGAAAACTTTCTCATCTCTCCTTCTGGTACGGCAAGCCGAGCGCGCGGGGGGCGCGGGCGCGACCGATGAAGCCCGCGAGGACGACGATGGTCAGCAGGTAGGGGATGATCTGGATGAACTGGTTGGGGATTTCCTCCTCGCCGAACTTGACGCCCTGCAACTGGATGGCAAGCGCCTCGGTGAAGCCGAAGAGGAGGCACGCGAGCATCGTCTGCACGGGCCGCCACTTGCCGAAGATGAGCGCCGCGAGCGCGATGAAGCCGCGCCCCGAAGTCATGTTGCGCGTAAAGAGCGACGACTGGCCGATGGAAAGATAAGCCCCGCCGATTCCGGCGAGCGCGCCCGACAAAAGCACCGCCGCGTAGCGCAGGCGCGTCACCGAGACGCCCGCCGCGTCCGCCGCGCCGGGGTTCTCGCCCACGGCCCGCAGCCGCAGCCCGAACGGCGTGCGGAAGAGCACGTACCACGTCAAGGGAACGAGCAGGAAGGCCAAAACGACCGGCGTCCACGGTATCAGATTCTCTTTCGGAATCTGCGGCGTCGAGCCCGAAGAGAGGAAGAACGCGCCGCTCAGGAGCGCGGGCACGCCGAGCATCAGGATGTTGATGGCCGTCCCTGAGACGACCTGATCGGCCTTGAAGCGGATGCTGGCGACGGCGTGGATGAGCGCCACGCCGACCCCGGCCAGAATCCCCGCCAGAAGTCCGACCCACGGGCTCCCCGTGTAATGCGTGATGGCGGCGGCGGTGAAAGCCCCGGACAGCATCAAGCCTTCGAGCGCGATGTTGATGACGCCCGCGCGCTCCGAGAACATCCCGCCGAGCGCCGCCAGCAGCAGCGGCGTCGCCAGCCGGAAGGTCGAGAAGACGAGCGCCAGATTGAAGATTTCAGTCATAACTAATCAGGAGCCAAGAGCCGGAAGAGGTACTTTCTCTCTCGAATCGTCAGGGCGTCAGCGTCAGTGCCTGCGGGGGCGAAGTCTTCCGACCTCCGGCTCCTGACTTCTGACTCCTGCTTTCAAACTTTCGACCTCCTGAGCAGGCTGAACCTGCCGAGCGAGTTGCGGAAGATCGCTTCCGCCGCGACGAAGAGAATGACGGTCGCCTGCAAGACCTGTATGAGGTCTTTGCTGACGTGCTCCGTGAAGGCGTCCACGGGGATGCTGCCGCGCTGGAGCGCGCCGAAGAGCAGCGCGGCGAAGAAGATGCCGACCGGATGGTTGCGCCCCAAGAGGGCCACGGCGATGCCCGTGTACCCGTAGTTGTCAGAGAAGCCGTCGTAGTATCGGTAGCGGTAGCCGAGCACTTCGTTAATCGCCACCATCCCGGCCAGACCGCCGGAGACGGCCATCGCCAACACAATCTGCCGCGTCGTCGAGATGCCGCCATACTCGGCGGCGGTCGGGTTCGCGCCCGTCGCGCGAATCTCGTAGCCCCACTTCGTCCGCCACAGGAAATAGTAGACGAGCACGCACGCGAGGATGGCGATGATGAAGGCGGCGTTGAGCGGGATGCGCTCCGGGAGTCCGGGGACGTAGGAGCCGAGCCGGGGGATGTGCGCGCCCTCGCCGATGGGCACGGTCTGCATGATGGGGTCGCCCGGCGCTTTGAAGTGGTACTGCGTGAAGTAGCTGACGAGCGCGACGGCGATGAAGTTCAGCATGATGGTCGTGATGACTTCGTGCGCCCCGAACCTCGCCTTCAGGAAACCGGGAACCGCGCCCCACGCCGCGCCCGTCAGGACGGCGGTCAGAATCGCCAGAGGCACGAGCACGAGCGCGGGCAGCGTCGTCCAGGCGTAATTCGTCGGCGTCCCGAAGATGTCCACGACCGTCCCGCCGAACTTGATGCCGACCCACGCGACGGCGAACGCGGCGACGTACAACTGCCCCTCCGCGCCGATGTTCAGCAGCCCGCAGCGGAACGCCACCGCCACCGCCAACCCCGTGAAAATCAGCGGCGTCGCGTAGAAGAGCGTCCAGCCGATACCGTCCGGCCAAGAGAGCGCGCTCCCGATGAGCAGCCGGTACGTATAAATGGGATCGTCGCCGATGAGCAGCACGACGATGCCGCCCACGACGAACGCGGCCACGACGGCGATGAGCGGAAAGAGCAGTTCGCGGAGAAGACGCATAGGATTTTAGATTTTAGATTTCGGATTTTGGATTGCGTTTCGCCGTCCGTTGACGCGCTCAACCTCACGGCCCGCGAAGTCGGATTCAGAATTTGTGATCTCAGATTTAGTTGCTTTGGAAGCCGAGCGCGCGGCCCGCCCCGACTCCAATGCAAAATCTAAAACCCAAAATCCAAAATTCACTTCTCGCCTCCCGTCATCAGCAGCCCGATCTCTTCGTGCGTCGCGGTCTTGGGGTCAACTTCGCCGACGACGCGTCCGTGATAGACGACGAGGAGGCGGTCGGCGAGCGAAGTGACCTCTTCCAGCTCGGCGGAGACGAGGAGGATGGCGCAGCCCGCGTCGCGCAAGGCGACGAGCTTGCGGTGGATGAACTCAATCGCGCCAATGTCCACGCCGCGCGTCGGCTGCGAGACGAGAAGGAGCTTCGGGCCGGGGCCGAACTCGCGCCCGATGATGAGCTTCTGCTGGTTGCCGCCCGAAAGCGCGCGCGCCGGGAGGTCGGGGTTCGCGGGCCGCACGTCGAAGTCCTTGATGACTTCGAGGGCGCGGCTGCGGATGGCCGCCGTGTCGAGCAGCGGCCAAGTCTTGACGGCGGGCGCGCGGTGGTGGACGCCGAGGATGGAATTTTCCGAAAGGTCGAAGTCGAGCAGAAGGCCGCGCCGGTGGCGGTCTTCGGGGATGTGGCCGATGCCCATCTCGCGGCGCGAGCGCGCGTCGGTGCGCGTGATGTCTTGCCCGTCGAACTCGATGGTGCCGGAGAGTTGCGCGGCGGGGACGAGCCCGGCGAGCGCTTCGATGAGTTCCGTCTGCCCGTTGCCCTCGACGCCCGCGATGCCGACGATTTCGCCCGCGCGCACGTCGAAGGAAACGTCGCGCAAGCCGCGCTCGCCCTCGCTCACCGTGACCGAGAGGTTTCGGACGCGCAAGACCTCGCGGCCCGCCTTCGCCTCCGGCTTTTCGACGCGCAGCAGCACGTCTCGACCGACCATCATCCGCGCCAACTGCGCCGCGTCCGTCTCGGCGGTGCGGACGCGACCGACCACGCGCCCGTCGCGCATCACCGTCACCTCGTCCGAGATGGCGAGCACCTCCGAGAGCTTGTGCGTGATGATGACGACCGTCTTCCCCTGCTCGCGCATCCGCCGGAGGATGCCGAAGAACTCTTCGACCTCCTGCGGCGTCAAGACGGCGGTCGGCTCGTCCAGAATCAAGATGCGCGCGTGGCGGTAGAGCGCCTTTAACAACTCGACGCGCTGCTGCTGCCCGACCGACAGGTTCTCGACGAGCGCGTTCGGCTCGACCGAGAGGCGGAACTCGTCGGAGAGCGCGCGAATCTCTTCGGCGGCCTTCCGCAAGTCGAGCGCGGCGACGCTGCCCGGCTCCGCGCCGAGGACGATGTTCTCGGCCACGGTCATCGTGTCCACGAGCATGAAGTGCTGGTGAACCATCCCGATGCCGAGCGCGATGGCGTCGTGCGGCGTCGCAATCCGGCGCGGCTCGCCGTCCACCAGAATCTCGCCGCCGTCCGCCGTGTAGAAGCCGTAGGCAATCCGCATCGCCGTGGACTTCCCCGCGCCGTTCTCGCCCACGATGGCGTGAATCGTCCCCGTAGCGACCTTGATGTTGATGTGGTCGTTCGCCAGCACGTCGCCGAAGCGCTTCGTTATCTCTCTCAGTTCAAGCATAGAAGTTAAGTGACGAGTGACAAGCGACGAATGACGAGTAAGAAGCTTTTGAACTTGTCACTCGTCACTTGTCACTCATCACTGTCTCATTGTTTCCCCATCGCGTCCGTGACTTTGACTTCGCCTTTGATGATGCGTTGCTTGGCGGCCTCGGCCTCCTGAATCACGTCTTGAGGGATGAGGGCGCGGTTGAAGTCGTCGAGAGAGTAGGCGACGCCGTTCTCTTCGAGGCCGTAGGTGTGGAAGCCGCCCTTGAACCTTTTGTTCACCACGTCCTCGACGATGGTATAGACGGCGTTGTCCACGCGCTTGACCATGCTCGTCAGGACGAAGCCGGGCTTGACGCCGTTCTGGTTCGAGTCCACGCCGATGACGAAGCGATGGGCGCGGCCCGTCTCGTCTTTGCCCGCCTGCTCGACGGCGTCGAACGCGCCGAGGCCGGAGTTCCCGGCGGCGGTGAAGATGACATCCGCGCCTTTGCTGATCTGCGCGAGCGCGATCTCCTTGCCCTTGCCGGGGTTGTTCCACGCGCTGTCCGAGACGCCGACGTAGTTGTCTATCACGCGCACGTCGGGGCGGACGGACTTCGCGCCCTCCTCGTAGCCGGTCTTGAAGCGGTGGATGAGGCCGATGTCCATCCCGCCCAAAAAGCCGAGGACGCCCGTCTTCGACGCCCGCGCCGCGATCATGCCGACGAGGTACGAGCCCTCGTGCTCCTTGAAGACGAGCGAGGCGACGTTCGGCAACTGGCTCGCGCCGTCCACGATGGCGAAATTGATGTTCGGATAATCTTTCGCCACGACCTCCATGATCGGGGCCTGCGCGAAGCCGACGCCGATGATGAGGTCGTAGTTGCGCTCGGCGAAGGCGCGCATCGCGGGCTCAATCGAGGTCGGGTTGCCCGGCTCCACGTCGCGCAGCACGATGGGGAAATCCTTCGACGCGCGCACCACGCCCTCCCACGCCGCCGCGTTGAAGGAGCGGTCGTCCTTGCCGCCGATGTCGAAGACGATGCCGACGTGAATCTTGTCTTTGGCGTCCGCCGAGCGCCCCTCGTCCAGACACGCCGTTCCGGAGAGGGCGAGCGCGCACACCAGCAGCGTCGAGATTAAAAATCGAATCTTCATTCCGTGATTACTTCCTTGATGAGTTCGGGGAGACGTGCGGGCGGCTCTTCGCCGACCTCGTAGGCCGCGCCGATGCGCCGCGCGGCCTCTTCCGCTTCGGCGGGACGGCGGCAGTAGAGCAGGCCGAGCGTCGCGCCCTCGGAGACTTCGTCGCCGATCTTGGCGTCCGCGAGGAAGCCGACCGAAGGGTCAATGCGGTCTTCCATGCGGACGCGCCCGCCGCCGATTGACGCCACGGCGCGGCCCACCTCCGCCGTGTCAATCGCCTGCACGTACCCTGCGCGCCCAGATTCTACCCTGACCTCGTGCAGCGTCAAATCCAGAAGCCTCCGCGGCTCGTCGCAGACGCGCGGGTCGCCGCCCTGCGCCTCGACGTTCTGCCGGAAGCGCTCGAGCGCCGCGCCCGAATCGAGCGCGCGTAAGACCTTCGCGCGCGCCGCGTCGAGCGAGCCTTCGACGCCGCAGAGTGCGACCATCCGCGCCGCCAACTCCAACGAGAGGTCGAGCACAGGCCGCGCCGCCTCTTCCACCTCGCCGCGCAGAATGTCTATGCACTCTTTGACTTCGATGCTGTTGCCGACCGCGCGCCCCAGAGGTTGATTCATGTCGGTCAGAAGCGCCTCCGTCTTCACGCCGAAGCGGTTGCCGGTCGCCACGAGGCCGCGCGCCAGTTCCCTCGCCTTGCCCTCGTCGTGCATGAAAGCGCCGGTGCCGGTCTTTACGTCGAGAACGAGCGCGTCGAGCCCGGCGGCCATCTTCTTCGACATGATCGAAGCGACGATGAGCGGCATGGCCTCGACCGTCTCGGTCGCGTCGCGCAGCGCGTAGAGCTTCTTGTCGGCGGGCGCGATGTCGCCGGTCTGTCCCATCATCGCGAACCCGATGCGCGACAGAATCTCTCGGAACTCCGAGAGTTCGAGCTGCACGCGGTAGCCCTCAATCGCTTCGAGCTTGTCGAGCGTCCCGCCCGTGTGGCCCAAGCCCCGCCCCGAAATCATCGGCACGCACGCGCCGCACGCGGCGACCAAAGGCGCGAGCACGAGCGAGGTCTTGTCGCCGACGCCGCCCGTCGAGTGCTTGTCCACTTTGGCGAGCGGCACGCCGGAGAAGTCCAAAACCTCGCCCGAACGAAGCATCTCTTCGGTCAGGTGTTGCTGCTCGGCCTCCGTCATGCCGTTCAGGTAGATCGCCATCAGAAGCGCCGACGATTGGTAGTCGGCCCACGCGCCGCTCACCACGCCGCGCACGAAGAACGCGATCTCCTCCGGCGATAATTCACCGCCGTCCCGCTTCCGACGAATGACGCCCTGTGGTCGCATAGGATAGATGTTAGATGTCAGACGTTGGATGTCAGTCAGAAGTCAGTTGCCAGATGGTCGTCATTCAACGACTAACCTCCGACACCTCGCGTCTCACATCCGTCCTTAAATTCTTTCGAGTAAGACGACGGCCTGCGCCGTGACCGCCGCGCCCGTGCCGACCGCGTCGAGCCCTTCGCCGGTCTTCGCCTTGACGCTCACGCAATCGAGTTCGACCGCGAGCACTTCGGCCAGCTTCGCGCGCATCTCCTCGACGTAAGGGCGCAGGCGCGGGCGCTCCAGATGGACGGTCGCATCTACGTTGACGACGCGGTAGCCGCGCCCGCGCGCGAGCCACATCACACGCGCTAAGAGGTGCAAGCTGTCGGCGTCCTTCCAGCGCGGGTCGCGGTCTGGGAAGTGGACGCCGATGTCGCCCTCGCACATCGCGCCGAGGATGGCGTCCGTGATGGCGTGCGAGAGGGCGTCGGCGTTCGAGTGCCCCTCGCCGCCGCGCTCCGACTCCACCTCCACGCCGCCCAGAACGAGCGGCCTCCCTTCGGCAAGGCGGTGAGTGTCGTGGCCGATGCCAACGCGAAACATAAAGACAGGAGACAGAGGTCAGAATCCGGGAGACAGAAGATAAGGCGACTCGCGCCCGCCCCGAAGCCGTAGCCGGACTCAATACTTCTTCCGGCTTCCGGCTTCTGACTCCCGACTCCCTTTCAACATCATTTCCGCGAACGCGATGTCCTCGGCGGTGGTGATCTTGACGTTGCGCGCGTCGCCTTCGACGATTGAGATTTCCGCGCCGAGGCGCTCGACCAGCGCGCTGTCGTCGGTCGCCTGTGAGCCTTCGGCGAGCGCCCGCTCGTAGGCGCGGCGCAAAAGCTCGTAACGAAAACACTGCGGCGTCAGCGCCCGCCAGAGCCTCCCGCGTTCGGGCGTGCCCTTGACGCGGCCCGCCTCGACCTCCTTGATCGTATCTACGACGGGCGCGGCGAGGACGGCGGCCCCGCTCCGCGCGGCCTCTTCCACGGTGCGGTCAATCTCTTCCGGCGTGACGAAGGGGCGCACGCCGTCGTGGACGGCGACTATTCCGGCGGTGGCTGCGCGCACGGTCTGGAGTCCGCGCCAGACGGACTCGGTGCGCGTCGCGCCGCCCGCCACGACGCGCGAGAGTTTCCGCAGGCCGTGCCGCGCGGCGAGCGCGAGGAGTTCCGCTTGCTCGCCCGCGGGGACGACGACTAAGATCTCGCCGATTGAGGAGCACTGCTCGAAACGTCTGAGCGTGTGAATAATGATGGGGGTGCCGGAGATTTCCCGGAATTGCTTGGCCCGCCCGCCGCCCGCCCGCGTCCCTTGTCCGGCGGCGGCGATGATCGCGATGTTCATAAAGGCCGTCAACCGTGAACCGTCAATCGTGACAAGTAAGAACCGTCTTTCTCCCGTCACCCGTCACGGTTGAAGGTTCAAGGCTTTAACTCTTCACTCGCCACCGGCCCTTCGGCGGCGGCGTGGCGCGCGTGCGCGGGCTGTTGCTGCTGCTGTCGCTGCTCGCGCTGGAAGGGGCGGCGCGAGTTCGAGCCGTTGATGACGCGCGCCTCCTGCATCCCGTTCTCGCTGCTCTCCTCCCACAGCCGCCCGAAGATCATCTTCCCGGCGGTGGTCTGCAAGACGCTCGTCACCGAGATGTCGGCGTTCTTGCCGATCATGCGGCGCGCGTTGTCCACCACCACCATCGTCCCGTCATCGAGGTACGCGACGCCTTGGTTGTACTCCTTCCCCTCCTTGAGGATGAAGACGCGCATCGCCTCGCCGGGCAGCACGACCGGCTTGAGGGCGTTCGCCAGCTCGTTGATGTTCAAGACCTGTATGCCGTGGAGCTGCGCCACCTTGTTCAAGTTGAAGTCATTGGTGACGACCACCGCATCCAACTGCTTCGACAGTTCGAGGAGCTTCAAGTCAACTTCCTTGACCGCCGGGAAGTCTGTGTCCACGACTTGAATGTCGAGTGTCGAGTTCCCTTGCAAGCGGTTGAGCATGTCGAGCCCGCGCCGACCGCGCTGCCGCTTGTTGCCGTCGGGCGAGTCGGCGACCTGCTGCAACTCGCGCAGGATGAACTGCGGGATGATGATCGTGCCGGAGAGGAAGCCGGTCTCGGCCACGTCGGCGATGCGCCCGTCAATGATGACGGAGGTGTCCAGAATCTTCATGTCACGCCGCATCGCCTTGTCGCTGAAGATGCCGCCGAGCGCCGAGAGGTCGAGGTAGTCGCCCTTCGACGCCCCGACCATCAAGCCGACGTAGGCCATCAGGAAGGCGAGCACCAGCGTCAGGAAGGTCTTCGTCTCCGGCGCGACGGCGAGCGACTCCTGACTACTGATGAGCGCGCCCATCAGGTACGCCCCGACGATTCCGAGAATGGAACCGACGGCTGCGCCAATCAAAGTCTTGAGCGAGGCCCGCTGGATGCGTATCTCGAAGAGGATGATCGCGCCGGCGATGAGGGCCGCGACGAGGGCTGAGAAGATTCTGGTCGAGACGCCGAAGTACCCCGGCACGGGATGCAAAACGTATCCCGCCCCGACGAGGATTCCCGTGAATACGAAGCGAATGAGAGCAGTATTCGTACGCATGGCGGACAGATATTAGCACGGTCTATTGCGCCCGTCACGAAAAGCTTACGGAAGGCGTGAGGGATTATTTTTAAGACCGACCGGGCCGAATTTTGGCCGACTTTCGGCGACCGCCCCGAAGGACGGGCAGTGACCGAGCCTTTCAACATCGCGCCGCCGCTCTCAGCGCGCGCCCACCGTGAGCGTCTGCCCCGTGACCGAACCCGCTTTGGGCGAGAGCAGATACACAGCCGCGCGCGCCGCCTCGTCCGGCGCGGGAGGCGAAGCGCCGACGGCCACGCAGTTGACGCGGACGCGCGGCGCGAGTTCGCGCGCGAGCGCCTTCGTCAGGCCGACGAGCCCCGCGTGCGCCGCCACTCCGGCCACGCCGCCGAAAGCCCCCGTCAAGCCCGCCTCCGAAGCGACGTTCACGATGGCCGGGGCGGGCCGCTTGCTCATCAGCCCCGCCGCCGCGCGCGAACACAGGAACGCGCTCCTGAGCGTCGCCGCCAAAACCTCGTCCCACTCGCCTTCGGTCAAATCGGAGAGCGGCGCTTCGCTCAACACGCCGCCCGCGTTGACCAGCAGGTCGAGCCGCCCGAAGCTCTCTTCGACCGCGCGGAAAATCGCCCCGACGCCTTCCGCCCGCGACGCCTCGCCCCCGACCGCGTGCGCCAGCGTCCCCATCTCGCGCAACTCTCGCAGCACGCGCGCGCCTTCGGCATCCTCCGGCGCGTGACTCACGATCACGTAAGCGCCCTCCAACGCCAACTGCAACGCTACGGCACGCCCCACCCCACGCGCGCCGCCCACCACCAGCGCCACCCGCTCCGCGAAACCTCTGAAATTCTGTCCGGGCATAAGAAGAAACGATGAAGTCGGAACGATGAGCGATGAACTGAAAGCAACTGCCTTCCGTCTTTCAGTTCGTCGTTGCGGCGTTCCGACTTCCGAGGTTTAGAACAGTACGTCCAGAGCCTCTTCGACCGAGCGGACGCCGACGACGCGGACGCCGAGGAGGCGTTCGAGCCCGGCGGTGTTCGAGGCGGGCATAACGATTTTTTTGAAGCCGAGCGCCTGCGCCTCTCTCGCGCGCACCTGCGCCTGCGTCGCGCCGCGCACCTCGCCCGTCAACCCGACTTCGCCGAAGACCGCCGTCTGCGCGTCAACCGGCTTGTTCTTATAGCTCGACGCAAGCGCGGCGACCACGCCGAGGTCTGCCGCGGGCTCGTCAAATTCCAGCCCGCCCGCGATGTTGAGGAAGACATCCAAGCCGATCAAAGGAATTTCGACGCGCTTCTCCAGCACCGCCATCAAGAGCGAGAGGCGGTTGGTGTTGAAACCCTGCGCCGTCCTGAGCGGGTAGTTGTAGTTCGACTTGGAGACGAGCGCCTGAACTTCGACCAGCATCGGGCGCGTCCCCTCCATGCACGCCATGACGACCGACCCGGCAGCGCCCTGCGGTCGCTCCTGCAAGAACATCTCCGAGGGGTTCGCCACGGGGACGAGCCCCGCGCCCGTCATCTCGAAGACGCCGAGTTCGTTGGCCGCGCCGAAGCGGTTCTTCGTCGCGCGGATGACGCGGTGATTGTGGTGGCGCTCGCCCTCGAAGTAGAGCACCGTATCTACGATGTGCTCCAGAGCCTTCGGCCCGGCGATGGAGCCCTCCTTCGTCACGTGGCCGATGAGGAAGACCGGCACGGTGCGGTTCTTGGCGAGCATCAAGAACTGTCCCGCCACCTCTCGCACCTGCGAGACGGAGCCGGGCGCGGACTCGATCTTCGAGGAGAAGACAGTCTGAATCGAATCCACGATGATCGCGCCCGGCGCGGCCTCTTCATTCGTGCCGAAGATATTATCAACCTCGTTCAAGATGGCTTCGAGGTTCGTCTCCGGCAGCAGGAAGACGTTCTCCGCCTTCAACCCCAGACGCTCGCCGCGCATCTTGATTTGCCGCTCCGACTCCTCGCCCGAAACGTAGAGCACGCGCTGCCCCTGCCCGCTCAGCTTGTCGGCGACTTGAATGATGAGCGTGCTCTTGCCGATGCCCGGCTCGCCGCCGATGAGGACGAGGCTCCCCGGCACGATGCCGCCGCCGAGCACGCGGTCGAACTCGTCAATGCCGGACGAGACGCGCGCGTCGTCCTGCGACGCGACCTCGCCGAAGGCGACCGGCTTCACCTCGCGCAGATGGAAACCGCCGCGCGCCGCCATCCCCTTCGCCGCGCCCGCCGAAGCGCGCACGCGCTCCTCGACGAACGATTGCCACTCGCCACAGTCGGGACACTTGCCCAGCCACTTGCCCACCTGCTTGCCGCAGTTCTGACAGACGTAAACTGTCGCCGGTGCTTTCGCCACTTAACTTCCTGCTTCCTTCCGTCTTGATGGGCCTATTTTATCGCACCCGCGAGGTCTTCCGTCCGGCCCCAAGCGGCTCGCCTGAGCCCTCCTTACTTGACAATTTCCGCCCGTCACGCGTCGTCGAGCAGCGCCTTGATCTTCTCCGTCGGGCGTCCGAGCACGGCGCGATTCCCGCGCTCGACGATGGGGCGCTGGATGAGTTCCGGGTGCTCGGCCATGAGCCGGATAAGCTCTTCGTCGGAGAGTTCGCGCTTCGCCAAGTCCAGCTCGCGGTACGTGGCCTCGCCCGTGCGCAGCAGTTCGCGCGGCGAGATGCCCATCTTCCCGATTAGCTCGCGGAGTTTCTCTTCGCCTATCGGCTCGACGAAGTAATTGATCTTCTCGAAATCTATGCCGCTCTCACGGAGCAGCCGGTCGGCCTCGCGGCACTTCGTTCAAGTCGGCCTTTCGTAAACGGTAATCTTGTCCGTCATCTTTTTTGTCCCCTTTTAAGGAAATATTCCGCGCACGTCCGTCGCCTCGGCGACGCGACCGACGGCGAGGATATAAGCGCCGGTGCGCATGTCCGTCCCGTATCTTTCGGCGGCGGCGTGGACGCCCGCGAAGGCCACGCGCATCGTCTGCTCAAGCGTCTCCCTCACCCTCTCCTCCGTCCAGAAGTAAGAGTACTGGTTCTGCACCCACTCGTAATAGCTGACGGTCACGCCGCCCGCGTTGGCGAGGATGTCGGGCAGGAGCAGGACGCCCCGGTCGAAGAGCACCCGATCCGCGCCCGGCGTGACGGGGCCGTTGGCGAGTTCGGCGACGACGGGTGCGCGCACGCGCCCGACGTTAGCGAGCGTGATGCTGTTCTCTAACGCCGCCGGGAGAAGGAGGTCGCAATCTACTTCGAGCACCTCGTCGCGCTCCATCGCTTCGGTGTTGGGCGTGCCTTCGACGCAGCCCGTCTCGGCCTTGTGGCGGAGCGCGGCCTGCATGTCAATGCCCTTGTCGTTGAAGACGCCGCAGCGCGAGTCGGCGAAGGCCACGACGCGCGCGCCGTCCTCGCTGGAGACCAGCCGCGCGAAGTGCGCGCCCGCGTTCCCGAAGCCGTGGATGGCGACGCGCGCGTCCTGAAGGTTCGTCCCGCGCAGGCGGCACGCCTCGCGCACGACGTAGAGGCAGCCGCGCGCCGTCGCCTCGTCGCGCCCCTGCGAGCCGCCGAGCGCCAGAGGCTTGCCCGTCACGACGCCCAACTCCGTGTGCCCGCGCACCATCGAGATGGTGTCCATGATCCACGCCATCGTCTGGTCGTCGGTGTACACGTCGGGCGCGGGGATGTCGCGGTCGGGGCCGATGATGGGCGCGATCTCGAAGGCGTAGCGGCGCGTGAGGCGTTCGAGTTCGCCCCGCGACATTGACTTCGGGTCGCAGACCACGCCGCCCTTGCCGCCGCCGTAAGGGATGCCGACGGTCGCGCACTTCCAAGTCATCCAGGAGGCGAGCGCCTTCACCTCGTCCAAGGTGACGCGCGGGTGGAAGCGGATGCCGCCCTTCGCCGGGCCGCGCGCGATGTTGTGCTGGACGCGATAGCCCTCGAAGACCTGCACCTCGCCGCCGTCCATCTTGACGGGGATCGAGACGATGAGCTGCCGCTTGGCGTGCTTCAAGACCTGCCGCATGGACTCTTCGAGGTTGAGATGGTCGGCGGCGAGGTCAAACTGCTGCATCGCGATGCGGAAGGGGTTCAGTTCCTCCGGCGGCGCGGGGGACGGCGACGGCTGTTGAGTCACTTGGGTTGTTCCTCTCGGCGTGTGCGGGTTTGAAAGAGCCGTTCACTCCCCTCGCTCGGACGCGCATCATCCTAGAAGTTCAAAGTTCAAAGTTCAAGGTTCAGGGTTCAAAGTTAAAAACTCATCTTTGACTTTGAACCCTGAACTTTGAACTTTGAACTTTTTTCGTGGAACAAGCGGGGCGTCCGTGGGGTCTAAGGGTGAAGCAAGTCTCCTGCGACCCGTTGGCACCGGCACGAAGGAGGAAGGAGGAAGATGTTCAGCAACTTAATCGAGTCGGGGTCGCACGGGCGAGACCTCAAGCGCAAAGGCACTTTCTTTCTCGGCACGCTCGTCACCTACGGCGTGCTGCTCGCGGCGGCGGGCGTGGGCAGCATCTACGCCTACAACGTGACGCTCGAAGACCGTAACGATTACGAAGTTCTCGCGGTGATGGACTTCTCACGCGCCCGCGAAGAGCGTGTCGAGCGCGCCGTCAAGCCGAGCGCCGCGTCGAAGCCCGCGGGCGGGGGTCGGAAGGCGCAGCAGCCGGTCGCCGTCATCGAAGACCTCGTCGTCGAGAATCCCAACGGCAACCGGCAGGTCGCGCCCGAAGGCGCGCGCAAGCTGCCGCCCGGCATGAGGTACGAGTTCGGCAACCACACCAACATCCCGACCGCCGCGAACTTCGGCGGGGGCCACGAGGAGGGCGGCGGCGAGCCGGGCGGCAAGGGCAAAGACACAGGCCCGCTCGTCGAAGAGAAGGGCGGCGAAGGCCCGCCCCGGATGGTGAAGGCCGCGCCGATGCCCGCGCCGACGCCGAAGCCGGAAGAGAGAAAGATCGTGCAACTCTCCTCAGGCGTCATCAGCTCGAAGGCGACCTCGAAGCCCGCGCCGCCTTACCCGTTGACGGCCAAGATGTCGCGCGTGCAGGGGCCAGTCACCGTGCAGATCGTGGTGGACGAGCAGGGCCGCGTCGTCTCGGCGAAGGCGACGACCGGACACCCGCTCCTGCGGCTGGCCGCCGAGCAGGCGGCGTACCAAGCCCGTTTCACGCCCACGCTCCTTAGCGGCCATCCGGTCAAAGTCACGGGCATGATGACTTACAACTTCGTGCTCCACTAAAGCGAGCCTCGAACCTCGCCGGGTCGGCGACGATCACAAGTCGCCTCGGCCCGGCGCGTCCCTTTCGTCTTCATCCCGGCTCGAAGACCTTCCGACCAGAGAGGCACGCGCGCCCTCACACACGCCGCGTGCCTCACCTCCTTATCTCGGACGAAAAATCTTTTTCACCGGCGGTCTTAGTTTAAAGCGACCCGACTTACTCTTCCGACGACTGACCTCTCGACATTTGCCGACGAGGGACGCGCGCGCTGACGCCGCAGGTGATTTCGTAGGAGATGGTGCCCACCGTCTTCGCCAAGTCCTCCGCCGGG
The DNA here is from genome assembly GCA_035761505.1 of Pyrinomonadaceae bacterium. Taxonomy (GTDB): domain Bacteria; phylum Acidobacteriota; class Blastocatellia; order Pyrinomonadales; family Pyrinomonadaceae; genus JAIVJM01. Next base: position 15,948 of record DASTQX010000462.1, read on the forward strand.
AGCGAAAGCTCTCCGTCCGCGCCGAAGAGCGTGACGCGATCTCCGAGCGCGACGCCCTCGACGCCCGTCACGTCCACGAGCGTCAAGTCCATCGAGACGCGACCGACCACGGGCGCGTAAGCGCCGCGCAGGATGACGCGCCCCCGGTTCGAGAGGGCGCGCGCGTAGCCATCGTAGTAGCCCACGGGGATGGTCGCCACCAGCATCTCGCGCGACGCCTCGAACGAGCAGCCGTAGCCCAGCGTCTCGCCCCTGTGGACGCGCTTCAGCAAGGTCACGCGCGTCCGCACCGACATCACGGGCCGAAGCTTCGGCGGCTCTTCGAGCGGCGGCAGCACGTCGCGCCAGAGGCCGTAGAGGACGCCGCCCGGTCGCACCATGTCGCCGCGCGTCTCAGGATGCGCGAACGTGGCGGCGGAGTTCGCCATGTGGCGGAGCGAGAAATCGTGACCGCGCTCGCGGAAGACCGCCGCGGCCTCTCGGTAACGCCGCAACTGATCTTCGGTGAAGCAATCGCGCCCCGGCTCGTCGGCGGCGGCGAAGTGCGTCATCAGCCCTTCGACGCGGAGGTGCTTGAAAGTCGCCATCCTCGAAGCGAACTCCGCCGCCTCGTCGTAGCGCACGCCGAGCCGCCCCATCCCCGTGTCTATCTTGACGTGGACGGGCGCGACCGAACCCGCGTCACGCGCCGCCGCGTCGAGCGCCTCCGCCATGTCGAGGCGGTAGATGACCGGCGTGATGCGCTCGCGCACGCAGAGCGCGGCCTGTCCCTCCCAGAACCCGCCGAAGCTCAGGACACGCTCCGCGAGCCCCGCGCGGCGAAGCTCCGAGCCTTCCTCCGGCGTCGCCACGCCGAACCACTCCGCGCCTTCCGAGGCGAGCCTTCGCGCGCACGCCGCCGCGCCGTGCCCGTAGGCGTCGGCCTTCAGCACGCACATCACGCGCACGCCGACGCCGACGCGCCGCCGCACCTCTTGATAGTTCGCGGCCAAAGCGTCCAAGTCAATCTCGGCCCAAGTCGGTCGCCCGTATCCGCTCGTCTCGACAAACATAATCTTCCGCGCTCGCCTGCTCCTCGCTCGACTTCAAACTTCCCCGCCGGAGTCTCGCACAAAACAATGGCCGCCGGGAAGAACGGCGGCCAGAGCGTCGGCCATCTCCGTGAGAACTGGAAAGGCGCGGCGGTCGGAGAAGGGACTCGGCGCGCGCCCGCTTGACGTTTAAGGCACTTGGGGCGGCGGCTCGTCCGTGCCGCGCTTGCGGTTGAAGGGCGAGGTGTTGAGCCACGCGGGCATCGCGTCGGCGTTACCGATGCGCCAGCCCAAGACGGCCCCGACCTGCGCGAGCCCGCGCGGCCCTTCCCAGTTCCATTCGGGGCGCACGATGTCGGTCGGCTGATGATAGTGCTGCTTCTCGTAGTCCTTGATGCGCGCGACGATCTTCTCCTTGTCGGCGTCGTCCGTGCCCATCAGGAAGAGCGCGGGGACGCCGCGCTTGACGAAGGCGTAGTGGTCTGAGCGGTAGAAGGATTTCTCTTCGGGCATCGGGTCGGGGAAGAGGACGCTGCCGGTCGCCGCCGCCACGCCTTCGAGCGTCGCGCCGAGTTCCGAGTGCTCCGCGCCGAAGCCGACGATCTTCTTGAGCGGGCCGTGAATCTCCGTGCCCACGCCGTCGAAGTTGAGGTTGGCGGCCACCTGCTTGAGCTTCCAAGTCGGGTTCTTGACCCAGTGCTCCGCGCCGTGCAGCCCGTACTCCTCGCCCGTCACGGCGAGGAAGACGACGGAGCGGCGGGGCGGCGAGGCGACGAGCGCCTCGGCGATGGCGAGCATCTCGGCGACGCCGAGCGCGTTGTCCGCCGCGCCCGGATAGACGCGCCCGCCTTCGCCCACGCCGTAGGCGTCGTAGTGCGCCGTGTAGATGACGGCCTCCTCCTTGAGCTTCGCGTCCGTGCCTTCGATGAGGCCGACGACGTTCTGGGCCGAGACCTTCGCGCTCCGCAGCTTAATCTTGAGCTTCGCCGACGGCTTCAAGTCGAGCGAGACGAACTCGCCGCGCTCGGCGCGCTCCCGCGCCTGCGCGTAGGTCGTCCCCGAACCGGCGAAGAGCTTCTCCGCGCCCGCGTCGCTGATGGCGACGAAGGGCGGGAACTCCGGCGGATACTGCGGCGCGTCCTCGCGCTCGATCTGCCGCCGCGTCAGGTAGTCGGCCATCGTCGCGTAGGGCGTCTGCTCCGAGCCGACGTTGGCGAGGACGAGCCCCGCCGCGCCCTTCATCAGCAGGTTCTGCTTAATCAAGAAGTTCGCCTTCATCTTCTTCCACTCGGCGGCGTTGGCGGCCTTCGGCGGGCCTTCGATGAGGACGACCAGCTTGCCCTTCACGTCGAGCCCTTTGAGGTCGTCGCGCGTCGAGGACTGGATGCCGAAGCCGACGAAGACGAGCCGCCCGCTCACGTCTTCGTCGTGGCTGAAAGGCGGCAAGCCGATGAAGTCTTCGCCCTGCTTGAGAGATTCTTCGCCCGCCTTGAAGAAGGATTCGGGCGCGACCTGAAACTCCCTGAACTTGATCGTCTGGAAGTACGAGCCCTTCTCGCCGAGCGGCTTGAGGCCGAGCCGCTTGTAGCGCTCGGCGAGGAACTGCGCGGCCAACTCGCCGCCGGGCTGTCCAGTCCCGCGCCCCTGCATCTCCGGGGCCGAGAGCGCCGTCGTCACCTCGCGGATGGTCTCGGCCTTGACGCGCGCCGCCAGTTCGCGCTCGGCGTCCGTGAGCGCCGCCGACGGGCGCGCGGCGGTCGCAGGGGCTTGCCGCGCGAGCGCGGGCGCGGCGGTTAAAGTCGTGACGAGCAGCAGCGCGACGAGCGCGCGCCGCAATCTTTGCGTGCGGGTCTTCAACTCTTGCAAGGGTCTGACTCCTGTAAACAGAATTTCGTGGAGGCTCTGGCGGTTCGGGCGTCCGGGTGAGATTCGCCCGCCGGGGCGCGGCTACTCGCGCCACATGTTCTCGAAGCGGGTGAACTCTTTGAGGAAGGCGAGATTCACCGTCCCCGTCGGCCCGTTGCGCTGCTTGGCGATAATCAACTCCGCGATGCCCGCGTTCTCTTCCGTCCGCGCGTACTGCTCCTCGCGGTAGATGAAGGCAACGAGGTCGGCGTCCTGCTCAATCGAGCCGCTTTCTCTGAGGTCGGAGAGTTGCGGCCTGTGGTCGCTGCGCGCTTCGGGCGCGCGGCTGAGCTGCGAGAGCGCGACGAGCGGCACGTTCAACTCTTTGGCGAGCCCTTTGAGTTCGCGCGAGATTTGCGAGACCTCCTGCTGGCGCGACTCGCTGCGGCGCGACGAGCCGGACATCAGTTGCAGGTAGTCCACGACGATGAGGTCGAGCCGCTTCTGCTCCGCCGCCAGCCGCCGCGCCTTCGCCCTCATCTCCAAGACCGAAATGCCCGGCGTGTCGTCAATGTAAATCTTCGCCTCGGCCAGCGTCCCCAGAGCCCCCGCGAGCCGCGCCCACTCGTCGCGCGACAAGTACCCGCTACGGAAGCGATGCGCGTCCACCCGCCCCTCCGAGCAGAGCATGCGCATCACCAAAGACTCCTTCGACATCTCCAGAGAGAAGACGCCGACCACCGCCCCCGCCTGAATCGCCGCGTTCTGCGCGAGCGTCAGACACAGACTCGTCTTGCCCATTGAAGGGCGCGCGGCGACGATGATGAGGTCGGAGGGTTGGAGGCCGGAGGTCATGTTGTCGAGTTCGCTGAAGCCGGTGGTGAGGCCGGTGAGCATGGCGGAACGACCGGCCATCTCCTGCACTTTTTCGAGGAGTTGGTCGGCGACCGGCTTGACGTGCGCGAAGCCCTGACGGGTGCGCTCGTCGGCGAGCGCGAAGATCATCTGCTCGGCGTGGTCGAGGATGATTTCGGGCTCGTCCTCTTCTTCCAGCGCCTCGCTCGTCACCTTGTTGGCGACGCGCACGAGTTGGCGCATCACGGACTTCCCGCCGACGACCTTCGCGTAGGCCGCGATGTTCGTAAAGTGCGGCAGCCCGTAGGTCAACTCCGAGATGAAGGCGATGCCGCCCGTCTGCTCCAACGCGCCTTCGCGCCGGAGTTCTTCGCCGAGGAGGATGGGGTTGATTTCGCCGCCGCGCTCCGAGAGCGCGATCATGGCGCGGAAGACGAACTGGTGCGCGCGGACGTAGAAGTCGTCGGGCCGCAGAAGCTCGATGGCCTGATTGACGAGCGAGTTGTCGAGGATGATCGCGCCGAGGATGGCCCGCTCCGCTTCGGCGTTATGCGGCAGCGGGCGTTCCAGCATCTGGTCGCGCGACGAGTCAACTGAAAAGGCCATCGGGAGCTAAGCGTCTGTAGATTTTGACTGAAGCAGGTAAAGAAAAAGCGCGTCCCCACGTGTCGCCTCCGCACGCCTCGGAAGGCGCGCGGGGGAGCGCGTAAAGGTCGCGCCGCAGTTCTTATACTACAAGGTTCGGGGCGCGACAATCTTTACTTGTCGCGCCCCGAAATTCCCAAGCCTTTTAAGCCTCGGTCGTCCTCGCATCGTCAGCCGAATCCGATTCGTCCGACGCCTGCGCGATGTCCTCGACGGTGTTGGCCTCGGCCTCCGCGCTCGCAGGCTCGGCGGCGGCGGCAGCCGTCGTCTCGCCCGCGGTCTTCGCGCCGCCCTCGCCCGTCACGGTGACGGGGATTTCGACCACCACTTCGCGGTGCAGGCGCACCGGGACGGTGAACTCGCCCGTCTCCTTGATGGCTTCGGCGAGGTTGATGCGGCGGCGGTCTATCTCGTAACCCTTCTCCTTGAGCGCCTCGGCGACGTGCATCGAGGTCACGGAGCCGTAGAGCATGCCGTGCTCGCCCACCTTGCGCTCGAAGGTCAGTTGGAGCGTCTTCATCAAGGCCGCCTGCGCCTCGGCGGTCGCGCGCTCCTTGCTCTCCTTCTTGAGGAGCGCGGCGCGCTCGGCCTCGATCTGCTTGACGTTACCGGCGCTCGCCTCGACGGCGAGCTTGCGCGGCAGAAGGTAGTTGCGCGCGTAGCCCGCCTTGACCTTCACGATTTCGCCGCGCGCGCCGAGGTTGTCTATGTCTTCGCGTAAAAGAACGCTTGTCGTTGCCATTTTCTTTCGTCCCTCCTTTTAGTCTGCGGCGTATGGAAGCAGCGCGATGTTGCGCGCGCGCTTGATCGCCTCGGCCAGCATCCTTTGGTGCGTCGCGCACGCGCCTGAGATGCGCCGCGGCAAAACCTTGCCGCGCTCAGGGATGAAGTTTTGAAGCAGTTTCACGTCCTTAAAGTCAATGATGTCCACCTTGTCCTGACAGAAGCGGCAGACCTTGCGACGGCGGAAGCGCCCGCCGCGCGGGCCGCCGCGACCGCCGCCCGAAGGCCGCCGGTCTTGCGACGGGCCGTCGTCATCGCCGTCAAAGTCTCGCTCGCCGGTGTTGAAATTTCTCGACATAATCCTCTTCCCTTATCTTCTTCAGAAGGCGAAGCAGCGCGTGCGTCGCCTGACAAACCTTCAACTCGGAAGGGAACGGGCGCGCCGTGTTTACGCCTCGTCGCCGCTCCCCTCTTCGGCGGGCGCGGGGGCCGTGCCGACCCCGGCGACGCCGCCGCGCGTCGGTCGCTTCAGAGACTTGCGCGCGCGCCGCGCGCGGAACTTCTCGGCGCGTCGGCGGTCTTCGTCCACGCGCACGGTCAGGTAGCGGAGCACCTGATCGTTGACGCGCATGCGGCGCTCAAGCTCGGCAATCTCCTTGCCGGAGCCCTCGACCTCGAAGAGCTGGAAGATGCCCTCCGTGTTGCGACCGATGCGGTAGGCGAGGTGACGCCGGCCCATCGTCTCGTTTTTGGTGACGGTTCCGCCCTGCTCGGCGATGATGTTCTGGAGGTTATCCGTCAGGCGTGTCACGTCTTCGTCGCCCGCCGTCGGGTCAACGATGAAGACGACTTCGTAAACTCTCTTCTCTGCCAAAATCATCCTCCTTTTGGATGTCTAGCCTCAACCATCAGAGTTGAAGCAAGAAGGAAATTGGGACGGTGATGCGTGATGAAGTGATGGGTGATAAGAAAGAGCGGTTCTGCTTCCTTCTTAACACTCGTCACCCGTTACTTGTCACCGCCGTTGTACTGCGCCATCGCTTTTTCAATGCCGTCTCTGACGACGGCGCGGAGCGCGTCCGTGCTCCGCTCCAAAATCTTGTCCAACTCGGCGCGTTGCGCCTTCGGAAAGTTCTCAAGGACAAAGCCCGCCGTGTCCGAGACGGGGTGCTCCGGCCTGATGCCGATTCGCAGGCGCATGAACTCGTCGGTGCCGAGCGCCGCGATGATGTTCTTCAAACCTTTTTGGCCGCCGCTCGAACCGCGCGCGCGCAGGCGAATCGTCCCGAAGGGCAGCGCGATGTCATCGCTGACGACCAGCAAGTCCGCCGCCGGTTTCAACTCGCTCCGCTTGCGCAGCAGGCACGCCACCGACTCGCCGCTCAAATTCATGTAGGTCTGCGGCTTGACCAGCTCGACCGTCTTGCCTTCAACCTCGGCCCGCCCGACGAGCGCGCGGCACTCACTCCGCTTGACCTCGCGGCCCGCCTCGCGCGCCAGCCGTTCGACGAGCATGAAGCCGAGGTTGTGGCGCGTCCACTCGTACTGCGCGCCCGGATTGCCGAGCCCGACGATAAGCATCTGGAAAACAGACGGGGGTCAAAGGGCACAGGGGAAAAGGGTAAAGGGACGAATCCGCCAAGGAGCGAGGCGGGGTCTTCCCCTTTAACCTCTTCCCCGTTTGCCCTCTGACCCCCAGAGCCTTTATTCCTCGTCTTCCTTCTTGCCCTTGCCGATGACTTCGGGTTCCGTCCCGGCCTCTTCCGCGATGGGCTCCTCGACCGGCTCCTCGCGGACGACGGAGACGGTGGCGACCGCCGTCTCCGGGTCGGTCACGACCTCGATGCCCTCGCCGACTTGGAGGTCGGAGACGTGGAGCAATTCGTGGACGCCGAGGCCCGATACGTCGGCGTGAATCGCGTCGGGGATGTCGCGCGGGCTGCAACGAATCTCCACGTCTCGGAGGAGTTGTTCGAGCACGCCGCCGCCCTCGGTCACGCCCACGGGCTCGCCGTCGAGTATGACGTGGACGGTCACTTCGATCTTCTGGCCGAGCACGAGGCGGCGCAAGTCCGCGTGAACGAGCCGACCGCGCACCGGGTCGAGCTGCCGGTCGTGGAACATCACCTCGCTCGCGCCCGCGCCCTCCACGTCGAGCGTGAAGATGGTGTTGTGCCCCGACTCGGAGCGCAGGATCGCGGCCAGTTCCGCGAGCGGCGCGGCAGCCGAGACGGCCCCGCCCTCGCCGCCGTAAATCGTCAGCGGGACTAAACCCCGGCTGCGCAGGCGGCGCGCGTCGTTCTTACCACGTCCGGCGCGCAACTCGGCGCGCACCGTAATCTCTTCTCTTTCTGCCATACTTCCTCCCAATCAAATGTTTGCCCTTCGCTTCAGACGAAGAGCGAGGAAACGCTCGTCTCCTCGTGGATCGACTTGATCGCTTTCGCCAACAGCGGCGCGATGCTCAGAATCTTCACGTTCTCCAACAGACACGCATTTTCGTCGCGCAAGGGTATCGTGTTGGTCGTCACCACCTGCTCGATGTCCGACTTCGCCAGCTTGTGGCAGGCCGTGCCCGACAGCACCGGATGCGTGAAGCACGTGTGGATGCGGTCGGCCCCGGCGGCGCGCAAGGCCGCCGCCACCTTCACGAGCGAACCGCCCGTGTCGCACATGTCGTCAACGATGAGACAACTGCGACCTTTCACGTCGCCGACGACGTTCATCACCTCCGCGACGTTCGCCTTCTCGCGCCGCTTGTCGCACAAGGCGAGTTGCGCGGGGCTCCCGTCCGAAGACTTCAGGCGCTTGGCATAGGCGCGCGCACGTTCCGCGCCGCCCGTGTCGGGCGCGACCACCGTCAGGTTCGGCAGCGTGTGCTCTTCGTAGTAGCCGATGAAGGCGGGCGCGGCGAAGAGGTGGTCAACCGGGATGTCAAAGAAGCCCTGAATCTGCGCGGCGTGCAAGTCCATCGTCAGGATGCGGTTCGCGCCCGCCGTCGTAATCAGGTTCGCCGTCAGCCTCGCCGAAATGGGCACGCGCGGGCGGTCTTTCTTGTCCGAGCGCGCGTAGCCGTAATAAGGAATCACCGCCGTCACCCTCTCCGCCGAAGAGCGGCGGAAGGCGTCGAGCATGATGAGCAACTCCATCAGGTGCGCGTCCGTCGGCGGGCAAGTCGGCTGGACGATGAAGATGTCGCCGCCGCGCACGTTCTCCGTGATCTGGAAGTTGAACTCGCCGTCCGAGAAACGCTCGGTCGTCGCGCTGCCGGGGTCGCAACTGAGGTAGTTGCAAATCTCCTGCGTCAAGGCGCGGTTCGCGTTGCCGGAAAAGACTTTGATTCCGCCGGTTGTACTCATATCAGAGCAGTGACAAGTGACGAGTGAAAAGTGACGAGCAACAAGCAGGGACAAGTTTTATCTTGTCACTCGTCACTCGTCACTTGCCACTTCAGTAAATGGCTGGGGCGGAAGGATTCGAACCTACGAATGCCGGTTCCAAAGACCGGTGCCTTACCACTTGGCGACGCCCCAATCTCTTCTGCTAGCCCGCGAGCCCTTCTCACAGAATCGCCGCGCACTCACCGAAAGCCCGCCGGTACTCGTCGCGCGCCAGCGTCGTGCAGGAAAAAACCTGCCAGCCGTTCTCAGCCTCCGCCAACGACGCGCGCGCGCGTTCCGCCGCACTCTCGTTTTCAAAGACTCCGAAGACGCTCGACCCGCTGCCCGAAAGCATCGCGCACTCCGCGCCCGCGCTCTTGAGAGCATCCCTCGCACGCCCGATTTCGGGGAACAGCCGGAAGACCGACGGCTCGAAATCGTTCGTCATCACCTCACAGAGCGAATCGCGAAATTCGGCCTCCGCGTGCGAAATAGGCAGCATAACGGCGCTCCCAGCCTTTGTCAAGGCAGTGACGCCGAGCGCCTTAAATGCCTCCGCCGTCGAGACTCGCACGCCCGGCGTGACCAAGACTAAACACTTACGCGGCAAGTCTTTGAGCGGCGTAATCTCCGCCCCCGTGCCTGTCCCCAGCGCCGTCCCGCCGGTCAGAAAAAAAGGCACATCCGCGCCCAGCCGCGCGCCTATCTCCGCCAGTTCCCCGGTGTCGGTTTCCAAGCCCCACAGACGCGTGAGCCCGACTAGAGTCGCCGCCGCGTCCGAAGACCCGCCGCCCAAACCGCCGCCCGCCGGAATCCTCTTTTCGAGAAGGATGCGCGCCCCGCGCCGCACGCCGAAACGTTCGCGCAAGGCACTGGCCGCGCGGAGCACGAGGTTGCTTTCGTCCGTCGGGATGTCGGGCGCGGGACAGAGGAGTTCAACGCCTTCCGCGTCACCCGCCTCGAAGGTCAGAGAGTCGCCGAGTGAGATCGTCTGGAAGAGGGTTCGGAGTTCGTGGTAGCCGTCCGCGCGGCGTCCGAGCACGCGCAGGCTGAAGTTGATTTTGGCGAAGGCCGGGAGTTGGAATTTTTCGTCCGACACGTGCGAAGCGGCTGCCGCCTCCTCGATTTAAGGAAGCGCCAGCCGCCCGGTTCGCAAAGCCCTTTCGGTCAGGGCGTCAGCGCTTCATGAAAACTTGCGTGAAGAAGACACGACCGTCCGCCGTCCGCGCGACGCCGAGGCCCGCGTGCGTGAACTCGCCGTTGAGGATGTTTTCGCGGTGCTTGCTCGAAGTCATCCAGCGCTCGACGGCGAAGCCCGCCGGGTCGTCGTAGCCCTGATTATACGCGATGTTTTCGCCGAGCGCCCTCCACCCGCCGACGCCGTGCGCGTAAGCCCTCTCCCTGATGTCCGAGCCGTTGCGGTCAATGTGGTTAAAGAAGCCCTGCCGCGCCATGTTCTCGGAATGGTAGCGGGCGACGCGCGTCAGAGAGCCGTCCCAAGTGAGCGGCTGCCGCCCCTTCGCCCTCCGCTCGGCGTTGATGAGGTCGAAGGCGCGGCGCTCGTCGTTCGAGGCCGCGGCGACTGCCGACGGCGACGAAGCACGCACGTAACGCGCGCCGCCCGACGGGGCCACGCGCGCGACCTGCCGCACACGCTCCGGGCGCGCGGGGGCAACGTCACGGGAGGTCGAAATCAGGCGCGCGACGGGCTTCGACGTGGGCTTCGTGCCTCCGTTGGCCGAAGCGCTGAAGCCCGTGGAACCGGCTATGAGGGCGATAAAGAGAGCCTGAAGTGCTCGGCTGACGGACGCTCGTCGGGGGGACGATCTTCTGTACATCTGGGGAACAACCTTCCTCTTGAAATCTGAGAACGGGAGAGGATGCCTTCGACACAGACCGCGCGAGGGGCAAGACGGTCAAACTGTTGGCAATGGTAAAACATAGTTTGACTTGGGTCAACCACAAAGTTCTACACGACTTCGCCCCGAAGCCTTGAAGGAAAGCGTAAGGCTTTAAGAATCAACAGCTTAGTATTTAATTTGGGCTGCCAGGAGAGACCGCGCTGGGGGAACAGAACAGGCGTCTATGGTGGCCCGGTGAAGGCGGGCACACTTTAACCGTTGTCGCCTTTCGACTTCAACTGTTATTTGCTGGGTTCGCCGTTCAGCTTGGCTTTTATTCTGTCCGTGTCGGCGGCTTCGACCGAGAGCGAGAGCGCCTTCTGCCATGCCGCCCGCGCCTTCTGGAGGTCGCCGAGCTTCTGGAAGAGGTCGCCTAAATGCTCCTGAATCGTGTTGGAAGCAGGATTCCGGCGGGCCGCATCGCTTAGATAGCGTTCGGCTTCTTTGAGTTTACCGAGGCGGAAATAAATCCAGCCGAGGCTGTCGAGGAAAGAGGCGTTCGAGGGCTCGGCGCGCACCGCGCGCTGCACCATTTCGAGCGCTTCCGGGAGGCGCTCGTTCCGCTCGGCGAGGAAATAGCCTAAGTTGTTGAGCGCCGTCGCGTTATTCGGCTCCTTCGAGAGAATCCGCCGCAACGTTTCTTCCGAGCCTTTGGGATCGCCCGCGCGCTCCTGCGCCGAGGAAAGAAGAAGGAGCGCGTTGGTCGTCTGGTCGGGCTCGTCGGCGGCGGCGAATTCGAGCGCCTTGCGCGCGGCCTCGACGGCCTCTTTGCCCCGCCCGGCGTTCATCAACAGGCTCGCCATGACGACGTACTCGTCATGGTCGCCCGGCTCGCCGCGCAGGCGCGGGCGGATGAGTTCGAGGGCCGCGTCCACGCGACCGAGGTCGGCGAGCGTGAAGGCTTCGAGGCGCAGCAGCGTGACTTCGTTGGGGAAGCGTTGACGGGCGGCGCGGACGGCGACGAGCGCCTCTTCGCGCTTCCCTTGCGCGCGGAGGAGGTTGACGCCCTGAATGTCGGCGGTCGGGTCGGTTTCGCCGAGCACGCGGCGCATCCGCTCGACCACGGCCTGCGCCTGCTCCGGCTGCCCGGCCCGCTGGCGGAGGTTGA
>DASTQX010000463.1:0-3077 GCA_035761505.1 Pyrinomonadaceae bacterium
TGGAGCGAGGGCAAGACGCGTTGGCGTGGGCGACCGCCCTCGGAGGAGAAGGTCGTGCGCAGCGCCTCGTGGCGGCGGACGATTTGGTTGAAGCCCTGTTCGAGGGCGGAGGGGTCGAGTTCGCCGTGGAGTTGGATGGCCGCCGCGAGATTGTAGAGCGAGGTGTGCCGTGCGAATTGATCGAAAAACCAGAGGCGCTGTTGGGCGAAGGAGAGCGGCATCGTCTGTGTGCGGGGGACGGGGACGAGCGGCGGGCCTTCCGGCGCGGCCTCGCTCATCGCCTGCTCGACGAGGAGCGCCAAGCCTTCGACGGTCGGGTGCATGAAGACGGCCCGCAACGGCACTTCCACGCCGAACGCCTCGCGCACGCGCGACACCAGCCGCGTCGCCACGAGCGAGTGGCCGCCCGCCTCGAAGAAGTTGTCGTTGACGCCGACGCGCTCCGAGTCGAGCAGTTCGGCCCACATCCCGGCGAGCAGTTCTTCGACCGGCGTGCGCGGCGCAAGGAAGCCTTCGGCGGGGGCGGGCACGGTCTCAGGCGCGGGCAAGCGTCGCCGGTCAACTTTGCCGCTCGGCGTCAGCGGCAGTTCATCGAGACGGACGAAGGCCGAAGGGATCATGTGGTCGGGCAGACGTTCGCGGAGGAAGGCGCGCGGCGCGTCTGTCGGGTCTAACGCCCCCGTCTCGTGCGTCACGACGTAGGCGACGAGTTGAAGCGCGCCCGCTTTGTCGCGCGCGACGACGACGGCATCGCGCACGGTCGGGCACTGGCGCAAGGCGGCCTCAATCTCTCCGGGCTCGACGCGGAAGCCGCGCACCTTTAACTGCTCGTCGGCGCGACCGAGGAACTCAAGCTGTCCGCCCGCGAGCCAGCGCGCGAGGTCGCCCGTCCGGTACAACCTCCGGCCCGGCTCTTCGGAGAACGGATCGGGGATAAACTTCTCGGCGGTCAACGCGGGGCGGTTCAGATAACCGCGCGCGAGCCCTTCGCCGCCGAGGTGCAACTCGCCCACCACGCCGACCGGCACGGGTTGAAAATAACGGTCGAGGACGTAGGCCCGCGTGTTCGCAATCGGCCCGCCGATGGGAGGAAGAGCGGGCCAGTCGGCGAGCGGGCGGCGCAGGTTGTAGGCCGTGGCGACGTGAGTTTCGGAAGGCCCGTAATGATTGTGCAGCGCACAGTCGTCTAGTTTGCCGAACCAACTGACGAGGGCGTCGCTGATTTGCAACTGCTCGCCAGCCGTAATGACTTCGCGGAGACGGAGCGCGCCGCCGTCGGCGTTTCGCCCCGCCTCGGCCAGTTGTTGCAGCGCGACGAACGGAAGAAAGAGTCTCTGGATTCTCTCGCCTTCCAGATAACGGAGGAGGGCGAAGGGGTCGCGCCGCGTCTGCTCGGAGACGAGGACGAGCGTCCCGCCCGCGCACAGGGTCGAGAATATCTCTTGAAACGAAACGTCGAAACTGAGTGAGGTGAATTGCAGCGTGCGCGGCGGCTCGGCGGTCAGGGAGTTTTCGACCTGCCAGCGGATGAGATTGGCGAGCGCGCCGTGGCTGAGGGCGACGCCCTTCGGCTGGCCGGTCGAGCCCGAAGTGTAGAGCACATAGACGAGGTTGTCCGGCGACGCGCCGCCCGGCGGGTCGTCCTCGCTCCGCGCGTCTATCTCTGCGTGCGGCTCGTCGAGGCAGACGACGTGCGCGCCGCGCGCGAAAGAGCCTGCGGCGTAGCGGCGTTCCGTGAGCAGCACCTTGAGGCCCGCGTCTTCCGCCATCAGGCGCAGGCGCGGCTCCGGGTACTGCGGGTCAAGCGGGACGTAAGCGCCTCCGGCCTTGAGCACCGCGAGGACGGCGACGGGTAGTTGGAGCGAGCGTTCGAGGCAGACGCCGACGAGGAAGTCCGGCCCGACGCCGAGCGCGCGCAGTTGATGCGCGAGCCGGTTGGCGCGGCGGTTCAGTTCGCGGTAGCTGAAGCTCTCCGCGCCGAAAGTGATGGCGGTCGCGTCCGGCGTCCGCGCCGCCTGTTCCTCGAACATCCGCGTGATGCTCGGCGGCGCAACCGACCCGGTGCGCGTCTCGTTCCACACGGACAACAACTGTTCGCGCTCGTCGCCCGTGAGCAGCGGCAGTTCGGAGAGGCGGCTGTCGGGAGAGGCGGCCACGCCTTCGAGCAGCACGCGGAAGTGTCCGGCGAGGCGGCGCACGGTCGCGGCGTCGAACAACTCCGCGCTGTATTCGACGACGCACCGCCCCGACTCTTCGACGAACATCGTGAGGTCGAACTTGGAAGTCCCGTTCGTGAGCGGTTCGACGCGGAGCGTCAGCCCCGGCAACTCCAACCGTGCCGACGGGTCGTCCTCAAGGACAAACATCACCTGAAAGAGCGGCGTCCGGCTCAGGTCGCGTTCGGGCTGCAAGGTCTCGACCAGCAACTCGAACGGCACGTCCTGATGCGCGTAAGCGTCGAGCGCCACGTCGCGCACGCGCGCGAGCAGTTCGGCGAACGTCGGGTCGCCCGACACGTCCGTCCTGAGCGCCAGCGTGTTGACGAAGAAGCCGATGAGCGGCTCCGTCTCGGCGCGGTTACGGTTGGCGATGGGCGTGCCGACGACGATGTCCGTCTCGCCCGTGTAACGCGCGAGCAGGGTTTCAAAGGCGGCCAGCAGCGTCATGAACAGCGTCACGTCCTCGCGGCGGCTCAACTCCCTGAGTCGGCGCAACAACTCGCCCGGCAGCTCGAACGTCTCGTGCGCGCCGCGCGAACTCCGCACGGGCGGGCGTGGGCGATCCGTCGGCAGCGCGAGCACGGGCGGCGCGTCGGCGAGTTGTCGTTGCCAGAAGGAGAGTTGGTCTTGCAGCAACCCGCTTTCGAGCCGCCGGCGCTGCCAGTGGGCGAAGTCGGCGTACTGCACCGGCAACTCTTCGAGCGCCGCCGGACGGCCCGCGCGGTGCGCCGCGTAGAGCGCCGCCAACTCCTCGACGAGCACGCGCAGCGACCACGCGTCGCTGACGATGTGGTGCATGGCGAAGAGCAGCAGGTGACGCTCCGTGCCGAGCCGCAGCAGACGCGTCCGGAGCAAGTC
>DASTQX010000464.1:0-7858 GCA_035761505.1 Pyrinomonadaceae bacterium
TGGGCGCGCCACACGAGTTGTAAGCGCAATTTGGCTAAGAGGCGGGCGGACTTGATCAGTAGCGCGGGGCGTTGGCACGGCTGTTGATGAGGGCGGTACGCGACCGACTGACGGCGCCAGAGGCGCGGGAAGAATCGGGCCGAAATCAACGACGAGACGAGGAGTATGAAGGATGGAAACGGAGAATGGTCAAAGGGAGCTGCGCCCCAGATTCATGCCGCAGCGTGAGGCGACCAAGAAGGTCAAAGGCGACGTGCCGGAGTCGGTGGCCGATGACTTCGAGCAGTATTGTAAGTTTGTCGCGGAGGCGGCGGGTGTGAAGCCGGAGGCGGTGGCTGGCGACGTGCTGGCGGCGGCCCTCAAGGATTTCATGAAGGCCGATAAGTCGTTCCCGAAGTGGAAGGCGAAGCAGCTCGAAGACGTTTCGAGCGACGAGGTGGAGGAGGCGCTGTCGGGCCTCGGCGCGGGTGCGCCACAAGAGACTCCCCGCCCTGCGGAACGCGCGGCCAGTTCGTCCTCGGCTTCGTCGTCCGGCGGCGGCGCGGCGGCGTCGGGAGGCGGCAGGGCCGGTACGGGGCGCGGGTCTGCGGACGCGGGCAGGACAACGAGCGCGCCGACGCCCGCGCCCGCGGCGCGAACGCCGGCGTCACCGCCCCCGCAGACTTAAGGCGGTACGGCCGCCCGTGACTCTCCGCGCCTGTGGCCTGTAGGGGCGCGCGGCCAGTTCGTAGTTACGCTGCCGCTGGCGCCCGCGCAGCCTCTCGTAGCCGTCCACGGAGGCAAAGTAGGCGCGCGCGATCAAATCAACCAGAGCCCAGAATCGGTCTATAGCTGTCACCCCCAAGATGAAGAGAGCGGCGGCCAACAGAGCGGTGAACAGGTCTGCCAGGAAGTCCATCGCGCGCACCGCGCTTTCTGCGCGCGCGGGACCTTCGGACGTGCTCCGTCGGCCCCGCGCGCGGTCGGAAGTTAACCCCTTGTTCTCAGTTCGAGGCGGCTCTCTCGGCTCACCCCGCGTTGCCGCGCCCCTTGCCCTTGTTCGGCTTCTTGAGCGCGACCTCCAGCCGGTTGAAGGCGTCGAGCCGGGCGGCGAAGGCGGTCTCGATGGCGGCGCGTTCGTCGTCGCCCACGTCGAGCGGCGTGCGCTCGTAGATGCGCCGGAGCAGGGCCTTGTACTCGGCCGGGTTCAGCTTCAACTCCAGCAGGGTGGCGACGGTGACGGCGTCGAGGTTGCGCTCCTGCTGCCGGGCGAGCGCGTGGTCTTCGGTGTAGCGGGCGTAGGCGCTCGGCAGGGTGAAATACTCGCGCGCCAGCTCGCGCGCGGCGACGCCCTGAAGCTCGCCGTCGCTCCGCGCGAGGTCGAGCAGGCCGGTGGAGAAAGCGATGAACGCGCCGGGGACGCTCTGCGTCTCGGGCACGTCGTCGTCGTAGACGATGATCTCCAACTTGCCCTCGCGGCCGTGCAGGGCGAGGACGGGTTTGAGCCGCTGCTTGAGCGCGGCGACGCGGGCCTCGTCGGTGATGATGGAGCGCCGGAAGCGCGGCGACGTGTTGTTGAGAATGTCGGCGCGATCCTCGACGCTGAAGGCCGGGATGCGGACGGCGGAGAGGGCCTGCAAGGTGTCGGTCGTGGAGCGGCCCTCGAAGAGTTTCATGACGGGCGCGGCGTCGTCCGTGCCCACGACGCGCCGGCGCGACTGGGCGAAGGTGGAGTGCGAGTCCACCAGGAAGACGCCGAGCAGGGCGAGCGCGGCGAAGAAGAGGAAGTGTCGACTGTTGAGTCTCATGGTCACCTCGGGTGGTTTGTGAACGGTGGGCGTGGGGTTGCTGCCGACGCCCGGTTGACGGTCTTCGGCCGGCGCGGGATGTTCCTCGCGCCGGCACTAATTGCGCCCCGCTTGTTTCTTCAAATCAGGACGATGAGGGAGGGGTCGTACTGCTCAAGCTGCGCGGTGTACTTCGCCAGAATCCGGCGGGCGAGTGACAGCTCGCCGTCCTTGAGCGAGTCCTTCCCGGCGAGCCGGTGTCCGGCGTCGGCGTCCCACTTGTTGAATCCGTGGTCGTCGCGTGCGCGCGCGCCGTCGCACGCCCCGGCCAGGTACTTGAGGGCGTCCATCACGGCGCGGACGATGGTGGGGGTGTTCTCCCCGCGCAGCCGGTGGACGGCTTCGACGAGGAGTTGGTCGTTGACTTCGCCCAGCGCGGAGATGGCCCTGGCGAGCTTGTCGCAGGCTTCCTGTCGTCGGTCGCCGGAGCGGCCTTTGACCCACTCCCACGTGACGCTGTGGGTGGACGCCGCGAGGTCGAGTCGCGCCCAGAAATCGAGGTTGGCGCGGCGCGAGAAGTTGCCGTTCATCGTCTCGACGACGTACTTGCTGTCGCTGCGGAGGACGACTTCGCACGGCCTGAGCAGGGCTTCGAGGCCGACGCAGGCGGCGACGATCTCGGCCTGCTGGTTGGTGGCGGAGCCGATGTAGGCGCCGACGGCGCGCATCCGGTCGCCGGAACTGAGCAGGGCGGCCACGCCCGCGCGCATGACTTCCTGCCCGTTGCCCCGTGACGATCCGTCGCAGTAGATTTCGATGTTGTTCATGGTGAGTACCTCGGCGTTATCGGGCTGTGGGTTCCGAGCGCACTTGCGCGCCGCTTCCGCTCCTGAATTCGACTCGGGCGGGCAGTCCCCGCAAAAAAAGATGGTGGCCGTCGTCGTCCCCGCGAGGCGTGCGGAAGACGACGACGGCCACCCTTGGACCCAACCTTTCAGGAGCTGCACCCGCGTGGCGTGTGAGCGGCGGCACCCGGGGTGCGTGGGCGCCGCCGCCGCTGGTGTTTCAGTTCGACGGGGGCTTAGAAGTCGATCTCGTCGTCGCCCTCGCCCGCGCCCTCGGCCGCGCCCTCGCCGCCGCCGGACGCGCCCGCGCCCGCCGCCGCCGACATCGACTGCTCGCCGCCCTGCACGCGGTCGATGAGCTGCATGTCGGAGCCCTTGATCTTGTTGGTGACGCGCTTGTTGCCGTCCCTGTCCGTCCACTCCTCGGAGCGGAAGCGGCCCTCGACGTAGACCTGCTTGCCCTTGGCGAGGTACTGCGAGGCGACCTCGGCCTGGCGGCCGAACAGCGTCACGTCGAACCACGTGGTGACGTCCACCTTCTCGCCGCCGCGCGTCTCGCGCTCGTTGGTGGCGAGGCTGAAGCTGGTGACGGGCGTGCCCTGCGGCGTGTAGCGGAGTTCGGGATCGCGACCGAGGTTGCCGACGACGATGATCTTGTTGAAGGACATGATTCTTTCTCCTTAATCTGACTTTGAGTTGAGTGGTTGTTGACTGCGAGAGCGCGTCTTGCCATCCGCCTCTTTTTCCGGCGAGCGGCCGACTGGCCGAACCGTCCGACGAGTGAGCGGCTGGACGGCCGACCTTGCGGCCGTCGGTGGCGTGTTCTGCTCACCACCTCTTTTCCCCGGCTACGCCGGATTCGAGGGGCGGTGAAAGCAGCGAGTCCGGGCCACCGGCCAGCGGGCTCATCACCACGCCGTCGGCGACCCGGACTCTTCCTTGTTGGAACTTGTGAGTGCTCCCGACCGGCGGCCGGGGCTTCCTGCGAATGAGCGAGAGCCGTTGATCAGTAAAGTTGGGTTGGCGCGACAAGGCTGGGAAGGAGATCCAGCGCCCCTTCCCGTCGGACGGCCGAAACCTTACGCCGAGCCGTCTGGTTCTTAGGTCCCAGAGTGCCGACGCGCCTGCTCGTCGTCATTAAAGTGTATGAAGAATAGGACTGTTCAATTTGCGTAACGCGAAGCGGATTGACGCGAAGCGTACCGAAAAATCTTGATTGAATGTGGTCGGGAAGGGGCGCGTGAGATCGTTGTCGGTTGCGCCCCTTCCCCCCAGCCACTGGCATGACTTGTTGACCGCTTCTTTTCTTGCCTCCCGGCTCAGGCCGCGGCCGCGCTCAGGTCGGGAGGGTGACGTGGATGGCGTCGTAGCCGCAGCGCCTGTAGGCGGCAGCGGCGCGTTCGGCGTCCGCCTCGTTGAGGGGATTCGAGAAGCCCCAGGCGGACTCGGTCTTCTTCTTGAACATCACTGCGTACACGGCTTCACCCCTTCCTCTTACCGCCTGCGGTTCGCGCGGCGGCTCGCGGTCTCCATCCGCCTCCGGCTGGCGCGGCGGGCGCGCGTGCGCGGCGAGCGGACTTTGCCCCGGCGGGGGCTGCTCTCATCGGCGGCCTGCGCGGCGGCGATCATGAAGATGGTTTGCGCGAACGGGCCGTGCTGGAGCATCGAGTGGAACATGGCAACCTCCGAAGTTATTCCGTCGTCGAGCGTGAGTTGCTTGCCGCCCTTTTCTTCGCCGCTACCCCCGCAGCACCGGCCCGCTGTAGGCGACCTGCCAGCCGCCAGCGCATCGTCGTCGCCAGCGCCCGCGTGTGGGAGGCGACGGCGGCGAGCGGGGTGTTGAATCGGCAGCTCTTCGGCTTCGGCTGGCGCGGGTCGCTCGAAGTGATGAGCGCGCCGTCGGGCGCGACCGTGAAGGTGATGAGGGCGAGCATCCCCGCCTTCGACAAGATCGTGACGTGCGTCTGCCGCTTTCCGGCGGCGGTCGTCTTGAGCATGGTTGCCTCCGACTGAAAAGGGACGAGGGCGGACGCGCTTGGACATTCGTCGAGAGCGCGCCCACCCCTTTGAGATCGTCTTCTACAGACCGGCTTAAACCTGGTATCTCCCGCCGCGCTTAATTAGCCGGGGCGGGACTCGCCAGTTGCGTGGCAGCCTTCAACTCCTCCCACACGCGGGCCTTCTCCTGCCGGGTCAGCGCGTGGACGGCGTGGTCGGGCTTGTTGGTGCCGTACATCGCCCAGCGTAGGAACATGAGCTTCGAGCGCGAGGCCGACTTGATCTCGGCGACCAGCCGGAGCGCGGCCTGCGAGAGCGGCTTGCTCTCGAGCGCCCAGCGCTGGAGCTTGCTGGCCGTATTCAGCGCCGTGAACAGCGAGAGGGAGATGTGCCCCTCTTCCTTCGACGCGAACGCCTCCTTGATGGCCGCGGCGACGAGCGCCGTGTCCCGGGCGGTGCGGATGCGGCGGTGGAACTCGCGGTAGAGCGGGTTGGCGCGCTGGCCGCGCAGGTGGAAGTCACCCTTCATCTGCGCGAGCAGCTTTTCGAGCACGGAGACGACGTAGGAGCGCGTCTCGGCGTCGGGGTTGACCATGATGGTGTAAGGCACGGTGTACATCGAGGGGCGGCCGAAGCGGTTCGCGTCGGGGCCGCCGGTGGTGACGTAGCCCGCGCGCGCCGTGCGCTTCACGCGGCGGTTGTAGATGAGCGACGTGGCCGCGTCCATCCACTCGTTGATCTCGCCGTCGGAGAGCGGCGCGGCCGAGAAGGCCGAGGCGGGGCCGGGCTGCTCGGGGAGATAGCGGAGGGCGGCCGGGTTGCGCTCGGCGCGCCGGGCCATGCGCGCATACTGAACGTCGGCCGTGAGCTTGCGCGCGGCCTGCGCGCCCTTGCCGCCGACGAACGCGAGCCGCAGGGCGGCTGCCAGGTGGCGCGCGTCCGCGGGCAGGTAATCCTCGTTCACGTCGTCGTCGAGCGTGCCGACGACGACGACCTTCTCGCTGTCGCTCATGTGTAGGGAGACGACGTGACCCTCGTCGTACTGCTCGCTGACGCGCTCGAAGCTCGTCCACATGGCTTCGAGGCTCTCCTCGTCCGCGCCCCGCTCGGCCGCGGCGCGCATGAAGGCGAGGAACGGCGCGGCGTCGTCGTAGGCGAAGCCCTGCACCTGACCGTTGTGGCGGTAGACGGACTTGGCGCGGATCTCGTCGCGGTAGACCCGCTCGACGGTGTTCTCGCCGAGCACCTCGGCGGCGCGCTCCATGAAGAGCTGGTGGCGGTCGCTCGCCGACATCGGCTCCTCGTAGGCGGCGGCGGGACTCTCGCGCGCGGCCTTGCGGGAGTGGTCACAGTGGAAGCCGGGGTCTTCCTTAGACTTCTCCTCGAACTCTTCGCAGGTGCAGGAGTCGGCGTCGCTCTCGACGACGAAGCGGCGCGAGTCCTCGGTCGCGGTGACGGCGGTGAGCTGCATCGCCAGCATCGCCATCTCCTTCAGCACTTCGGCGGCCGGGCGCCTGCGCGCCTCGCCGTAGTAGTAAGACGCGATGATCTGGAGGTCGTGGCCGCGCGCGTCTTCGCCCGCGAGCAGCTTCGTGCAGCGGATGAACTCCGTGGCGTCGTCGCGGTTGCCCAGCACGCGCTCGGCGTAGCGGACGGTGACGATCTTGGCCTCGGACTCACGGTCTTCGGCGGAGCCGAGGTCGGGCTCGATGCGGACGATGACGTTGTCGCCGACGAGCATCGTGTCTTCGAGCTCGATGCGGCGGTGCGGGTTGCGCGCGATGTGGTGGCAGAAGTCCTGGCCGGGCGAGCCGGTGTCCTGCGGGTGGAAGAGCAGGAAGGTCGAATCGGGAGCGTGCGTCTTCAGCAGATTTGAATGGAGCATGGTTTGTGCCTCTCTCTCAAAGGTTGGGAAATTCAGGAAAAGCACTCCCCTACAGGCCCTCTTAAACCTGAAGCCGCACGTTTCCCCGCTCCCCGATAGGAACCGTTCAACGTGGCCGTCTGTTTTTTGGTCGAAGGAATGGTGGAGGGCGCGCGGGGCGAGTGTTTTTCAGATCACCTTTTCTACGGGCACACCGGAAACCTGCCGCGCCGGTGGGGGCACGGCCTTCGTGGCACGCGGGCCTTTGCGGTTAGTTCCGGGGGTGGGTGGGCGGGGCCGATGGAGGCGGGCGACGGCTCGGCTTAAGGTATCGACCGCCGGGGAAAAGTTCGGGGAAGGGAGGACGGCCGAGGCACTCGGCCTCCACAAAGGCCGCCACGGGCGGCGAGGGTCAACCCGGGGGCCTGTTGCGGGGGCGCTGATTTTTATGCGGGGAGGCGGTGAGCAGTGGTTCGGAGTCGCGGGCGCCCCGAGTCTCGCTCGCCGAGCCGCGGCGCGCCTTCAGTGACTCTGGAAACCCTTCGCGAGTTGGAGCCGGTAGCGCGCGATCCCGTCCGCGCCGATCACCCCCTCCAGCATGTCGCCCGCGCGGGCGACGACGCGCTTCGCCGACGGCACGTTGGTCCGGGCGAGCTTCGCTATCCTCGTCACGCTGCCCGGCTCGTCGAAGATGGAGAACGAGTACATGATGGTGAACCAGACGCGCTGCGCCGGCGTCAGAGAGTCGGGGAAGTTGGTCTTGACGAAGCACGCGCACGAGCACCAGTCGCACACGCGGTGGCGCGTCTCATCGCCGCAGACGGCGCAGTTGCGGTAGAGCTTCACGCACTCGTCGCAGACGGCGTGCTCGCTCTCGCGCGGCCGGAAGATAGGCCACGGCGTGACCATGGGTACGCCGCAGTCGCCGCAGAGCCGTGACAGGATCGCCTCGGCGTAGAGCCTGAGGAGAGTGCGGCCGAGGTCGTGTTCGGACACTTCGCGCGTGTACTCCGCGGCGACCGTCTCGCCAAACTCGGTGAAGTACTTCCCGACCGTCCACGCCCTGCCGCAGGAGTCGCCGAACGGGTAGAAGCAGACTTCGATGTTGGCGAGGTCGGTCACCCGGCTCGTCCACTGGTGACGACTGAGTGACTCGTCGTAGCCTTCGTAGGTGAAGCCTCGCTCGGCCAGCAATCGCTCGGCCTGGTCGTTGACTCGGGGCGGGCTCATCGTCTCTACGCGCCCGTAGCCGCGGGCGTCGGCTTCTCTCAACATCGCAAGTCTCCTTCCGCCGTCAAGGCTCGTAAGATGGGACGGGGGAGGCAACTGAGGCCTCCCCGCGTCGCGGCTTTCATCCGTCGTCTTCCGCTGTTGCTGACGGTTAC
>DASTQX010000465.1:0-1329 GCA_035761505.1 Pyrinomonadaceae bacterium
CGGCGGCGATGGCCGAGTAGCCCTCGCCGAGTTCCCTGCTCCAAAGGCGTCGCGGCCCGCCCTCCGGCCACGTCGCCGCCAAGCCTTTCGCGCCCGACACGAAGTTCCTCTCAGGCCCGCCCCACTGCGGCCAGTCCGCCGACTGTGCCGCAGCGCCGACGCCGCCCGCCGCGAGCAGGAGCAGCGCCGCGAAGAGGCGGGCGACGCGCCGCCGCGCATTAAGTCTCGGAGACGTTGAAAGCATCTTCACTCCTCACTCCTCACTGCTGCGCGGCGGCGGGTTTCGGCTTCTCAAAGAGCGAGGGCGGAACGTCGCCGTTGACGACGAGCGATTCGACTCTGTAAGTCAGAGTCGGCTCGGCCTCGCCGTTGAAAGTCCCCGCGACCTTGAAGGGCAGGCTCAGACCTTCGACCGCGCGGAAGTCCGAGAAGGTCTCCACGATTTCGCCGACCACGCCGCCGGGGCCGCGCCCCCTGTAAGAAAGAGTGAGGACGCGCCCCGTCGAGGCTTCGACGCCGAGCTTCAGGCGGACGCCCTCGAAGTTAACCAAGACCTCTTCGACGTTCGCCTCCGCGACACGCCCCGCGCCCACAGCCGCCGCCGTGAATCCCTCACCCTTCCGCGCGCGCAGGACGGCGAGGAGGTTCCGTCTGAACTGCTTCCGGAAGTGCGCGCGCTGCTCGTCGAACATCGAGTCCGCGCCGCCCATCACGAAGAAGGCTTCGCCGGGCGTGACGACGGTTGCCAGCATCATGTTCGGCCCGAAGACGCGCTCCTGCCGCACGCGGTCGGGGAAGACCCACGTCAGAGAAGTCTGCATCTCGGCCACGCCGTCGCGCGTCCGCCGCGTCGCCAAGCCCTTCTCCTGATAACTCTTCAAGCCGTCAATCTTCGATGCGCCGCCCGCCGCCTCGACCGCCTTCTCGACGAGCGCGCGCCCCTTCGTCAGAGCCTCGGCGCTCGCCGCCGCATGCGACTCGTGCGAGGCGTCGGGCTCAAGATAATTCTCCGGCGCGGCCTTGAAAGCCTTCACGCACTCCGGGCTGCCGAAGAGGTAGATGCGCCCCTTGTGGGCGGCGAAGAGGTCTGGGTTGCCTTCCGTAGATGGCCCCATCCGCGCGCACGTCCCGCCGAGCTGAATCTCGTAGCGGGCGGGCTCGCGCTCGAAGCGCGCCTTCGTCTCCGCGCCCACGAAGAGGTAGCGGAAGCGCCCGCGCGTGACCGAGAACTTCACGTCGCCCTGCGCCTCTTTGCCTTCGGCGAGCAACACCGGGTCGAGCCCTTCCAGAGGGATGACCGTCTCCGCCGCGTCCTGCGCGACGAGCCGA
>DASTQX010000466.1:0-13608 GCA_035761505.1 Pyrinomonadaceae bacterium
CTCGACGCCTTGCGAGGCGTCGAGCACGACCTCAGTACGCGAAAGCTCCGGCCCTTATTCCGCCGCCCGCCGGGCGATGACGCTCAACGCGTGGGCGAGTTCGAGCCTCGTCAGAGCGCTCTGCGGGCGGAAGCTTCCGCCCGCCGCGTCGAGCAAGCCGCGCTCAAGCGCGACGGCCACGTAGCCGCGCAGCGCGGAAGGAATCGCCCCGGCGTCGGCCACGTTCAACGAGGCACCGGCCCTCGACTCGGCCTCGTCGCCGAGCCCCGACGCGCGCACCAGAACGATGGCCGCCGTCAGCCGGTCGGCCACGTCGTCCGGCCTGAAGCTCGCGCCCGGCGTCGCGTCCCTGAAGAGCGGGCCGCCCGGCGCGGCCTGCACGCTCTCGACGAAGAGCATGGTCGAGCGGTCGAGCACGTCGGCGTAAGTCGGAAGGCCCGGCGCGTACTGCGGGACGCGCGCGCCGACGACGAGCGTCCTCGCCAGCTCGGCCCGCGTCACGCCGAACTCCGGGCGGAAAGAGTCGCCGAGCGGCCACATCACGAAGGAGCGCAAGCTCTGTGAGACATCTTCGCGCGCGGCGACGCTCAGGCCGTCCAAGTCCGTCAGGGGCGCGTACTCCGCGCGCGTCACCTCCAGCACGCCGGAGAACTTCTGCGGCGTGCCCGCAAGGCCGAGCGTGTTCGAGACGCCGACGCGCCACTTGCCCGGCGCGGGCGACTTGACGACGGCGCGCTCGCGCCTCCCGGTCAGACCGGGCAGGTTGACTTCGTTCGCCGACGCGCGCCGCACGCCGCCGGGGTCGTTCAGCGTGAGCCCCAAATCGTTCGTGCTGTAGATCGGCCCCCAAGCGATTTGGACGGAAGCGAGGAGCGCGTCCGCCGGAACGCTCAGAGAGGTTTCGTAACCCGCGAGGGGTTGCGCCGTGCCGCCGAACTGCTGCAAGGGGTCTGTGACGAAACGCACCTGCCCGCGGTCGAGCGTCGCCCGCCAGACTCCGATGAGCCTTTCGGGGAAGGCCGCTTCGAGCACCGCCGCGTGCGCGTTGAGCATCCCGGCCCCGACCTCGTGCCGGTAGTAAGGCGGAAGCGGCGTCGCCGTCCGTTGCAGGATGTCTCGCACTTGGCTCGGCGTTAGGCTCGGATTCACTTCGAGCATCAGCGCGATGACGCCCGCCGCCTGCGGCGCGCTGAAACTCGTCCCGCTCCCGGTCGTGTAGTAAGGCTGCTCGGAGGCCGGAAGGCGGCGCGAACAGAGGAGGCCGGAAGTGCCGACCACGCTCCCCCCCGAACTGCGGAGGCCGACGACGTTGACGCCGGGCGCGACGAGCGTCGGGTGCGAAGCGGGGCCGTCGAACGCGCCGCGCGCCGAGAAGGGCGCGAGCCGTCCCCGGTGGTCGGTCGCGCCGACGCTGACCACCCACGGCGCGGCGGCGTAAGGGTTCAAGGTGTGCAGCCCCGGCCCTGAGTTGCCCGCCGAGAAGACGACGTTGACGCCTTGCTCGGCGAGCAAGCGCGTGGCGACGTTGACGGGATCGTTCGGGTCGTAGAGCGCGTTGGCCGAGAAGCTACAGTTGACGACGCGGACGCCGAGTTCGGGTCGCGCGAGCAGGTAGTCGAAGCCCGCGAGCACGTGGAAGAGGTTCAAATCCCCCGCGCTCAGCCCGACCAGCTTCGCGCCGGGGGCCGCGCCCGCGTAAGCGCCGCCGGAGCGCGCGCCGTCGCCCGCAATCACGCCCGCGACGAAAGTCCCGTGGCCGTAAACCTGATCCGTGTTCGGCACGTTCTCCAACCCGACGGGCGGCAGAAAACCGACGCCCACGCTCTGCGTGTCCAGCAGTTTGACGTTCTGCGCGACGCGTCCCGACAGGTCGCCGTGCGTGCCGTCGAGCCCCGTGTCAATGACGGCGACCGTCACGCCGCGCCCGGTCACGGATAGCCCCGCGTTGAAGTTCGTCAACTCCGAGTCGTGCGCCACGCGCTCGACTCCCGCCGGGGCGAGATAAGGGTCGGAGGTCGTCTGGAAAGTTCGGTTGCCGTAGATGGAGCGCACCGCCGGGAGGCGCGAGACGCTGGCGAGTTGCCCGCGCGTCGCCGTCACGGCGACGACGGGCAGCGCACGATACCGCGTGCCGCCGAGGATGCCGATGCTCCGCAGGTCGGCGAAGTCCGCCTCGTCCGGTTGCCGGTGGAAGACGACGGCGGCGTTGATGTTGCTGTCGTCGGTCGCGCGGTCGAGCAGGAGGGCAAGCTCCGGGTCGAGACTCTGAAGGCCGGTTCGCCGTTGAGTGTTGGTTCCGGTCGCCGCGATGCCGTCGGTGCCCGTGACGCTAATCCCGTCCGTCCCGGTGAAGGTGATGCCGTCAATCCCTCGCAGCGTCACGCCGTCCGTGCCGGTCGCGATGATGCCGTCCGCGCCCGCGATGTGGATGCTGCTCGGCGCGATGGAGAAGACGCGGCCATCGGTGCCGGTCGCGGTGATGCCGTCCATCCCTCTGACGCTGACGCCGTCCGTGCCCGTCACGCTGATGCCGTTCGCGCGGGCGAGATAGAGGGCGTCCGTCCCCGTCGCCATGATGCCGTCCGTCCCCGTCGCCGTGATGCCGTCCGTCCCCGTGACGCTGATGCCTTCGGCCCCTCTGAGCACGAGCGAATCAACGTGGGAGCTTGTGCCGTCGGTGCCCGTCACGGTGATGCCGTCCGTGCCGGTGACGCTGATGCCGTCAGCCGCCGCCACACTCAAGGAGTCCACGCCGCTTGCGAAGAGCGAGTCGGCCCCGGTGTAAGTAACGCCGTCAGTCCCGGTGGCGGCGATACCGTCCGTGCCGGTCGCGGCGATGCCGTCGGTGCCGGTGGCGGCGATGCCGTTAACGTTGAAGGCGAGCAGGGCGTCGGTTCCGTTGGCGGAGATGCCGTTAGTCTCGAAGAAGGAGATGCCGTCGGTGCCGTTGAGGAAGAAGCCTTCGCCGCGCATGACGCTCACGCCCGCGCGCGCCGCGCCCGCGCTGAGCACGCAGGCGAGGAGGAGCGCGATGATCTTTCGCGGCCTTTGAAATGCGCCGTTAAGCATAGTCATGGCGAGGCCGAAGCGTTGGCACTTCTCAAGTCCTTAAAGTACGCGGGTGTGAGTTCAACAACAGAGTCGGCGGCGTTCGCCGTGCCCCTCCGCTTCAAGGGGGCGCGGCTCAGGCGGCGGCCTCTTCCTTCACGGCCTCCGGGTCTTGCGGATGATACAGCAAAGCCTCCGAACGGGTAAATCAACACGGGTCGAGAGCTAAGTCGAGAACTCATCGGCTTACTTGAACGACTCGCGGTAAGCCCTTTGCGTCTCCTGCGCGGGCTCGACGCCGAGTTCCTTCCGCAGGAGGTTACGCAAAGACTCGTATTGCTCCTTGACGGCGGAGCGGTTTCCGAGCGCGGCGTGCGCGCGCATGACGCGGCAGTGAACCTCCTCGCGGAACGGGTCGTCGCGCAGTATCTTCTGCGCGAGCGATAGAGAGCGCTCCCACTCGCCTGCCTCCTGCGAGGCCGAGGCGAGCTTTTCGAGCATCCGTAGATACTGGTCACGATAATAAGCGCGCTGCTCCTCGACCCACTCGTCGTGCGTGCCCTGCATGAACTCGCCACGGTAGAGCGCGACCGCCTCTTCATAAGCCTGATGGCAGCGCTCGGTCTGACCGCGCCGCCGCGCCGCCGCCGCCTCGGCCACCAGCGAGTCGAACTCCTCCACGTCCGAGCGGTAAGAGAAGTCGGGGTTGAGCAGGTAGTCCCCGTCCTTGTAAAGCAGAAAGTTCTGCCGGAGGAGTTGGTTGCTGTTGAGCGCCTTGCGGATGTAAGTGATCGTGGGGTGAAACTTCTTCTCCACGCTTTCGGGGTCGGCGTCGCGCCAGAATGTGTCAATGAGCGTGTCCTTCGAGGCGCGGCGGTGCCGGCGCGAGGCGATAAAGCAGAGAATGTCGCGGGCGCGCTTGCTCGTCCAGGCGTCGGGCGCGAGCGGTCGCGCCGGGTCGCGGTAGATTTCGACGAGGCCGAGCATGTTGATGGTCAAATCGCTCGTGGGCTGAGAGACCGACGCCTGACGCGCCGACGGCGACGGCTCGCGCGTCGAGGGCGGTCGGGCCTGCGCGGTCGAGAGTCTCTGCCGCAAGTCTCTGGGCAGCAGCTTGAGGGACTGTTCGGAGGAGAAGAGCTGCGGGTTCTGCTCCACCTCGCGGCGGAGCCAGTACTCGTAGTCGTAACGCACGGCCAACTCAACCGCGCGCCGCAGGTGCTCCAGGTAATCCCCTTCCCTCCCGGCGGCGAGCGCGCACGCGGCGAGCGCGATGGAAGCCTGCGCCTCGTAGTAATGAAGGTTGTGTTCGCGGAAGTAGCCGAGCGCCGGGCCGAGTTCGGCGCGCGCGGCGGCGTGCTCGCCCTGCGCGAGCATGATGCGGCAGCGGGCCAGCACGGCGGTCTTCAAAGCCACTTCGTCATTCAGGGCGGCGCGCGCCTCGACGAGATGGTCAATGGCCGAGCGGGCCGCGACTAAATCGCCCTCCTGCGCCGAGAGCATCGCCTGCTCTTCGGGCAACTCGCGCCGCGCGAGGTCAATCCCGGCCTCCTTATAGATGCGCTCCGCCCGCGCGTAAAACTCGACGGCGCGCGCCACCTCGCGCAACTCACGATAGAGATTGCCGTAAGTCTCGAAGACTTCGCCTTGCAGCACGCTCAGGTTGAAGAGTTGCGAGAATTCGAGCGCGCGGTTCAAGTGGCCCTCACACTCGGCGAGTTCGCCGCGATAGAGATAGCAGCGCGCCATGTTGAGATGGACGGCGGCCTCCTGCGGAATCGGCGGCGCGCTGCCGCCGAATTGGAGCGTGCGGTGGAGCCAGCGCAGGGACTCGTCGAAGTCGCCACGGATGAGCGCCGGGAGGCCGAGGTTGTGCGTCATCAAGCGGGCGTAATGGTCGTCGCCGTGGTCTTCCGCGCTCTGCAACGCGGCGCGGAATTCACGCTCGGCGGCGGCCCACTCGCCCTTCGCCATCAGACACAGGCCGCGCGTCCCGGCGCACTTGGCGCGCACGAAAGAGTCCTCGTCCGCCAGTTCGACGGCCTGGTCAAGATAAGCGAGCGCCGCTTCGAGGTCGCCGTAACGGCGCGCGATGGTTGCCAAAGAGCGGAGCGTCTCGGCCTCGCCCTCGCGGTCGTTCTGCTCGCGCAGGAGCAAGGCCGCGCGCCTGTAGAGCGAGCGCGCCGAGTCCAGTTCGTCGCGCAGGCGCGCGACCTCTCCGCGATAGAAGAGCGCGCGCGGGTGCGCCCTGACGGCTTCCGTCGGCAGCGCCTCGACGAAGGAGACGAGTGAAGCGAGCGCGCCCGCCGCTATCCAGTGGCGGCCCCGCTCGGCGACGACCGCCGCCGCGCGCCCGAACTCTTCCGCCGCGATGAGGTGGCGCGCGGCGTGCTCCCACTCGCCGCGTTCGAGGTAACAGTCGGCGTGCCGCGCGTACTCGGCGGCCACCCCGTCGCGCCCGATTTCGTGATTGAGACGGCGCTGCAAAAAACTCCTGAAGAGTGGATGCAGACGGTACTCTTCGCCTCGGCTGTCGCTCGCCACCGTCATGAAGACGTTGCGGCGCACCAGCTCCGGGAGGATGTGTCGGCTGTTGGACTCCGGGTAGAGGCGCGCGCACACGTCCAGCTCGACGCGTTCGAGCAGAGAGATGCGTAGCAGGAAGCGGCGCACCTCTTCGGGCTCGTCGGCGAAGACCTCTTCGGCGAAGTAGTCGAAGATGTCGTGTTCGGAACGTCGCAGAATCTCCGTCAGGTCGGTCGCGCCCGTCTCGCCCGCCGCCGAGGCTACCGCCTCGCGCTGCGCGAACTGCCGAACGAGTTGGAGCGCCGTGATCCACCCTTGCGTGCGCTCGCGGTACTCGGCGAGCTGCGCGGGCGTCAGCTCCAAGTCGAAGACCTTGCGGAACAGCTCGCGCGTCTCCTCGTCGGTGAAGAGAAGCTCCTGCCGGTCAATGATGGCGAGCGAGTCCTGCGAGCGCAGCCGCGAGAGCGCGAGCGGCGGCACGTCGCGCGAGACGATGATGACGTGCAAAACGTCCGGCAGGTAAGAGATGAGGCGGTCGAGGACGGCGTGCACCGCCGTCTCGCGGCCCAGATGATGATAGTCGTCGAGCACGACGACGAGTTGCTGGCTGACCTCTTGAAGCACTTCGTTCAAGAGCACGTCCACGGCGCGCGCGGGATGGCGCGCGATCTCGTCCGCCGTCTGGCGCAGATAAGAGAGCGTCACGTCGCCGAAGCCGGGCACGGCCTGCTTGATGCCGTGCGCGAGATATTCGAGGAAGACGAGCGGGTCGGCGTCCGCGCGGTCGAGTTGATACCAGACGAATTGGCGCGCGTGTGCCCTGACGAAGTCGGCGACGAGCGTGGTCTTGCCCGAACCGGCGGGCGCGGCGACGAGCGTTACCGGATGCGAGAGGTTGGCTTGGAGTCGTTCGGTCAGGCGCGGGCGCGAGAGCAGGGCGGAGGCCGGGCGCGGCGGGAGCAGCTTCGTCCGCAGGAAGAACGTGGGTCGCCTCGGCGCGTCTTCCCGTACCGGCTGCGTGAGCGCGGGCGCGGGGTTAGTCTCGCTTCGGGGCGTCGGTGACATCGGGGGAAATCTCTGCCGCTCTCTCTAAATCCAGACCGAGCTTAGCACGGCTGCAAGGCTCGTCTCTACGGGGGCGCGGGCGAGCGGCGTTGGCCGGTGAGGTCTTTCAATCCGGCGCGGGCCGCCCTCCGCGACAGGGACGCGTGCTGGCCGGGCACAAGGGCGGGCCGCCCGCCGTCGCGCGGGCCGAGGGATTCCGCCCGGCGTGTTGAGACGACGCGGCATCCTCGCCGCTCAAACGCCGCGCCAGCCTGTCGAGGGCGGCGGCGCGGCCCTGCGTCTGCTCCAGCGCCACGCGCGCGTCGAGGCCCGCGAGGCCGTAACTGGCGAACAACTCCGCCGCCTCCTGCGGCGTGAAGGCGAGCCCCGCCTCTTCGACGAGGCAGAGCGTCTGCTTCGAGCGCATCCGCCAGACGGGCGTCGGCGGGAGGCTCCGCCCGATGAGCAGCATGTGCGCCTCGCGGGGCAAAAGCGGGAGCAGGCGGCTGAAGAAAGGCACGACCCACTCGGCGTCGTAAATCAGGTGCAGGTCGTCAACCACCATCAGCAAAGGCTCGCCCCGGCTCTCCTGCAATTCGTAAAGGAACGCCTCGGCCAGCGTCGGGATGTCTTCAAAGCCCGGCGACCCGGCGAAGTGGGCGAGCACTTTTCGCCCGAAGCCGGGACGCTGGCGGCTCACGCTCTCCATCAGATAGCTGAAGAAGATGGGCAGTTCGGCGTCGGCGGCTTCGACCTTGGACCACGCCGCGCGCGACCCGCAGCGCCGCGTGAAGTCTTTCGCCAGCAGCGTCTTGCCCGTCCCCGCGCGCCCCGTGATGATGGTCGAGGTGCAGGAGTCAACTCCCTCCGCCAGCAGCTTGAGCAGGCGCGGGCGCGAGATTCGCGGGCTCTGGAAGGGGACAGTGACCTTGTCGTTGATGACTTGCATATTTCCTGCCTTGAGTGCGGCCCGGCGCGGGGCACGGCGCGCGACGAAGAATTTGCCGGTCGGAGCGACACGGTCGGGCGGTCATTTAAAAGCTTACGCGTCCGGCTTGGCTAATTCTTGGCTTCACATTCAGAGGAGAAGAAGAGCGGGGATTTGAAGGAGCAGCCCTCCTTCATCTTTCAAGACCGCGCCGCGTCCGTTATTTCGCGCCTGTGGTCGAAGCCGCCGCGTGCGCCTGACTCTTGCGCTCAAACCGGGGCGATGATACAAGGCGAGGTTGAATTTCGTCGCCGGACAGCAGAGCTTCAACTGACGGGGAGAGTCCTTTGAGGGTACACGCCGAGAAACAGAGTCGGCCTCGACAGGAGGCGTCGCCGCGGCTCAGCAGGCCCGCGCGTCGCGCGGTCGCCAATCAAGCCGCGCGCGCGTTGCCCCCTGCGAGCGCCGGAGGCCGCGAAGCGATGCCCGTCGGCTCCGCGTCCACTCGTTTCGCGCACGACTTCAGCCGGATACCGCTCGGCCACGCGCCCGCGAGTCTCGTCCAGCGCTCTTCCGTTCAATCTAACGTGACTAATGTGAAGACGGATGCGGCGACCGAAGGCGTCGGAGAGGTTCTGGCCGGTGCGGGGAGGCCGTTGGAGGCGACGGTGCGAAGGGACATGGAGCGGCGCTTCGGGCAGGACTTTTCCGGCGTGCGGGTTCATTCCGACCGGCAGGCGGCGCGCTCGGCGGACGCGTTGGAGGCTCAAGCCTACACGGTCGGCTCGCACATCGTCTTCGGCGCGGGCCTCTATCAACCGCACTCGACGGCGGGCGGGCGGCTGCTCGCGCACGAACTGGCGCACGTCGTCCAGCAGAAGGGGCAGAGCGCCGCGCCTCCGCAGACGCAGCTCAAGGTGAGCACGCCCGGCGACGCCGGGGAGCGCGAGGCGGACGCCGCCGCCGAAGCGGTCATGCGCGGCCAGAGAGCGCCACGTCTCGCGCCCGCGCCGCCGGGCGTGCAGCGCAAGTGCGGGCGCGCGGAACTCGGAGCGCCCGCGCCCGAATGTACGCCGAGCGAAGCGGGCGTCGTCGGCTGGCAGTTCCTCTTCAAGCTCAACTGCGACGAACTTCAGCCGGGCGAAGAGACGAAGGTCAGCCAGTTCACGGCAGGCAGCCAGCTCAACGTCCACGGCTTCGCCAGTCTCGACGGGGACGCGGACTTCAACTTGGAGTTGTCGTGCCACCGCGCCAACAAAATCGCCGAACTCGCACGCACCTCGCGCCCGGACTGTACCGTCGCCGGGGTCTTCAAACATGGCGCGACGCCCCAGCCGCAGCCGGGGGCCGTCCCCGACGCCAACCCTCCGAGCTTCTGGCGCTCCGTCATCGTCGAAGAGATTAAGGCCGCGCCTGAGCCGCCCGCGCCGACCTCCAAGTGCGGCCCCGACGCCACCGACTGGCTCGTGGATCAGGTGGCCGCCGGGAAGCGCAACGCGAAGGTGCTCGAAATCAGGCAACACCTCGACAACGCGGCCTTCCTCGCACCGGCCATCGGCTCGCCCGCGCTCGGACTCGACTCGACGGAAATCCTCGAAGGCGCGGTGCTCGAAAAAGTGGAAGAGGCGCGGAACGCGGCGGGCAGGCCGCCGAGGACTCTCGACGCGGTTAACCAGATGAGCCAGGCCACGCCGTTCGGCCCGCTCAGTTTCCAGACCGCCAAGATGGCTGTGCTCGGCCTCGACGCCTTCGCCCTCGCGACGCTGACGGAACTGAGGGACGCTTCCCTCAAATGGAAGTCGCTCGTCGGCAGCGGCAAGCCTTACGACTTCAAAGTTGACAGCTCGACGATGCTCAACCCCAAGTCGGCGAGCTGCCCGGACGCCGACTGTTCCGGGACGATTACGCTCTGTCCGGGCTCGAAGGGGTTGAACTGCTACGGGAAAGACCTGCCGGGGAACATCTTCTACGCGACCATCGGGAACTTCGTCGGCTTCAGCGAGAACACGCTCCAACTCGGCTCGCAGTTCGCGCAGCTCAGCTCGACCCAGACGTGGGACCCGCCCGAAGACACGCAAATGATTAGCTTCGGCTTCAACCTGCCTTCCTTCTCGCGCTCGTCGTTCTGCGCGGCCCTGCAAGGCGCGAAGGCGAGCTTCCCCCAGAAGTCTTGCGCCGACTGTCAAGAGGCGGCGAGCGCCTCGATTATTGACCCCAAATGAGGCCCGCGCGCGGCGACGCGCTCCGTCAAGCGCCTTTCATGAAGCTCTATTCCGTGGAATCATCCGGCCCGCGCTGCGCCAGCGCGGCGGCCACGGATTCGATAATCTCGGAAGGCAGAAAGGGCTTGGCGATGACGCCGACCGCGCCGCGCGCGCGCGCCTGCGCTTGAACTTCGGGCGTGTAGTGAGAGGTGATGAGGATGACGGCGACGCTCGCGTCCGCCTCGCGGACGGCGCGGATGACGTCGAGCCCGTCCAAGTCCGGCAGGCGCAGGTCGGTAATCGTCACGCCGAAGCGCGCGCGCCGCGCCTGCTCGATGCCCTCGCGCGCGGTCGAGGCGACGAAGACGCCGAAGCCGCAATCCTCCAGAATCATCCGGAGCGCGTCGGCCACGCTCGGCTCGTCGTCAATCACAAGTATCTGCTCTTGAGCTTCCACTCCCGTCCCCCACTCGATTCGAGACTTCGGGCCGACTTCCCCGCGCGTCCTCTCTTTTATTTAAAGGCCGTCGGAGACGGCTGCTGCAACCGGCGCGGGAAGTGTCTGCATGAGTCGGGCCGGGAACCGACGCGGCGTTTGTGAGCAAGACTCGTTCCGCGACGGGCGCGCGGAATCCCGTTCAGGCGTTCTCTGTGGGAGGGACGGCGGAGGGCGTGGTGTTTCGGCGTGTATCAGTCGGGCCGGGCGATGAATCAACGTAGGACAGGCGGAGGGGCGCGCGGCGCGGCTACGACTCGTCCGGCGAGTCGGCGACGGCCATGAGGCCGAACTTTTTAAGCTTCCGGTAGAGCGTCGGGCGGTGGTAGTCGAGTATCTGGGCGGTCTTCTTGACGTTGCCGCCGGTGCGTTCGAGCGTCTGCGCGATGGCCTCGCGCTCAATCTCCTCCATCGTCAGGTAAGGCGGGATGACGCAGCGGAAGTCGGACGAGTGCGCGGAATGGAGTTGTTCGGGCAGGTCTTCCGGCAGCAGTTGCTCTTCCTGCGCGAAGAGGACGGCGTGCTCGATGACGCCTTCCAGTTCGCGCACGTTGCCGGGCCAGTCGTAGCGCGCGAGCAGCGCGAAGGCCGGTTGCGAGATGCGGCGGACGGGCTTGTGATACTTCTCGGCGTAGCGCAGAAGGAAATGCTCGGCGAGCAGCATCACGTCGTCGAGCCGCTCGCGGAGCGGCGGCACTTTTACCTTCACGGTGCTGATGCGGAAGTAGAGGTCTTTGCGCAGCGCGCCCTCGCGGATCATCTCGGCGGTGTCGCGGTTGGTCGAGCAGATGAGGCGGAAATCCACGGCCACCTCCTGCTCGTCGCCGAGGCGGCGCACCTTTCGCTCTTGGAGCACGCGCAGCAGTTTCGTCTGAAGATGCGCGGGCATCTCGGCGATTTCGTCGAGCAGCAGCGTCCCGCCCGCCGCCGCCTCGACCAAGCCCCGCTTATCGCGGTCTGCGCCCGTGAACGCGCCGCGCTTGTAGCCGAACAACTCGGACTCGATGAGTTCCGAAGGGATGGCCGCGCAGTTGATGCGGATGAAGGGGCCTTCGGCGCGCGCGCTCTTGAGGTGCAGGGCCGAGGCGACCAGCTCTTTGCCCGTGCCCGACTCGCCCTCGATGAGCACGGAGGCGTCCGAGGGCGCGGCGGTGCGGACGACCTCGCGGATGTGCCTCACCTTCGCGTGGTGGCCGATGAAGCCGAAGTCCTCGCCGTCGGCGGCGAGCGTCCCTCGCAGGATGCGGTTCTCGCTCTTGACGGCCTGAAACTGCAAGGCGCGCGCCGCGAGCACGAGCGCCTGATCGGGCGCGAAGGGCTTTTCGAGATAGTAGAAAGCGCCGCGCTTGATGGCCTCGATGGTCACGTCGAGCGAGCCGTGCGCCGTCATCAGAATCACTTCCGTCTCCGGCGCGTCCTGCCTGATGCGCCCCAGAAGGTCAATGCCGCTCCCGTCGGGCAGCCGCAGGTCGGTGAAGACCAGATCGAAGGGGCGCGCGCGGAGCAGTTCTTCGGCCTCGCCGATGTTCCGCGCCGTCCGCACCTCATGGCCGCGCTCGCCGAGGATCAGTTCGAGAGCGCCGGTGACGCTCGCCTCGTCGTCCAACACAAGGATTCTGCCGGGGCGACTCATCTCAACTCACCTCCGCCTCTCTCGGTAACTCGACCCGAATCGTCGTCCCCTCGCCCGCGCGGCTCTCGACCGCGACAGTCCCGCCGTGCTGCTCGATGACCTTTGCGACGTAAGACATGCCGAGCCCCATCCCCTGGCTCTTCGTCGTGTAGAAGGGCTCGAAGATGTTCGCCACCTGCTCCTCAGTCATCCCCCTGCCCGTGTCGTTGATCTCGACGAGCGCCGACGTTTCGCGCGCGAGCGACTTCACGCGCAGCGTCCCGCCGTCGGGCATGGCTTGGATGGAGTTCAAAATCAGGTTCATCAGCGCCGAGCGGACGGAAGCCTCGTCGAGCACCGCGAGGCAGCCGCGCTCGTCCAGCTCAAGGCGGCGCTCGATGCGGTTGGCCGACGCCTGCGGCTCAAGCAGTTGCAGCACGTCCGAGACGACTTGGTTCAAGTCTAAGGGACGCGGCGCGAGCCGGACGGGGCGCGCGAAATTCATCACCTGCTCGACCGTGTTGGTCAGGTGATTGATCGTCTCGACCAGCTTGTCAATGAGCGCCAACTCGCCCCCGGCCAGCTTATCGGCGGCCTTATTGCGGAGGTGCATCGCGTAGAGCAGCATCCCGGCGAGCGGGTTCTTGACCTCGTGCGCCATCTGCGCCGCCGCGCGACCGAGGGCGGCAATCTTCTCCTGATGGGCGAGCCGTTCCTGCATCAGCCGCAGGCGCTCGGCGTTCTCGCGCTCGACGGTCAAGTCCTTGATGACGCCGAGGTAGCCGATGACGGCCCCGCCGCTCGCGCGGATGGGCGTCACCGCGACCGAGGCGAACAACTCTCCGCCGTCGGCGCGGCGGAAGCGCCCCTCGACCTGATGCCGCCCGCTCGCGTCCGCCCCCCGCACGCCCGCGAGGAAAGTCTGTTTGAAGTCCTCGTCCTCCTTCTGGCCGAGCAGTTCGCCCGGCTCGCGCCCGATTGCCTCTTCGGCGGCGTAGCCGAACAAACGCTCCGCGCCCCGGTTATAGAGCGTGATGCGCCCCTCTGTATCCACGGCGACGATGGCGTACTCGGTCGAGCTGTCGAGCACGAGGTTGAGGAAGCTGTGCGCCTCGGCCAGTTCGGCGGTGCGCGCGGCGACGCGCTCTTCGAGTTCGGCGGCGTGCCGCTTGATCTCCTGTTCGAGCCGCCCCTTTTCGTCCACCAGCCGCTTCTTCTCGACGGCGCGGGCGACCGCCGTCAGCAGAGCCTCCTTGAGAATCGGCTTGGCGATGAAGTCGTAAGCGCCCGCGCGCACGATTTCGGGGATGAGCAGAGGATTGGGCTCGCCCGTAATCATCACGACGGGCAGATAGACGGCGCGGCTGTTGACCTCCTTCAGAAGCTCGACGCCGCTCCGCCCCGGCAGGATGATATCCACGACCGCCGCGTCTATTTCCGGCTCTTCGAGCGCGGCCATCGCGCCGTCGAAGTCCGACGCCGTGAGCACCTCGTAGCCGCCCCGCTTGAGGAACTCGGCCATCGTCCAGCGCATGTTCGGCTCATCGTCTACCAGCAACACTCTGGGCGTGCTCATGCTTGCTCTCTCCCGAACCGGCGGCGGGCAGTTCGACCGTAAAGCGCGTCCAACTGCCCTCCTCGCTCTCGACGCGGATGGTTCCGCCGTAGTCGCGGATGATTCCGAAGCTCAGGCTGAGCCCAAGGCCCGTCCCGCCGCTGGCCCGCCGCGTGGTGAAGAAGGGGTCGAAGA
>DASTQX010000467.1:0-2575 GCA_035761505.1 Pyrinomonadaceae bacterium
GAAGCCAGAAGAAGGTTGCAGCCTCTTTCTTCTGGCTCCCGGATTCCGGCTTCTGACTTCTCTCTTACTTCGTGTTGAGGAAGCCGCTGCTCCGTGCGGTGTGGTCGAATTTGTATTCGTAGATGAAGCCGGGCAGGTTGACGGGGCGCGTCCACTGCACGCGCGCGACGATGCGGCCCTCGACGTTGCGCACGTCCATCGTCAAGTCCTCCGGCGCGAGGCCGTGCTCGTCCGCGCCCGCGCGGAGTTGCGACTCGACCCATGCGACCGTCTGCCCCGGCGGATAGGCGGCCTTATCTACGGTCTCGCGCATGAAGTCTTTGTACTTGAAGGCGTCGTAGGCGACCGGCGCATATTGGTAGATGGCGTACCCGACCAACCCGATGACGGCGACGGCGAGGAGGAAGCTGAGGCGCGAGCCTCCAGTCTCACCCCGGCGGCGCGGTCTCCCGTGCTGCACGTGTGGCACTCTCATTAGTGACTCCCCTTGACTCATTGGCAGGATGGGTTCTTACTGCGGGCCGAGCGCGGCGCGGATTGACGAACGCACGACGCGCGCCGGGATGTCCCTTCCATCCACGACGCGCGCGCGCCCGATGCTTTCGAGGAGCACCCAACGGACGCTGCCCCCCAGAGACTTTTTATCGTTACGGATCGCGCGCGAAATAGTTTCGGGATTCAGGTCGGAGGCGTGCGGCAAACGCCCCGCTAAACGAACGGCCTCGCGCAAACATTCTAACCCCGTTCGTTCGAGCAATCCTAATTTTTCTGAAATCTCCGCTGCGGCGAGCATCCCGTAGCCGACGGCCTCGCCGTGGCGGAAGCGCCGGTAGCGCGTCACGGCTTCGAGCGCGTGGCCGACCGTGTGGCCGAAGTTCAGGATGCGCCGCGAGCGCGCGTCGGTGCGCCCCACGTCCTCGCGCTCGTCGCCCGCGACGACGCGAGCCTTGAAGGCGCACTGCGCCGCGACGAGTCGCGCGAGTTCTTCCTCGCGCCCCTCCGTCTCAATGCCGCGATCTTCCTTTCCTCCGGCGGCGAGGAACTTTTGCGTCTCTCGAAAGAGCTTCGCGTCGCCCGCCGCGCCTTGCTTGATGGCCTCGCACCAACCGGCGGTCAATTCGCGGCGCGGGAGCGTCCGCAGACACTCGATGTCAATCAAGACCGCGCGCGGGTGATAAAAAGCGCCGATCAAGTTCTTCCCCTCGCGCGTGTTGACGCCGGTCTTGCCGCCGACCGAAGAGTCTATCTGCGCGAGCAGTGTCGTCGGCGCTTGCACGAACGAGACGCCGCGCAAATAGACCGCCGCCGCGAAGCCCGCGAGGTCGCCGACGACGCCGCCGCCGAGCGCTACCACGGCGTCGCCCCTCTCCAACCCCGACTCCGACAGAAAGCGCAGCGCACGCTCCAAAGTCCGCAGACTCTTGTACCGCTCGCCGTCGCCCATCAACCAAGTCTTCACGTCGAAGCCCGCCGCGCGCAGACTCTCAATCGCCTTCTCTCCGTAGAGCCCGAAGACGCGCCGGTTCGAGACGAGCGCCACGCGGCGCGGCGGCGCGTCGAATGACTCGCGCGTCAAGCGCCCGACATCGGCGAGGACGCCGGCACCGATCTCAATCGGGTAGCCTCCGCCCCGCCCCGCGCGCACGAGGACGCGCCGCACTTCTCTTTCCTCAGACATCGCCTTCGTTCACCGCCGCGTTCAACTCGTCCGCCAGAAGCTCGAAGCTCAACTCCCCGCCCCACACGAGCCGCGCCAACTCTTCGACCGTGTAACGCGAGGCCGTGTTCCAAACGTCCGTCAACTCGTCGCCCGCCGCGCGCGAGCCGTACCAACGCCGCCCGTGACGCCCGCGCAGATGCTCGGCCATCCCTGCGGCGAAGAGCCGCGCGCGCAAGGCGCTTGAAGAAGCGATTCCTTCATCAACGTCAAGCAGGTGCGTCGCCGCCTCGTAACGAAACCCCGTCGCCTCCGTGTGCGACGCCGCGTAGCTCTCCGCCAACTGCTCGGAGCGCGCGCCCTCCGACTCCGCGAACGCCAGCGAGTGCCGCAACGACGCGCACTCGCGCCGCGCGTCGTGCAACTCGACGAGCGCCAGAAGGCCCGCCGCCTCCCGCGCCTCCGTCGCACGCATCCTCCGTTGACCGCCGAGCCAACCCGCGTCGCGGAAGAGGCCGGAGAACAGAAACGCTTGGCCCTCGACGCTCGCGCCGTCGGGCGAGTGGACGAACTCCGGGTAACGCCCGGCCAGCTCGCGCGAGACCCACGCGAACGCTTGCGCGCGCCCGCCTTCGTGGAAGCTCTCGCGCTGCCACGCGGCCCCGCCGCCCGCCGCCCCGACGACGAGCCGCACGTCCTCCGGCGGCGCGACGGCGAAGCACGCCGAGCGGAGT
The DNA here is from genome assembly GCA_035761505.1 of Pyrinomonadaceae bacterium. Lineage (GTDB taxonomy): Bacteria > Acidobacteriota > Blastocatellia > Pyrinomonadales > Pyrinomonadaceae > JAIVJM01. The sequence goes on from DASTQX010000467.1 coordinate 2,392, forward strand.
CTCTTCGCCGGACGCGCCTCTTCGTCGAGGCGCAAGTTCGGCTGCGCTTCGAGCCGGACGCCGAGCCCCGCCAACATCTCTCCATAGAGCGCGCGGAAGTCCCTCCCCTTGAAGTACGCGTCGAGGCGCGCGGCGTGGCGGAAGAAGAGACTGTCGGCGTAGTGCAAAGCCGCGCCCGTTCCCG
>DASTQX010000468.1:0-26461 GCA_035761505.1 Pyrinomonadaceae bacterium
CGGGTAGCGCGCCCCTTCCTCTTTTCCGTGAGGCGCGACCGGGGGCCGCGCCTCGGTTTCGAGTCGGCCTTAGAAGTTGAAGCGGGCCGAGAGTTGAACCTTGCGGTTGCCGCCCGCCACGCGCCCGCCACCGAAGGGGCCGACGATGCTCGTGGACTCGCCGAAGAAGGGCGAGCTGAGGTTGCCGTTCGGGTTCGAGAGGTTGGTGCGGTTCAAGAGGTTCTGGAAGTTGACCGAGAAGGTCAGGCTGTAGCGCTTCGCCTCGCCGCCGGGGCCGCCGGGGCCGCCCGGCCCGCCGGGGCCTGCGGGTCGCGGGGGGCCGCCCTGCGGGGCGGCGGCAGCCGCGCCCGGCATGTCGCCGAAGGCGAAGGTGCGGCTCACGCCGAGGTTGACGGAGAGGAAGCCGGGGCCCTCGCCGTAGTTGCGCGGGATGATGGTCTGGCCCGGCTTCGGGTTGCGGTCGAAGTCGCCCCACGGCGTGCTCACCAAGTCGGCGGCGGTGGTCTGCGCGTCGGCGAAGGCCGGGCGGTCGTTGAAGATGTTGTCGCCGTTGCGGTCAACGCCGGTGATGATGTTAAAGAACTGGCCCGTCCGCGCGATGATGAACGGGTTGAGCGAGAGCTTGAGCTTCGGGATGGCGAGGCTGCCGCCGATGAAGACCTGATGGCGGGCGAAGAAGGCAACGCGCCCGTTCTCGTTGCTCAGGTCGTAGGAGTCCGCCGGGAAGCAGCCGAAGACGCCGCCGAAGACACAGTCGGTGTCCGAAGTCGCCTTGCCCGTGTTGTAGTTGGCGAAGATCGAGAAGCCGGGCCTGATCTGGTTGCGGACGCCCACCTGAAGGCGGTAGTCGTTGTACTTGCCCGTGGACTCGTACTGCTGGACGTCGCCCGCCGTGTCGTCGGGGCGGTCGCAGCTCACGCCGGGGATGAACGTGCCCGGCAGGCACGCGTTGATGTTGCGCGCGCGGAAGACGCGCTGCTGGCGGTAGTTGAAGAAGACGCCGAAGATCGTCCAGTTGCCGGGCAACTGCCGCTCGGCCTGCACCGCCGTCATGATGGTGCGCGGCGCTTGGAGGTCTTCCGAGATGGTCGTCACGGTCTGCGGCTGGAGGAACCCAGCCAACTCGCCGACCGTCGGGATGTTCGAGACGCCGTTCGCGGTGAAGACCACGTCGTCGAGGATGTCGGGGTCGTTGACGAAGAAGCGCTGCTGCCCCGTGCCGCTGAAGCGGTTGGCCTGCAAAGTGCCCTGCTCGTTGAAGCGGTCGTAGAAGATGCCGAACCCGCCACGGATGACGAACTTCGGCTGGCCCGCGTTGCTCCCGCCGAAGGGGTTGATCGAGCCCGTCGAGGTGCCGCCCGGAGCCCACGCGAAGAAGATGCGCGGCGCGATGTTCCCGTGGCTGCTGATGTTCGATTGCGTTTCGTAACGCAGCCCGTAGGTCAGAGAGAGGTTCGGGCGGATGCGCCACTCGTCCTGGAAGAACGCGCCGAGGTCGTACTGGCTGACGCCCGCCTCCGGGTCGCCGCCCGCGATGATGAACTGCGAGGGCTGCCCGCCCGTGCCTTCAATCGCCGAGCGGTACTGCGCGAGTGACGTGAAGGTGAAAGTGCCGTTGAAGTTGCTGTCGGTGAACTCCGAAATGCTCACGCCGCGCAGGCGCGCGCCGAAGCGGATGGTGTGCATCCCGCGCGTGTGCGTCGTGTAGTTCTGCAACTCCCAGCGCTTCTCCTTGTAGGAGGCGAGGCCGACCGAAGCCCCGCCGCCGAAGAAGGCGTCGAGGACGTTGAGGCCGGGCGTCGTGTTGTCGCCCTCGGTCTCGCGGCGCGAGTGGTTGAACTGGAAGCGCGTCTCGTTGATGGTCGTCGCGTTCAAAACGTCGGTCATCGTGAGCTGGACGTTGTGATCCTTGCTCGTTGATTCGCTGAGGCGTGAGAGCAGGCTGAAGCCGCCGACGCCGAAGACGTTGCTCGATTGCGAGTAGGAGTAGCGCGCGACGAGCGTGTGGTTCTGGTTGAAGGCGTAGTCGAAACGCGGGCTAAAGGTCGTGAAGCGGCGCGGCGTCAGCACGGCGAGGTTGAAGTCGTTCTCGGCGAGCGTCGTCGGGTTGAGGATGGTCGCCGTAATCACGTCGTTGTCGTCCTCGCCGCGCGTCGAGAAGTCAACGAAGAAGGAGGACTTCTGCTTGATGACCGGGCCGCTCAGGTTGAAGCCGATGGAGCGCGACTGATAGTCGGTGCGCGCGGGCGCGAAGGGGTTGCGCGAGTTCAGCGCCTCGTCACCGAAGCCGGTGTTGATGCTGCCACGGAACTTGTCCATGCCGGGGCGCGTCAGGATGTCAATGCGCCCGAAGCCGGGGCGGTCGTTCTCGGCGTTGTAGGGGTTCTGGTTGATGCGGACTTCGCGGATGGACTCCTTCGGGGGCAAGCGCCCACCGGTGAAGCCGTCAATGTAAATCTGCCCGCCGTTCGGCCCGGCGGAAGGCCCGGCCAGAGCCGTCAGCGCCGAGGAAAGGTCTTCGGGGTCGTCGGGCAGAGCTTCGAGGTCTTTGCCCTTGAGGACGAGCGCGTCGGCGTTGCTCTCCGGCGCGGTGCTGATGCCGGAGTCGGCGGCGACCGTCACTTCCTCTTTCTGGAGCGCGACGCTCAATTTAATGTCGAGCGTGTTGCGCGCCCCGGCGGCGACCGCGACGCCCGCGTCCTCGAAGAGGGCGAACCCGCCCGCCACGGCGCGCACGGTGTAGGTGCCGGGCACGAGGCCGCTGATGGTGTAAACGCCTTCGGCGTTGGTGGTGGAGGTCTTGGCGACGCCCGCGGAGTCGGTGGCCGTCACGGTCGCGCCGACGATGGTTCCGCCGAACTCGTCCGTCACGGAGCCGCGCAGCGTGCCGTTGGTCTGCGCGAAGGCGCTCACGACGCTCAGCGTCAGCGCGAGCACGGCGAGCAGGGCCGCCCTCATTAATCTTTGCATGGCTTTCATGGTGATTCCCTTTTCAATGTCCGCGAGTTTGTCGAGGCTTCACCGAGCGAGGCAAAGGCGCTGACAGTTTCACCGACCAAATAGAAGTAAGAGTTAGTGCTTAGAGCGGGGTAAAAGTTTCAATCCGTCCCGGCGAGGCGGCCAGCCCTTACGGCTGGCCGATGCCGAGGTTGAACGAGCCGAGGTTGACGGGGCGGCCTTGCGCGGCGGCCCTCGCCTGCATCATCTGGACGATGGGGTCAATCCCCGCGATGAGCTGGATGGCCGTGACGCGCGCCGGGTCTCCGCCCGTCGTGCTGAAGACGATCATCGTGCCCTGCTTCAACTGCTCGAAGGTCGCGGGGGGCACGCGCTCAAGCATCTCCTGCATCCCGCCGCCCATCCGGCGCGGGCCGCCGCCGCCGGGCCCGTCGCCGCCACCCGCCGGTCTAGCGCCACCGCCGCCGCCACCACCAGCACCGGGAGCACCAGCGCCGGGAGCGCCGCCGCCGCCGGGGCGGCCACCGCCCATCATCTGCGCGAACTCAGCCGGGACTTGCTTCACGTCCGAGTCTTTGCTGACGACGACGGTCATCGGCTGGTCGCCGGGCATCGTCTTGATTTGGAGTTCACGCTTCTCGGCGTCTATGGCGGTGATGGTGCCGAGGAGGGTGCGGAACGCGCCGCTGACGACCTCTTCGGGCGTGAAGCGCGTGCCGTCGGCGCTCCGCTCGCCGAGCGCGCGGAGTTGGTCGCCGACCTTCAGTTCCTCGAAGGTGCTCGCCTTGGCGTCGCTGAACTTCACGGAGTCGGCGGTGTAACGGCGGAACTTGACGCTCGGAGCGCCCGCCGCGACGACGACCGGGGCCGGGGGAGCCGGGGGGCCGCCCGCCTGCGGGCCGCCTTGCGCGCCCGAAGGCTGCGCCGGGGTCTGCGAGGCGGCCTGCGCGCCCTGCGGCTGCTGGCCTTGCGGGCCGCCGCGACCGCCGAGGGGCTGAATCGTAATCTCTTTGGCGGCGGGGTTGAGCGCCGTGACGACGCCGACGATGCCGCGACGGCTCCACTCGGCGCGCTCGGCCTCGTGCTTCTGCGCGAGGTCGGTCTTGGTCATCGCGATGACCATGCGCGCCGTGACGGTCTTGCGGTCTTCCGAGGCCGCGCCGCGCGCGAAGACGCGGTCGCCCGCGCTCAGCGCCGCGAAGGTAATGTCGGTGGCCTTGTTGAGGGTCGTCTCGCCCGGAGGGAGTTTCTTGTACAGGGTGTTGTCGGCGACCGCCACGGTGACGACGGAACCGGCGTCGGTCTTCACGAAAATCTGCTTCGCCCCGGCGTCCACGGCCACGACCTCGCCGATCACGCCGTTGGCGGTGATGCCGGGGTCGGTCGCCTGCCCGAAGGCGCTCGCGGCCCCGAACAGGGCGATGAGTGCTGAAAGAAAAAGAGCCCGCGTGTTTTTCATTAATGATCCTTCGTCGAGTCGAACTGAGAAATACCGTCCGAGCAGCTTTGGTGGTTGAGTGTCGGCGTGATCTTTATGAACTGCCCTGACCGAGCGACAGTTGTTTTACGTCACGACCGCGCCGATTGTTCCAAAACAAGCATGAAACAAGGCGGCGCGGCAGAGAGTTTTTGCGGCCCCGTCCCGCGTCCCGCAAATGGGACGAATTGACTCGACAAAAAGGCGCACTCATGCCCGGTCAACCTTATCTATTCTGTCGAGCTGCGGGGAAAGTTCCACACTTTCTGGCGGGCACTGACCGGCGGAAAGTTAGACGCCCGAAGGGGTCGAATAGTTGGCACAAATGAGTGGATAGAAATCCACTTTTTTGGACGCCCGAACGGACGAAAGGAGCGGGGTTTTGAAGCCCCGCTCCTTCTCGTTTGAAGCCGTCTCCGGCGGCGCTTTGAGCCCCCGGACTACTTCGCGGCGGGGGCTTTCTTGAGGGCCGATTCGATGGCGGCCTTGAGCGCCTCGTAGGTGCGGTCGGTCATGCGGACGCCGTTGACGAAGAGGGTCGGGGTGGCGTTGATGCCGAGCTTCTGGCCGTCAATGAGGTCGCGCTGCACCTTGTCCTTGAACTTGCCGCCGTCGAGCGCGGCGTCGAACTTCGCGCGGTCGAGGCCCAGCGCCGTCGCGTACTGCTTGAGCTTGTCGGTTTCGAGCGCCGACTGGTTGCGGTAGAGGACGGTGATGTAATCCCAGAACTTGCCCTGCTCGCGCGCAGCCTCGGCGGCCTCAGCGGCCTTGAAGGCGTTGGCGTGCTGCGTGAGCGGGTAGTCGCGCAGCACGAACTTGACGCGGTCGCCCATCTCGGCCATCAGGCGTTCGAGCGAGGTGTGCGTCTGCGCGCAACTCGGACACTGGAAGTCAGTGAACTCGACGACCGTGACCGTGGCGCTGGGGTTGCCCTTCGTCGGCTGGTCGTCGGTCGCAATGTCGTAGCGCGGCGGCTCCGGCGCGGTGAGGAAGGTCTGGACGCTCGCGGCTTGCCGCAGGCGCGCGGCGAAGGCCGTCTCGGTCTTGCGCGCCTCATCCTCTTTGAGGTACTGGATGATCTGCTCTTTGAGCTGCGCGAACTCGCCGTTGATGCGATCCTTGTTCTCGTTGTAGAAGGCTTGCGCCTGCGCCTCGGTGACGGTCGGCACTTTGGCGGCGACCTCGGTTTCGAGCAGCGAGTTGGTAGTCACGCCCCGCTTCTGCGCCTCCTGCGAGAGCAGGATGTCGTTGATCTTTAAGTCCACCTCGCGCGTGCGGAGGGTATAGACCTGATCCTGCACGCTGTAGATGAGCGGGCGCAGTGAGTCTTCGATGTCGCCGGAGGTGATGCGCCGACCGTTGACGGTGGCGAAGAGGCGCGAACGCTCGGCGGGCGTAGCGGGCGGCGTCGCTTCGGGCACGAGCACCTTCACGTCCGAGGCGGCGCGCAGCCGGTCGGCCAGCTTCTTCGCCTCCTCCTGCTGCCGCTGCTCGCGCAGGAAGTTGAGGATGTTCTCCTTGACCTCCTTCAGTTCGACGGGGCGACCGGCCTGCGCCTCGATGCGCGCCTTGTTCTGGTCGAAGAAGGTCTGCACGTCGGCGTCGGTCGGGTGGATAAACTTGGCGATGACCTCGTCTTCGAGGAGCTTGACCGAGTTGATGCCGCGCTTCTTCGCCTCGGCTTCGAGCAGGAGCGAGTTGATCTGCATGTCCAGTTCGCGCTTGCGCGCGTCCGTCACTTCCTGTTGAAGCTGCTCGATGCGCTGCTGCGTCTGCGCGCCGATGTCCTGCCGCGTGATGCGGATGCCGTTGACGACGGCGAGCACTTCCGGGAGCGGCTTGTCTTCGCAGCCGCAGGCGTTCTGGGTCGGGGCGGGCGCGGCGGCGGCGGACGGCGGCGCAGGAGTCTGCGGCGCGGGCGTCGGCGTGGCGGCGGGGCGCGTCTGCGCGTGCGCGTGCGGGGCGCAGGCGACGAGCGCGAGCAGAAAAAAGTACGAGAGCCTCTTCATCAAATCCTCCGATTGGTCTGTCAGTCGTTAAATTTTATTCGTGCGAAAAATCAATAAGCCTTGACCCAGCCGCCGACGGGCATGAACTGCTTCTTGTCCGGGTCAATCGTGACGACGCTCGCGCCCGCCGCGCCGACGCGCCGGTTTGGCCCGAAGGTAAGGCGCGGCGTGACGCCTGTCTCGTAATCATAGAGCCCTTCGAGCGCCGCGATGAGCCCCTCGCGGCTCAGGTCGCGGCCCGCGCGCTTGAGCGCCTCGACGAAGACCTTCGCGGCGGCGAAGGCCGCGAGCTGCGAGGCGACGTGGCGCGGCGAGAGCTTGTGCTTCTCGGCGAGCGCGCGGAACTCTGCCAACCCCTCCGGCGAAACGTCGGAAGGGATGGTCGGGAAGGAGAGAAAAATCTTGTCCTTGAAGCCCGGCGTGAGCACGCTCGTCAAGTCGCTCGCGGCGAAGACGCCGAGCATCAGAACCTCCGGCGTCCAACTGACCGCGACAGCCTCTTTGATGAGCGCCGAGTCCTCTCCGTTGGAACCGAGAAAGAAAAGAAGCTCCGCCGAGACCTCCTTCAACCTCTGCGCGAAGAGCGCGGCGTCGAAGCCCCCGCGCGGGTAAGAGACGCGGACGATTGACCTCTCGCCCCAGCCCGCCTTCTTCGCCTGATCTTCGACCGCCGAGGCGGCGGCCTGCGCGAGTTCCGTCTCCGGATATGCGATGTAGAGTTTCGGCCTCTTCGCCCCCTGCCTCGCGGCGGCGAAGTTGACGAGCGCGCGCGCCTGCTCGGCGACGCCGGGCATGAGGTAGAAGACCTGCCGGTTCGGCGGCGTCGAGGTCTGCGTCATGAGCGTCGAGGGGCCGACGAAGGGCAACTCCTGCTCGGCGGCGAGCGCGGCCAACTCTCTGTCCGCGCCCGCGCTCAGGCCGCCGACGAGCGCGAAGACCTGCTCGCGCTCGGCGAAGCCTCGGACGGCGGCGGCGGTGCCTGCGGCGTCGCCTCCCATCGGCGTGCTTCGGAGTTCAATCTTGCGGTTATAGACGCCGCCGCGACTGTTCACCTCCGCGAAGTAGGCGGCGAGCACGTCGCGCATCGCCGCGCCCGTCTCGGCGAGCGCGCCGGTCGAGGGCAGTATCGTCCCGACCTTAATCGAATCTTCGGCGATGCCGGGGTCTGTGTCCGTCTCGATGCGCTTGAGGTAGGCGACGAGGTCGGCCATGTCGGCGGCGGGCATCTGGTAGCGAGGCATCGCGGCGAGCAGTTCGTTGCCCGCCGGGTCCATGCCGCCCGTCACGGCGCGGACGAAAGAGGCTTCGGTGAAGGGGCCGTGCTTGCGCCCCGAAGGGTGCGTGTGGCCGTAAGGCTTGAGGAGGTTGGCCCAGGAGAGCGCCCCGGCAGTGACGCCGCCCTCGGTCTTGCCCTCGCCCCGGAGGCCGTGGCAGCCCGCGCAGCTCACGGTTGAGCCGGGCACGTCGAGTTCGCCGACGACGGCGATGATCTCCCCGCCCGAAGGGCTCTCGCCGCGCCGATAGACGGCCTTGCCGCGCCGCTCCTGCGCGGTCAGCGGCGCGCGCGGCTGCGCGGCGGCGGCGGGAGTGGGCGAGGCGGCGGGAGTGGCGGTCGGCTGCTGCCCGCCGCCCCGCACGCGCGCCGACGAAGCGCCGCCCCAAAAGAAGGCCGAGACGAAGAGCGCGACGGCGAGCGCGATGATGAAGAGCTTCAGACTGTGAACCATGCTTAACTACTCCGCGAGGGCCGCCGGGACACAGGGGCAGACAGGCGAGGTCGGAAACTCTCCTCGGTTACTGCGTTGCTCCTTATGCAAGGATGTCACCGGCAGGTCGTCAGAGATTTTATCATCGCGCGGCCCGCTCTGGACAGTCGAGGCACGGCGTTCAAAATCAAAAGTTCAAGGCTCGAAGTTAAAGACGATTTCTTAACTTCGAGCCTTGAACTTTTGGTTTTGAACCGCCTTCAGGCCCGCTTCCAGTTGAGGCGGTAGCGCGCCGTCAGAGAGAGGCCGAGGCTGACGATGACGAGCCCGGTGACGAGCAGCGGCCAGACGTAAGGCAGGGCGAGGATGACCGCCCAGAACGAAGCGCCGAGGAGCAGCGCGACCGACTCCGAGCGCTTCTCTTCCGAGAGCAGGAGTCGTTGCAGCCACCGCCCCGTCGCCGCGTGAATCACGACGCGCCCGAAGAGGTACGAGAGCAGCAGCAGCAGCAGCGCCATGAAGCCGACGAGCAGGCCGAGCACGGGCGGCAGGAGTCTCAGACTAAAAATCACGCCCGGCCCCAAGACCACCGCGCCGACCAGCCCGATGAGCGCCACGCGCCCGAACGTCAACTGCATCCGCGCCGCCGCGCGGCTGACCGCGCCCGGCGTCACCGCCGTCAGCGCGATGGAGACGACGAACCAGAAGAGCACGGCCAGAAGCCGCAAGCCGACGTAAGAGAAAGAGAACTCCGGCGTGAGCAGAGAGGCGGGGTTGCGCGCCAGTTCGCGCAGCTCCTCTTCGTAGCCCGCGAACATGATGGTCTTGCCCACGGGGTTGCGCCCCGGCGCGGCCTTCCCGTGGTGGTAAGCGCCGCCGAGCACCATCACGTCGCCGCCGACGTAAGAGCCCTCGCGCTGGATGACCGAGCCGCCGATGGCCGCCACGTCGCCCTCGACGCGCCCCTCGACGATCACGTCGCCGCCGAAAGAGATGACGCCGTTGCGCACCGTCCCGCGCACGCGTACCGAGCGACCGACGCCGAACACGTCGTTCAGGCTCTCGCCCTCGACGACCAACTCTTCACTCCCACGCGCCGACGCGACCGCGCCCGGCTCGCTTCCGGCCTGCGCGCTCGCCGCGCCGTGGACGCAGAGGAAGAGGACGACGAGCGCCATCGCCTTCGTCAGCGCGTCGAGCGCGCGCGCGAGCGCCGCCTCGGAGAAGGGCGCAGGGCAAAAGTAAAAAGGCAAAAGCGGGAGAGCGAGCCGGACGGATGTTGCTCCCTCCGCACCTTTGCCTCGTGCCTTTTTACTTTTGACTTCTTCCTTCATCGTCCTCTCATAAAACCAAACGGCCTACCATAAAAAGCAAACGGCCAGCGCCCGTTTCTCCTCGCGACGACTGGCCCGAAACCTTTGACCTGCGTGCCGCACGGCGCTGGCTAGTCCCTCGCGCCCGCGCGGTGGTAACGACTGATGAGGCGCAGCAGCAGGAGCAGCGCGCCGATGAAGGCTAACCACTGGAGGGCCAGAAGCGGCTCCGACCCGGCGACGAAACGACCGCCGACGGCGCGCGCGATGACGCCCGCGCCCGCGCCCGCGTCAGCCGCCGCGTGGCCCGCGACGCCCGCGACGCCCGCCGCCGCGCGCAGCGCGTTGACGACCGGCACGAAGGCCGCGTCGAAGAGCGCCGCGCCGAGCAGAGCGCACGTCGCGAGCGCGAGCGCGGCGCAGATTTTCAAAGCCCTCGCCCGCTCGCCGCGCGCGCGCACGCCGCTCATGTCGGTCTGCGCGCGGGCGCGCACGACGCGCGTGAAGTCCGCCGGGAGCGCGACCTTCTTTTCAAACGTGTCGTCGAAGGCCGTGTCGAGCAGGCAGAGGAGCCGCCGCTGTTCGAGCAGAGAGTCGGAGCAGGCGGCGCACTCGCGCGCGTGAGTCTCGAAGAGAGACGAAGCCTCCGGCTCAAGCTCGCCGTCGAGGTACGCGGCAGCCGTGGCCGCGTGAACGCAACCCGACTCTCCGCCCTTCGCCGTGACTCCGTGCGACATCCTCTCCCGACGCCCCCTTCTACACGCCCGTTATCCCGCGCTCGACGAGTTGCGCGCGCATCGCCTCGCGCGCGCGGAAGATTCGATTCTTGACCGTGCCGAGCGGCAGGCCCGTGACTTCGGCGATCTCGTCGTAGCTGAAGTCGTGCGCGTGCCGGAGCACAATCAACTCGCGGTACGCGGGCGGGAGTTGGCGGATGACTTCTTCTATCTCGGCACGGCGCTCGGAGCGCTCGCTCAACTGTTCGGGCGTCGGCGCTTTGGAAGCGAGCGGCCTCTGGAAAGTCTGCCCGCCCTCGCCTTCGACTTCGAGGTCTTCGGTGCGCGAGCTGTCGGAGCGGCGCAGGTGGTCAATGGCGGCGTTGTGCGCGATGCGGTAAATCCACGTCGAGAACTTGAACTCCGGGCGGTAGCGACCAAGCGAGTTGTAAATCCTGATGAAGACTTCCTGCGTCAGGTCGAGCGCCGAGTCGTAGTCGCCGACCATGCGATAGACGTAGGCCACGATGGGGCGCTGGTAACGGCGCACCAACTCCTCGAAACTCTCCTCGCGCCCGGCGAGCGCGCGCGTGATGAGTTCGCCGTCGGCCAGCGAAGCCAGTTTGTTGAGGGAAGCTGCCTCTGCACTCATGATACAAAAGTTTTACGCGCGCCCGGCAGCTAAAGTTTCACTGGGGGAAAGTCCGGAGGCCGGAGTTTGAGAGTCCGGAATCAAAGACAGTTCTACCGCTTCCGACTCCGGCCTTCGGCCTCCGGACTCAAGACTTTTTGGTCGGCAGGGCGCGTTCGATGGCTTCGCGGAGCATGTCGGCGGTGCGGCCCGCCGCGTAGCCTCGGAGGTGCTTGACGATCTGGCCGTCGCCCGTGATGACGAAGGTCTGCGGGATCGTGCGCTGGCCGCGCATCAGCGCCCGCGCCGACTCGTGGTCAATCCAGCCGACGCGGTAGCCGAGCCCCGACTCGCGCACGAACTTGCGGACGCGCTCGCCGTCGGTCTGCGGGTTCTCGGTCGTGAGCCCGACGAACTCGACGCCTCTGGACTCGTACTCGCGCCGGACTTCTTCGATCTCCGGCACTTCGCGGCGGCAGGGGCCGCACCAGCTCGCCCAGAGGTTGAGGACGATGACTTTGTCGCCGAAGTCTGAGAGCTTGAAGCGGCCCTCCTTCAAGGACTGGAACTCACGACTCAGGACGGCTTCGGGGATGTAGCCCGAAACCATCTCCGGCGGCGCGGTCGTGCCCGGATAGACGCCGGGCTCGGAGCGCATGATCGTCACACGCGGCTCGACGACCGTCGGCGCGGGCGTCGCGGGCTGCGGCGCGACTCTTCTTCCCGACTGGCCGACGGCGTGCGCCGAGAGCGCGAGGGCGAAGAGCAGGAGGGGGAATACCTTTCTCATGCGAAACCTTTCCGTGGTGAGTGTTGCGCCCGTCGTGAGGCGCGACCGCGCTTTAAACCGTCGCGCTGCTGGCACGCGCCGGGGCTGAGCTTTCAGCCCCACGCGAGCGCGGCGAGCCCGGCGGGCGCGGCGAGTTGACGGAAGTCTATCTGATCCGAGGGGAAAGCGAGGCGCACGTCCGAGGCGTGCAGTGTGCGAGGCGCGGTGGCAAGCGTCTCTTCGACGATAGCGCTCGCCTGCTCGGCGTCGAGGCCCGTGCCCGCGACGAGCAGTTGGCCGATGACCTCGGCGGGCGGCTCGCCGGAGATCGCGCCGGGCGCAGCCGTGCGGTCGCGGTAGAAGAGCAGGAAGCGGTAGAGTTCGTCCGTCCGGTCTTCGACTTCGCAGATGACGCCGCGGACGTAGAGCGGCTGCCCGGCGCGCAGGACGACCGCCGTGAAGCCGTCGGCGTGCGAGCTGACGAGCAGGGAGTCCGCGCCGGAGCCGCCGTCACGCTTGAGCCAGATGGACTCGCCCATGTGGCGCGGCACCATGAGCCCGACGTGCCAGCCGAGCGCGGCGAAGACCGCTTCGTACTCGGCGAGCACCGAGAGGCGGACGGCGGTCAGGAGGTAACGCGCGCGCCCCTGTGCGTCCGGCGCGAGACGCTCGCGCGCGACGCGCAACTCTTCGAGCGGTGCGCCGACCGTGCGCTCGATCTTCCACCGCAGCATCTCTTCGCCCTCGCCCCGCGAAGACGCCGCCGTCTCCATCGTCAGAATCGAAGTGCGCGTCGCCGCTTCGGGGAGCGCCACCGACCAGCGCCTGCGCTTCGCCAGACCCGTGCTCGAAGCCAGCTCGGCCAGAGTGTTCGCCAGCTCGTTCGGCTCGGCGACGTTGCCTTCGTCGAAGCCGGGGACGAGGAGCCCTTCGGGCAGAGGCACGTAGCCCGCGCGCCTCACGGCGTAGAGCTCGCGGCGGCGCTCCAACTGCACGACGCTGACGCCCTCGCCCGCGAGCCCGATGGCCGCCGACGGCAGGCGCGGCGCGATTAGTTTGCTGAGAGGGTTCATACGATTCTGGATTTTAGATTTTGGATTGGCGTGCTTCTCAACCTCGGAGCATGATTTTGAACCGCTCGGCCTTCGTCGCCGACTCAATCCAAAATCTAAAATCGTTTATCACCATTCGCTGTAGCGCGAGGAGCCGTCGGAGGACACTTCGGTCGAGGCGCTGCGGACGCGGATGACGCCCTGCGAGCTGTCGGGCGAGCCGGGGTCGTCGCCGTATTCGAGCACCCAGTCCTTCTGGTCGGTGATCGGGTCAATGGGAATCTCCGGCATGTAGCCCGCGCCCACCAAATCTTCGAGCGATTGCGGGAGCTTGCCCTTGTCGGCGGCGTACTGGTCGAGCATCCGGTTCATCGTGTGGAGGTCTTGCCTGAGCGTCGCCTCCTTCGCCGCGAGCACCGTCTTGCTGTAGAGCCCGACGGCGATCATCGCGAGGATGACCAGAATCGAGATGACGATCATCAGTTCGAGCAGCGTGAACCCGCGCTGTCGCGCGCGCGGGGAGATGGTCAGAGAGTAAAAGGGGAAACGGGAGGGCGACGCGTCTCCCGTTTCCCCTTTTATCTGTTTCACCTTTTCCCCTGCCGCCTTACCAATCACTGTACTTCTCCCCGTTGAGCGCCTCGGCATCGGAGAGCGAGCGCACGTCGAAGACGTTTTCGGGCTGCGACTGGCAGCCGTCGTCCGCCGCCGCGTAGCTGGAACGCAAGCACCACTCGCGCTCGCCCGTGATGGGGTCTATCGGAATCTCGCGGAGGTAGATTTTCGTCTTCGTCGCGGTCGCGGTGTTGTCGGTCGCCTGCCCCTGCGAGGTGTCCACCCGGCCCGTCTGCTGGGCCGCGACGTTGGCGCGCGCGATGACGCTCACGCCGTCGACGAGCGTCTGCAAGTCCGGCGGATAGCGGTCGGGGTTGGTCAGGTCGAATATCTTACAGTCGGCGACCATGACGCGGCTGCGCGGGTCAATGAAAGTCTGCCCGCCCCCGCCGACTCCTCCTCCCCCTCCTCCTCCGACGCCGCCGCCCGTCGCCGCCGGGGTGCACTGCATCCCGACGGTGTCGCGCCGGAACTCGTCAATGGCCTCGCGCATGTCGCGCAGGACTTCGCGCAACTGCTGCTCCTTCTGCCGCCGGACGGAGTTCTTGACGACGGGCACGATGCCGAGCGTAAGCACCGACAACACCGTGATGACGATGACCAGCTCGATGAGCGTCCAACCGCGCGAGGAAGAGGAAGAAGGGGAAGAGATGAAGAGGCGGACAGGGGAAGAGGGCGCGTGCCGCACTCCCCTTTGACCCATTTCCCCTTTTCCCCTCTTCCCCTTCACTTTCATGCGTCGCACTCTCCGGGCTTACTGAGTGATTTTGAAGCCGCTCGCGTTGAAGCGGGCGAGGATTTTGCGACCGTCGCTGGCGATGAGGTGCAGCTTGTCGGCGTCCACGGTGAGCGCGGCCTCACCGGCGGCAAGCGCCTCGACCTCGATGATGAGCAGGAGCCCTTCGCCCGTCAAAGGCTGCGCGCCTGCGGCGGGCGAAACGGAGACGAGCAGCACGCCGCTCGCATCCACGGACTGTGTGAGGACGGGAGCTTTGGACGCGTCAGCCGTCAGCATCCCCTGCGTGACCGAGCGGACGGCCAGCGCGCGCGGGTCGAAGCGGAGCGTCGCCGTCGCCAGTCCGACGGGCGCGTCCGTCTTGAGGAAGACCATCACGCGCCGCTTCTCGCCGACCTTCATCTCCTGCCGCTCAGGCATGAGCAGAAGCTCCGCCGTGCTCTCCGCAGGGGGCGCGACGTTCGGGGCCGTGGTTGTTGTCGTCGCCGTTGAAGCCTCGGCGGGCTTCGGCGTGGCGGCGTCGCCCGTCGGCGTCGGCGGCATCGTCGTGTTGACGACGGGGAGCGCTTCGGGCTTCGACTGTTCGCTCAGGGCGGCGGGCGCGGGCCGCAGAGCCGTCCCGGCGTCCGTCGTCGTTGTGGTTGATGAAGGAGTCGGTGACTGAACGTCAGGCGTCTGGGCGTTCGTGTTGACGGCGGCGGGCGGTTCGGTCGCGTTCGTCGTCGTCGTGGATGCCGGAGTCGCGTTCGTCATCGCTGTCGTCGCGGCGGCGTTGCCGGTCAGGTTCGCGGACGGGTCGGCGAGAGCCTTCGGCGCGGGGACGAAGGAGACTTCTTCGCCGGGCGGCGGCGGGAGTTGGACGGTCTGGCTCGTCGGCAGCCTGCGCGCGTCGCGGATGACTTTGGCGAGGTGCTCCTCGCGCTCGGCGTTGATAATCATCGCTTCGAGCGACTCGGACTTCGGCTGCTGCATCGAGCCGGTCTCGCGCGTCTCCTCATCAATCGGGGTGATTTCGGGCGCGCGCAGGACGCGCGGCGTCATCGTGATAACCACGTCGCTCGTCTGGTTGTCGCGGCGCGGCGCGGTGAAGAGTCTTCCGAGGACGGGGATGAGGCCGAGCAGCGGCAGGCCCGTCCGCCCGTTGATCTGGCGGTCTTGCGCGACGCTGGCGATCATCATCGTCTTGCCGTTCGGGATGCGCGCGACGCCGGAAATCTTGCGCTGGGTGAAGACCGGCGTGAGCGGGTCGGGGCCGGCCTCGACGCCTTTGGTCTCGATGTTCATCGTGACCTGCACGTCCTGATTCGGATAGACCTTCGGTTTGAAGTCGAGGACGAGGCCGGTGTCCTCGTACTGGATGACGGGGAAGCCGCCGCCGCCGAAGACGCCGTTGGTGGCGGTGCCGCCCGTCGTGCCGCCCGTCCCCTGCGTGGGGACGAGGCTGTTGAAGACGCTCGCCGTCTGGACGGGGACTTTCGAGCCGACGCGCGTCTCGCTCTTCTCGTCGTCGAAGGCGTGCACCTGCGTCGAGAAGATGAGGCGCGTGTTGCCCTTCGTCTGCAAGGCCGAGATGGTCGAGGCCGGGATAAGCAGGCCGAGGCCCGAAGCGGTCGGGAGCGCCGTCTTGCTCACCGCATCTACGATGGTGCGCGCGCCGCGGTTGACGAGCACGACCGAGGGTTGGAGGCCGCCGAGCGCGCCGAGCGTGTCAGCCGAGCCGAGCTGGTTGCCGATCTGCAAGAGGTCGGTGCGCGAGACTTCGTAGATGGAAACTTCCATCACGACCTCGGAGCGATCCTTGTCAATGCCTTGCAGGAGTTGGCCGATGATGCGGATGTTCTCCGGCGTGTCGCGCACCGTAATCGAGTTGGTGTTCTCGTTGATGGCGTAGGCCGGCTGGCGGCCCGCGTTCGGCGGGAGCGCGCTTTGAAGAAGCTGCCGCGCCTGATCCGGTTTGATGTTGTAGAGGTAGAAGGTACGCAAGACCAACTGCTGATACTGCGGGCGCTTCGACTGGTCGGCGACGAGGATGGTGCGGCGGTCGAGCTTTTGGTAGAAGAGGCCGTAGGCCATGAAGATGTGGTCGAGGACGCGCGCCGCCGTCACGTCCTTGAGCTTGAGGTTGATCTGGCGCTTCACCTGCGAGAAGTTCTGGTCGAAGATGACGTTGAGGCCGAGTTCGTCGGCCAGCTTGCGGATGAAGGGCTCAAGCTCGCCGTTATAGTTGACGTTCTGCAACTGCTCGACGCGTTCGGGCATCGCCTGCTCGCGCGCCGCCGCGCCCGTCCCGTTCGCCGGGCCCGTGCCGTTCGCCCCGCCCACGCCGTTCACGCTGGAGCCCCGGCGGAAAGAGGTCGGCGAGATGTCGGGCTCCTTGATGCCCTCCTTCTCGCGCTGGAGACGCATCACGCGGTTCATCTCCTGCGCGGCCAGTTCGTTGACAGGGTCGTAGCCGTAAGCCTGCCGGAAGGCGTTGTACGCGCCCACGTAGTCGCCCTGATCGGCGAGCGCGCGCCCCTTCTGCATGAAGACCTGCGAGGCGTTGAAGATGGCGCGGCGGTAGTGGAGCTGGTACTCGGTGTCCGAGGGCAGGGCGGCGACGGCGAGGGCGAACTCCTGCGCGGCCTTCTCCCACTGCTGCGCCTGCTCGTAGGCGACTCCGCGCTTGAAGTTCTTCTCGCCCTTCTTCGCCAGCGCCACGAGCGGGGAAGCAAGGAGAAAGACCGCCAACAGGAGCGCGACGAAGGAACGCGCGCGGGCAAAAGATTTCATCTCAGACCTCACTTTTGGTAATGCCGATGGGCCTTTGCGGGCCGCCGCGACGGCAGGTGTTGCGTCGCCTCGAACTTGAAAAAAAGATACCGGGAATGAACGAACCTCGGACGCGAACGCCGGGGAGGGGCCGCTTAAAATTTCGAGCGCCGGGGAAAACTCTTCCGGCGGGGGCGGCCCGTCCGGCTTTCGCTGCTGACGGACACCTTACACGCCGGGCCGTTAATAATAGTTCCTGAAAGTCGAACAAACAAGCGAGCAGTAAGCGGCGAGCGGTGAGCAGTTAAAAACAGTCTCGGCCCGCTCGCCTACGGCTTACGGCTCAAGGCTTACGGCTTGCCCCCCGTCCCGTTCGTCTTGACCTCTTCGACGAAGGTCACGCGGTTGATCTCGTGGAGCGTCGAGTCGCCTTGAAAGACCTTTTCGAGCGCCGACTCGCGCAGGGAGGAGAGCCCCTCGGTCTCCGCCGCGCGGCGCACTTCCGAGCCGGGCCGCCGCTCGATAATCATCTCGCGGATGTTGTCCGAGAGGTTCAGTAATTCGTGGATGGCCGTCCGGCCACGATAGCCCGTGTGGTTGCAGGCGTCGCAGCCGACGCTCATGTAGAAAGTCCGCCCGCCATGCTCCGAGGGCTTGAGGCCCGACTCCATCAGCTCGTCTTCCGTCGGCAGATAAGGCCGCTTGCAGACGCCGCAGAGCATGCGGATGAGTCGCTGCGCGAGCACGCAGTTTAAGGACGAGACGAAGTTGTAGGGCTCCACGCCCATGTTCAGGAAGCGACCGATGACATCAATGACGTTGTTGGCGTGGACGGTGGTGAAGACGAGGTGGCCCGTCAAGGCCGACTGGATGGCGATCTGCGCCGTCTCGTTGTCGCGGATTTCGCCGACCATGATCTTGTCCGGGTCGTGACGCAGGATGGAACGCAAGCCGCGCGCGAACGTCAAGCCCTTCTTCTCGTTCACCGGAATCTGCGTGATGCCGTGGAGTTGGTACTCCACGGGGTCTTCGATGGTGATGATCTTGTCTTCTTCGTTCCTGATTTCGTTCAGGGCCGCGTACAGCGTCGTCGTCTTGCCGGAGCCGGTCGGCCCGGTCACCAAGACCATCCCGTAGGGCTCGGCGATGTAGCGGCGGAAGTTCTGAAGGTCGCGCTCAAGGAAGCCCACCACGTCGAGGCGGAGGTCTTTGAACTGCTCGTTGATCTGCTCTTTGTCGAGGATGCGGATGACGGAGTCTTCGCCGTGGACGGTCGGCATGATGGAGACGCGGAAATCCACGTTGCGCCCCTTGTAGCGGACGCGGAAGCGACCGTCCTGCGGGACGCGGCGCTCGGCGATGTCGAGTTCCGACATGACCTTGATGCGCGAAATCAGCGTCGAGTGATAACGGATGTCAATCGGGTCAACTTTGGCGTAGAGCGCGCCGTCAATGCGGTACTTGACCTGCACCTCGGTGTCGCGCGTCTCGATGTGGATGTCGGAGGCGCGGGACTCCATCGCGTTAAAGATGATGGTGTCCACGAGCTTGATGATCGGCGACATCTCGGAGTCGGTCGCCAGGCGGTCGAGGTCTAAGACCTCCTCGCCGTGCTCGGTCTCCTTGACGAGCGAGATGCGGAAGCCCGACGCTGCTTCTTGCAGGACGCGCTGCGTGGCGTCGCCCTTGCGCAGCACGACATCAATCGCCCCGGCGGTCGAGACGTGCGGGATGACGCGCGCGTGCAAGGAGCTGGAAATCTCGTCGAGCCGTTCGAGGTCGGTCGGGTCGGCCATTGCGATGTGCAGCCGCTTGCCCTCGCGCCTCAAAGGCACGAACTGGTGGCGGAGCATCAAATCAACGGGCATCTCGCCGAGGAGCGCGTAGTCTATGGGCGATTCGCCGACGGGCGGGAGCAAATCAACGTAAGGCAGGCGGTAGCGGCGCGCCAGTTCCATCGCGGCGCGGACTTCGGGCGGCGTGTGCTCCGCGCTGTCGTCGGCGAGGGCGAGCGCGCCCGTCCCGCCGCTCTGGCGGGGAATCTGCTCTTCGGTTGGCGTTTCGGTGATTTCTTTCACGGTGCGGCTCACGAATCTGTTCAGATGCCTGAGAAGGGGCGGGGGTGGCTTGCTCTAGCCTCTGAAACTGATGTTGGAGATGGAGCGAATGATCGGCAGATAGATGGCGAGCAGGATGGTGACGACAATCCCGCCCATCACCAGCAGAATCGCAGGTTCGATGACCGTCGTCAACTGTTCGAGCTTGACCTCTGACTCCCGGTCGTAGAATTCGGCCACCTCTTCGAGCATCTCCCTTAAACTGCCCGAACGCTCGCCGACGCCGATCATGTCGAGCGCGAGCGGCGGAATCCAACCGGCGAACTCCAAGCTCTCCGTGAACGAGCGCCCCTCCTGAATCATCGGCAGCGTGGCGGCGCTGCGCTCCCGCAGTTCCCTGTTCGTCAGGGACTCGGCGGCGATCTCCCACGACTCGACGAGCGTGATGCCGCCCGCCAGAAGCGTCGCCAGAGAGCGCGTCACCTGCGCGATGGCGAGTTGTTTGACGAGCGGCCCGGCGATGGGCAGTTTCAGAAGGAAGCGGTCAATGGTGAGCCGCCCGCCCGCCGTCTTCGACCAGAGAAAGAGCACGACGCCCCCGACGATGAAGGCGGGCGCGAGCCAGTAGAAGTTGCCCGCCACGAAGTTCGACATCCCGACGACGACCTGCGTCACGGCGGGCAGTTCGCTCCCGAAGCCCTCGAAGAGCGTGGACATCTTCGGCACGACATAGACGGTGAGGAACAAGACCATCCCCATCGAGGCCGCGAGCAGAAAGGCCGGATAGGCGAGCGCCCCGCGAATCTTGCGCCGGATTTCGACGCCGCGCCGCATGTAGGTGACGTAGCGGTTGAGCACGTCGTCGAGCGCCCCGGAGCGCTCCCCGGCGAGGATGGACGCCGTGTAAATTCTGGGGAAGATCGGCCCCTGCGCCGAGAAGGCCGCCGAGAGCGCCATCCCGCCGCGAATCTTGTCCTCTACGTCGCCGAGCACCGCGCGGAGGCGCGAAGAGGCCGCGCGCCGACGCAGCATCGCGACGGCCTGAAGTATCGGGATGCCCGCGCGGATGATGGCGGCGAGCTGCTGGTTAAAGAGGAGGAAGTCGCCCGGCTTGACGCGCGGGGTCGTGCCGCCTTTGCCGCCGCGCGTGAAGGAGGCAACGCCGCCCGTCTTCGGCACGCCGACGGAGAAGACGCGGAAGCCCTCGGCTTCGAGGCGCGTGCGCGCCTCCTGCGCGCCGACGGCTTCGACCGTGCGCGTGACCACCTCGCCCGCGGGCGTCCCCAAACGACAGATGAATTCGGCCATGCTGGTGCTACAAAATTATTTTTGGCTGAAGCGCGCCGGCGGCTCGGCTAAGGGGGGCCGACCGACCTTGTCTGGCGGCGGATTATAACATGCGCCCCGCTCTCCATCGAACGCCCCCGCGCCGCTCACCCTACACGCCCGGCGAGCCGGAAAGTTGCGCGGAAATAAGTTCGGCACAGACTCGCCACAGAGATGTTTCTTGCGCGGGCGCGGCGGACTGACTTACAATGCGGAGCGAACGAAAAAGAGGAAGTCTCCCCAGTCTTCCGTTCGAGCATCAAAGCGAACAAGTGAAGGGGGCGGCGGCGGGCGTTTCCGAAAGACGCCTCCGCAACTCAAGCCGGTTGCCGACTTCGCCCCTCAGCGAAGTCCGAGCCGCCGAGGTCTCCTCTTCCCCGTTCGCCCAAGCTACCTGTCAGGAGGGTCATTATGAGAGCACGGCGCTCCGTGGGTTTAGGCAGAGTTGCCTTCGTCTCCTTCCTCTTCACCGTCTCCGCCGCGCACTTCGACGCGCGCACGGCCACGGCCCGGCAGCCGCCGCAGGAGATTCCGGGGCAGAAGACCGACCCGCAACAGAAGGCCGGGCAGCCGCCCGACAAGGTCGCGCCCGCGCCCGCCGCCGATGCCTCCGCGACGGGCAACACCTCCACGCCGCAGCCTCCGCCAGCCGCCAACGCCTCCGGCGCGACCGGGACGAAGACCGCGCCCCTGACCGGCCCTTCCCTGACCGTTGATAACGACCGCCCCGTCATCACACACACCGACATGGTCACGCTCACCGTCACGGTGACCGACACCTACGGGCGCTTCGTCACGGGGCTCGGCAAGAACGCCTTCACCATCACCGACGACAAGGTGCAGCAGGACATCACCTTCTTTTCGGACGAGGACGCGCCCGTCTCGCTCGGCGTCATCTTCGACGTGTCGGGCTCGATGGGCGGCTCGAAGATTGACAAGGCGCGCGAGGCTCTGAAGAAGTTCATCGAGACGAGCCACACCGGCGACGAGTATTTCCTCATCGGCTTCAACAACCGCGCGCAACTCCTCCTCGACCGCACGCGCGACAGCGACTCTCTGATGCAGAAGCTCACCTTCGTCCAGACGAAGGGGCAGACGGCGCTCTACGACGCCTGCTATCTCGGCGTCGAGCGCGTGACGCGCGGCGCGCACCCGAAGCGGGCCGTCCTGCTCATCTCGGACGGGCAGGACAACAGCTCGCGCTACACCTTCACCGAGTTGCGGAGGATGCTCAAGGAGTCGGACGTGATTATCTACGCCGTCGGCATCGTGGACGGCAACGACGAGAGCGCGCTCGGCTACGGGGGCCGCGCCATCCTCGAAGAGCTGGCCGGGGTCTCCGGCGGCAAGGCGTTCTTCCCCTCGACCGGCGCGGAGATGAACGACACCTTCGAGCGCATCGCGCTGGAACTCAGGACGCAGTACTCCATCGGCTTCCGCCCCACGAACTTCGTCAACAACGGCAAGTGGCACAAGCTCAAAATTAAAGTGCAGCCGCCGCGCGGCTTCCCGCGCCTCTTCGTGCGCGGGCGCGAGGGCTACTACGCGACGACCAATCCGCGCTGAATTGAGGCGGCCCGAAAACTCCACGGCGGACGCGCCGCCCGCTTTTCCGGCAACGTGCGGCGGACGCGAGGCATCTTTAGTTGATGTGGCCCGCCCCTTTTCCGGCGCGAAGTCGCCGACCGATAGAAGGTTCTGAAAGTTCTTTGCCCCGGCCACACGCGGGGCCGCCCGCCCGACGGGGAGGCCCGACGTAAAAGGTCAGCGCCCCGCGCCCCTTCCCCGAATGGTGGACGGGCCGACGCGGGGCGTTACTTTTGAGACTTCGAGGCTAGAGACTTGAGGCTAAATTAAAGACTGACTTCTACCGGCCTCAAGTCGCCAGCCGCCAGCCTCTCCCCGTTCGAGGATGATGCACGAAATGAAATACCGAGTCGGTCTCAAAGGAATGTTCAGGACGCGGGCGCGTGCCGCGCTCGTCTTGTTCGTCGTCGCGCTCGCGCTCGTCTCTTCGTCTCTGCTCCCGGCCTCGCATGCGCGGCGACAGCAGGCGGGCGGCGGCGGTCGCCCGCGCCGCGTGCTATCGGCCTCTTCGCAGCAGACGAACGCGCGGCCCGCGCCGACCCCGGCCACGACCACCGCCGCGCCGCGCCAGACGCCGACCCCGGCGCAGACGCCGACGCCCGAAACCGGAGCGCCACCGAAGCTTCAGAAGTCAACGCCCATCCAGCAGGACGACCCGAACGCGCAGGGGCCTTCCGAGGAGGAGATTGACGAGGGCGAAGTCGTCCGCATCGAGTCGAGCGAAATCAAGCTCCACGTCCGCATCATTGACCGCTACAACCGGCCCGTCAACGACGTGCGGCAGAACGAGCTGCGCGTCTTCGAGAACGGCGTGCCGCAGACCATCACCTCCTTCACGAAGGAGGAAGTGCCCATCTCTTACGGCCTCGTCGTGGATAACTCCGGCTCCTTGCGTAACCAGATCGTGCAGGTCATCGAGGCGGGCAAGACCATCGTCGAGAGCAACAAGCCGGGCGACGAGACGTTCGTCCTGCGCTTCGTCTCCTCCGACGAGATCAAGATCATGCAGGACTTTACCGCCGACAAGCAGTTGCTCGCCGACGCTCTGGACGACATGTACGTCGAGGGCGGTCGCACCGCCGTCATTGACGCCGTCTATCTCGCCTCCGAGCACGCCTCCGAGCACAAGAAGGGCAACCCGCTCGAAGACAAGCGCCGCCGCGCCATCATCCTCGTCACCGACGGCGAAGATCGCGCCAGCTTCTACAAGCGCGACCAGCTCTTCGAGAGCCTCAAAGAGAACGACGTGCAGATTTACATCATCGGCTTCGTCAACGAGCTTGAGCGCGAGGCCGGGTTTATCAGCAAGTCGAAGCGGCAGAAGGCCGTTGACCTGCTCGACGGCCTCGCCAAAGAGACCGGGGGCCGCGCCTTCTACCCGACCTCGCTCTCGGAGCTGCCGAAGATCGCCGAGGAGATTACGAAAGACCTCCGCACGCAGTACGTCGTGAGCTACGTGCCGACGGCCACGCCGCGCGCGGGCGAGTTCCGCCCCGTCCGCGTGGCCGTCGCCGACGCGCCCAACAAAGAGAAGCGCATCGCCGTCACCCGCGCCGGTTACACTTCGCGCGGGCCGACGGACGCCACGCCCGCCACGACACCCACGGGCTCGCGCCCGGCGGCGAACGTCAAAAAGCCTTGAAGTAAGTTTGGTTGAGCGAACGGCCCCGCTAGGCGACGAGCATTAGCGGGGCGCAGACGAGAGGGAGCAGCGCCGCGACGGAGACGCGCGGGGGCTGCTCTTCGCTTTTGGCGGCCTTCGCGGGCGTGAAGCGGACGCGGCGGATGCGGCGACCGTCCACGCCCTCGACCTTGAAGGTTCCGGCGTCGTGCTCGACCGTGTCGCCCGCGCCGAGGACGCGCCCGGCGCGCGCCATCAGGAAACCCGCAATCGTCGTGTAGCCTTCGTCTTCGGGCAGCCCCAGTTTGAGGTACTGGTTGGCGTCGCGCACGGCGAGCATCCCGTCGAGAAGATAAGTCCCGCGCTCGCGTGTAATCTGCTCGCGCACTTCCTCGTCGAACTCGTCGTTAATCTCGCCGACGATCTCTTCCAGCAAGTCTTCGAGCGTGAGGATGCCTTCGACGCCGCCGTGCTCGTCAATGACGAAGACGAAGTGCGTGCGCGAAGCTTGCATCTGCGTGAGCGCCGAGCCGAGCGTCGCCGTCGCCGGAATGAAGACGGGCGGGCGGACGTGCTCTTCCAGCTCGAACTTGTCGGGCGGCACCTGCCCCATGTCCAAATCTTTCCTGAAGAGAAGCCCGACCACTTCGTCCAAGCGCCCGCGATAGACGGGGAGGCGCGAATACCCGGAGGCGCGGAAGGCCGCGCGCGCCTCGTCGAACGTCGCCCCGACGGGCAGCGCCTCGACCTGCGTGCGCGGCACCATCGCCTCGCGCACCTCGGCGTCCGTGAACTCGAAGACGCGGTTGATGAGTTGCTGCTCCTCGGCCTCGACGTGGCCGCTGCGGCGCGAAACGTCCACGAGATGCCTCAGTTCCTCCTCCGTATAGACCGAGGCGTGGTCGGTCGAAGGCTCCAAGCCGAAGAGCCGGACGGTGCGCGTGCCCGCCCAGTCGAGCAAGCGAATCGGCCACGAAAAGATTTTGTAGAACGTGTGCAGGGGCCACGCGATGGCGAGCGCCACGCGCTCGGCGCGTTCGAGCGCCATCGTCTTCGGGGCCAGCTCGCCCAAGACGATGTGGAGGAAGGTGATAATCGTAAACGCGATGGTGAAGGAGATGGTGTGCAGCGCCACCTCGGAGACACGCCCCTTGAGCGGCTCTTCCAGCAGGCGCGCGAAGACCGGCTCGCCGATCCAGCCGAGGGCGAGCGACGCCATCGTGATGCCGAGCTGCGTGGCCGAGATATAGGCGTTGAGGTCGTCGAGGAGTCCGAGGAGGCGGCGCGCGGCGCGGTTGCCGTTGGCGGCCAGCGTCTGGATGCGCGAGCGGCGGACGCCGACGAGGGCGAACTCGGACGCCACGAAGAACCCGTTGAGAAGGACGAGAAAGAGGATTAAGAGAAGGCTGCCTGCGGTTAACACGATGCCTTGATTCTACCTGACCGCCGCCCACACCTTCAACTACTTCGAGGGCGCGGGCATGAGCGTGATCTGCCACGCGATGAAGGCGATGAAGAGGAGCATGACGACGAGGATGGCGATGACGACCGGCTCAAGGTGGAAGATGCCGGACGCGTCCCGATCCTCTTCGAGGAATTTATCGGGCATCTTCACCGACTCGTTGCTCACCTTGATGGTGTCGGCGGCGGCGTGCTCGCCCGTGCGCTGGTCGGACTCTTTGAAGGCTTCGGTCTCCTCCAGCGGCGCGAGGCGCGCGGCCATCTCCTGCTCGTGCTTGCGGCGCTCGTGCCCGCCGCCGTGCGCGTGGCGTCTTCGTCTGATTTTCACAGCCACCTCACCTTCCGCAGGAAGAAGTAGATCGCCAGCCCGACGGCGACCATCGAGCCGAGGGCGAAGACGTAGCCGAACCTCCACTTCAGCTCCGGCATGAACTCGAAGTTCATCCCGTAGATACCGGCGATGAGCGTCACCGACATGAGCACCGTCGAGATCGAGGTGAGCCGCTTCATAATCTGGTTCATGCGGTTGCCCGAAACCGAGAGGTAGGCGTCCATCGTCGAGCTGAGCATGTCGCGCAGCGTGTCAATCGTGTCGGCGACGCGGATGATGTGGTCGAACACGTCCTGAAAATAGACGTAAGTCTCGCGCGCGAAGATGGGCTGTTCGCGCCGGAGCATCGTGTTGAAGACATCCCGCAGCGGCGTGATCGAGCGGCGGAGGTAAAGCAACTGTTTCTTGATGCGGAAGATGTCCTGAATGGAGTCGGGCTGGAAGTCGCCGAAGATGCGGTCTTCGAGGTCGTCCATGCGGTCGCTCAGAACGTCTATCAGCGGCAGGTAGTCATCCACGATGGCGTCTATCAGGAGATAGGCCAGTAGCCCCGCACCGTGCTCGGCGCGGTCGCCCCACTCGCCCCACAGGCGCTTGGCCGTCTCGACGGCGCGGATCGGGCGGCTGTGGACGGTGACGAGGTAGTTGGGGCCGAGGAAGATGTTCAGCTCGCGCAGTTCGAGGTCGTCGTCCGGGCCGGTGAGCTGCGCTTCATAAAGGACGATGAAGTAATAGCCGGGGAACTCTTCAATCTTGGGGCGCTGGTGCGCGTTGCGACAGTCCTCAATGGAGAGCGGGTGGAAGTTGAACTCCTCGGCCAGCTCGTCGAAGTCCTCGCCCGTCGGGTCGCTCACGTCGGCCCAGACGATGTTCTGCTTGACCAGACAGTAGTCGCTGATGTCAGCCGCCGGGAAGTCCCTGACGAACTTCTTCGAGGCGCTGTCCAGACAGGTGGTGGTAATCATGCTTATGGCTCCGGCGTTCGGCTCGAAGTACGAGAATTCGAGTATACTTAATTTCGTTCGGGTGAGAAGCTTTAAATATTCCGGGGCCGCGCGCGGCCCGCGTCACGGTTCACATGCGGACGACCACTCAATCGCTCATGGAGTACGCGCGGGGCGTCGCCGGCGGCCTGCTCTTCAGCCTCCCTCTGCTCTACACGATGGAAGTCTGGTGGGCGGGCCTCACGTCGCACCCGTGGCGGCTGGCCGCCTACGTCTTGGCGACCTTCGTGCTGCTCCTCGGCTACAACTACTACGCGGGCCTGCGGCAAGACTCGTGCTTCGAGGAGGTCGTCATTGACTCGTTTGAGGAGATGGGCATCGGCCTCGCCGTCGCCGGTATC
>DASTQX010000469.1:0-1891 GCA_035761505.1 Pyrinomonadaceae bacterium
TGCCCGAGGGGCGGCCCCTGGACGAGGGACTGCGCCCGCGTCGAACAGTAACCACAGCCGTCATTCAGACGAATCCGAGGAAGACATGGCAGCCACACTAGAGACCCCCGCCGGGCCAGCCGCGGCCGGAGCCAGAGAGCCCGAACTAATCATCTTCAACTACTCGGGCACTGACCCGCTGGGCACCCGCGTCAAGTATTACCTGTTCGCGGAGGACGAGAACCATGCCCGCGGGTCGCTGGAAGAGTCCGGCCTGACGGACGTCGAAGTGTGGGCTCGGCGCGAAGACCTCATGACGCGCCTCGGCCGTAAGAAGAAGGTCTCGCGCACCGACATCGGCGTCTTCGCCCTCCAGCTCGCGCAGCGCACGAAGGCCAACCAGCCCGTCCGCTTCGCCGTCGGCGAGATGGCGAAGACAGCCACGCACCCCCTGATGCGCGCCGCCCTCTACGACGTGCGCGACGCCATGAAGGGCGAGGCGCTGACCGTGGCGGACGCCTTCCGCAAGCGCCCCGACGTCTTCCCCGAGTCGTTCGTCAAGATCCTCGCCGTCGGGGCGAAGGAGGGCGACCCGACGGGCATGCTGCTCAGGTACGGGCAGTCGCAGATCAAGACCGCCGAGAACATCTCGCGCATCACGAGCGCGCTCATCTACCCCGGCGTCATCCTCGCGCTCTCTCTCGTCATCGTCTTCATCCTTTGCTACTACGTGCTGCCGCAGATGGAGGAGATGTACAAGGGCCTGCTGGAGACTTCGCAGGCGCAGCTCCCATTGATGACGCGCATCCTGCTCGCCGTCTCCCGCAACATCACGAGCCTGCCGGGCATCGCGGCCATCGCGGGCGCGGTCGCGGCCGTCGTGTGGCTGTTCAAGTGGGCGCGCACCCCGGCGGGGGCCGAGTTCTTCGGCCGGAGGATGTTGAAGTGGCCCCTCATCGGCGAGGTGCTGAGGACGTTCAACGCGGCCTACACGACCCGCCTGATCGCCATCCTCAGCAACGTCATGAAGCCGTCGGAGTTCCTGCAAGAGATCAGTGAGGCGTCCATCAACGCCGTCTACGGCGACACGCTCGCCTCCATCAAAGAGGCGCTCACCAAACACAGGCTCAAGCTGAAGACGGCCGTCATCCCGTACTCGTGGCTGTTCACCGACATGTTCGCGCCGGCCGTGGCGACGGCCGAGGACACCGGCGACCTGACGAAACTCCACGACACGGCCGACCTGCTCGACTACGAGGTGGAGAAGTCCATCACCCGCCTCTCGAAGCTGGCCGAGCCGATCTCAATCGCCATCGCGGGCACGATCATCGCCATGCTCGTGATGGCCGCTTACTGGCCTTTGTTTAGTCTCATCGGCCAGCTCAGCAACAAACACTGACCTCCTGTAAGCGCGACGAGGAAGCGGCGGAGATGAAAGAGACACGCAACGACGGCGGCCGTCGACACCAGCCATCCTCCGAGACCTTCGCACAGCACCTCAAAACGTGCGGGGCCTGCTGGAGCGGACGACCCTGTGAGACGGGCAAGAGGTTGAAGAGGGGCAGATGAGAGTAGAAAGACGAACGAAGGTGAAGACGCGGGGGGGAGAGTCCGGCGCGATTCTCGTCGAGGCCGTCATCGGCCTCGTCATCTTCACCGTCGTGCTCCTCTCCGCGGCCCAGTTCCTCCGCTGGAACGTCGAGCCCCTGCTCATGAAGGAGCGGCAGGACAAGGCGGCCAAGCAGGCGGAGTCGGTCCTCAACGAACTCGCCGCGCGGAGGAATGCCGACCTCCCCGCCGGCGGAAGCTTCGCCGTCACGGCGCAGGGCGACCCGGCCCGCAACGCGGACAACTCCGTCACGCTCAACTGCACGACCAGTTATTGCGACCAGATCGTCGCCACCCCGCAGGC
>DASTQX010000470.1:0-17594 GCA_035761505.1 Pyrinomonadaceae bacterium
CAACACGGGCGCGGGCATTTCCGCCTCGGCAGCCGGGGCGCTCAACAACTCTTTCCTCTCGAACTCGATTCACTCGAACGGCGCGCTCGGCATAGACCTTTCGCCCACCGGCGTGACCGCGAACGACGCGGGCGACGCCGACGCGGGGCCGAACAATTTGCAGAACTTCCCCGTGCTCTCTTCGGCCACGCTCGCGGGCGGCGCGCTCTCGGTCGCGGGCACGCTCGACGGCACGGCGGCGACGCAGTTCCGCGTCGAGTTCTTCGCCAACGACGCGTGCGATGCCTCCGGCAACGGCGAGGGCCGGACTTTCCTCGGAGCCTCGGACGTGACGACCGGCGCGGGCGGCAACGCCGCCTTCAACGTCACGCTCGGCGGCGCGCTCGCCGGGCAGTTCATCACCGCGACGGCGACCGACGCGGCGGGCAGCACCTCCGAGTTCTCCCCGTGCGTCTCGGTCGCCGAAGGCGGAGGCGGCGGCGAAGGGCCGCCCGCGCCGACCGTGCAGTTCTCTTCCGCAACCTTCAACGGCGACGAGGGCACGCACTTCGTCAACGTGCAGGTCACGCGCACGGGCGACGCGACGCAGGCCGCGACCGTGGACTACTCGACCTCGGACGGCACGTCCACGGAGCAGGGCGACTACACGACCGCGCTCGGCACGCTCACTTTCGCACCCGGCGAGGTGTCGCGGAGCTTCGTCGTGCTCATCACCGACGACGATTACGTGGAGGAGAACGAGACGTTGCAGCTCACGCTCGCAGACCCGGCGGGCGCGGCGCTCGGCGCGCAGAGCACGGCGACTTTGATTATCGGGGCGAACGACTTGCTGGTCACGCAGGACTTCGTGGACGCGAACGAGGCTTTCGTCCGCGAGCACTATCACGACTTCCTCAACCGCGAGCCGGACGCGGACGGCCTTCAGTTCTGGGCCGGGCAGCTCGCCGCGTGCGGCGAGGACGCGCAGTGCCTCGAAGCGAGGCGCGTCAACGTCTCGGCCTCTTTCTTCCTCTCCATCGAGTTCCAGCAGACGGGCTTCTTGGTGACGAGGCTGCACAAAATCTCTTACGGCAACCTGCCGCGCTACCGCCCGTTCCTGCGCGACACGCAGGAGGTGAGCCGGGGCGTCGTCGTCGGCGAAGGCGCTTGGGAGCAGCAGCTCAAGCAGAACAAAGAGGCGCTCGCCGCGCGCTGGGCCGCGCGTCCCGAATTCCTCTCGGCCTTCGGCGGGCTCTCGGACTCCGAGTTCGTGGATAAGCTGTTCGAGAACGCGGGCGTCATCCCTTCGCCAGCAGAGCGCGACGCGCTCGTCACAGGGCTCAAAGGCCAGACCGAGACGCGCGCCGGCGTGCTGCTCAAGGTGGCCGAGAGCGCGGGCGTCAGCGCCGGGTCGTCCAACGAGGCGTTCGTGCTGATGCAATACTTCGGCTACCTGAGAAGGAACCCGGACGACCCGCCCGACACGGGAATGGGCGGCTTCAACTTCTGGCTCTCGAAGCTCGAACAGTTCGGCGGCGACTTCCATCAGGCCGAGATGGTCAAAGCCTTCCTCTCCGCCAACGAATACCGACAGCGCTTCGGCCCGAACTGAGCGCCGACACACCACGACGGGCGGGCGCGGCCTTCTTTGAGTCCCGCGCCCGCCATCAAGAATTACTCCAAGCGAAAGGTCAAAGGCATGGTTACGGCAGCCCGCTCGTCGCCGTTGACTACGCCCCTTGAGAGCACGGCGGCCACGCCGGTTGAAGACGTGGCCGCCGCCCGCGCCTCGCGCCCGCGCGAACGGCCCGCAAGAAAAACCGCCGCGCCTCAATCCGCCCACACACAGACGAAGGAGAAATCGAAGTCATGCCACGCACCAACCTCTCTGCCCACGCCCGCACGCTCTTCGTGCTCGCCGCCCTCCTGCTCTTCTGCGCCCAAGCCGCGCAGGCCGCGCCCCAGACGTTCGTCTCCGCCAAAGGCGACGACGCCAACCCGTGCGCCCACGCCTCGCCCTGCCGCACCTTCGCGGGCGCGCTCGCCAAGACGGACTTCGGCGGCGAGCTTGCCGTCCTCGACTCCGGCGAATACGGCCCCGTGACCATCAACTACTCCGTGAAGATTACCGCCGTCGGCGTCTTCGCGGGCATCACCGCCTTCGATGCCGACGCCGTGACCGTCAAGCCTTCGTCGGGCGCGGTCGTCGCGCTGCGCGGGCTGACGCTGACGGGTCAGGGCGGCGCGCACGGCATTTACTACGACGGCCCCGGCGCGGCGCGCGCGGGCGACCCCAAAGAGCCCTCCGCCACGCTCCACGTCGAAAATTGTACGATCAGCGGCTTCACCGTCAACGGCATCTACTTCTACGGGAACGGCTCGCTCCTCGTGAAAGATACGACCGTCAGGAACAACGACGTGTACGCGATTGAACTGACCGCCCCCGCCGACGAGAAGGTGCGCGCGGCCATCGTCAACTCGCGCCTTGAGGGGAATCACGCGGGACTCTTCGCGCACTCGGACGATCTGATTGAGGTCACAGTCCGCGACACGGTCGCCGCCAACAATCAGGGCACCGGGTTCGCGGCCACGTCCGAGGGCGTGCGGATGCAGCTTCAGAACTGCGTCTCGGCGAACCAGCACGCGGGCGTCAGCGCCGCGCAAGGAGCGCGGGTGACGGTCGAAGGATGCGCGCTGACCAACTCGAAATACGGCATCTACGTCACCAAAGAAGGCGTCGCACGCGTCTCCGGCACGACCGTCACCGACAACGAAGTCGGGGTCGCCAACCTCGACTTCAACGGCGTCGTCACCTACGGCCACGTTTATACGTTCGGCAACAACCGCGTCTTCGGGAACAAGCAGGAGACGGAAGGCAAACCGAGTCTCATCGTCAAGCAGTTCTAGCTCGACGCCCGCCACGCTCTTTCTCGTCATCCCGCTCCGGCTCGCGGCGGCAGACGGAGAAGCGTTAAGTTGAGACAAACATTTGCGCCCGGTGGAGAGTGGCCTGACAAGTCACTCTCCGCCGGGCGCAAATGTTGTTGCCGCAACTTATCGTTTAAGCCTCGACCGTTAGACCGTGAACTGCCCCGCCTCCAGAATCTCCTTGACCCTTGAGAGGAAGCGCTCGGCGTCGGCCCCGTCAATGATGCGGTGGTCGAAGCTGAGGGCGAAGTAAGCCATGTGCCGAATAGCAATCACGTCGTCGCCTTCCTCGTTGGTCATGACTTTGGCGCGCTTCTCAATCGTGCCGACGCCGAGGATGGCGACCTGCGGCTGGTTGATGATGGGCGTGCCGAAGAGACCGCCGAAGACGCCGGGGTTGGTGATGGTGAAAGTGCCGCCCGCCACCTCGTCGGGCTTGAGCTGCTTGGCGCGCGCGCGCTCGGCGAGGTCGTTGGCGGCCTTTGCGAGCCCGGCGATTGATAACTCGTCGGCTCGTTTGATGACGGGGACGATCAAGCCCCAGTCGAGCGCGACGGCCATGCCGAGGTTGATGTCGCGCTTGTAGATGATCTGGTCGCCGGAGACTTGCGAGTTGAAGACGGGGAACTGCCGGATGGCCTGCGTCACGGCCTGAAAGATGAACGGCATGTAGCTGAGCTTCGTCCCGGCGCTCTGCTGGAAGGCGGCCTTGTGTCGCTCGCGCAGCCGGTGGATGCGCGTCATGTCTATCTCGTAGAAGGTCGCGACGTGCGCCGACGTGCGCTGCGACATCGTCATGTGCTCGGCGATCTTCTTGCGCATGACGCTCATCGGCTCGACGCGGTCGTCCGCGCCGGGCTGGACTGTCGGCGCGGACGGCGGCGGCGCTTGAGCGGGCGTCGCGGGCGCGGAGGGCCGGGCATCGGCTGTCGGCGCGGCGGGAGCGGCGGCGGCGGGGCCGCCCTGCTCGATGTAGCTGAGGATGTCGTTCTTGGTGACGCGGCCCGAAGAGCCCGTCCCTTCGAGGCGCGTGATGTCTATGTTGTGCTCGGCGGCGATCTTGCGCACGAGCGGGCTCGAACGCGTGCGGCGCAACTCTTCGGCGGTCTGCTCCGCGCGGCTCACGGCCTCGGACGGCTGCGCCTGCGGCGGCGAAGGCGCGGCCTCGCTCGGCGCGGGCGGCGCTTGAGGCGGCGCGGGCGCGGCGGCGGCAGGAGGCGGCGGAGGCGGCGGCGCGGAGGACGCGGCCTGACTCGCGGGAGCCTGCGGCGGCGTCGCGGGTTCCGCCGGTGCCGTCGTCGCGTCCTGCGTCGCGGGCGCGGCGGCGGTCGCGCCGTCGCCGTCGCCGATGAGCGCGACGACCGTGTTGACCTCGACCGTGTCGCCCTCCTTGAACTTCACCTCCTGCAAAGTCCCGGCGGCGGGCGACGGAATCTCGGCGTCAACCTTGTCGGTCGAAATCTCGAAGAGCGGCTCGTCGCGCTCGACGTGCTCGCCGACCTTCTTCAGCCAACGCGTAATCGTCCCCTCCGCGATGGACTCGCCCATCTGCGGCATCACCACTTCTGTGCTCATAAGCCTCCGTGCAAAAAACGTCAAACGTCAAACGTCAATCGTCAATCGTGAGAAGAGGAAATCAGTTCTTACCGGTCACGATTGACGTTTGACGATTCACGGCTTTTATCCTTCCGCCGTCGTCGGGTCTATCATCCGCTTGATTTCGGAGACGCGGTTGGCGGGGAAGCCGCCCTGTCGCGCGTGCTCGCGCACGGCCTCCTCGTCGGGCGCGATATAGACGCAGTAAACCTTGTCGCCCGTGACGTAGCTCTCCACCCACTGAATCTGCGGCCCCATCTCCCGCAAGACCCCGCAAGACTTCTGCGAGATCGCCCGCAACTCCTCGCCCGACAAATCGCCCGCCCCCGGAATCTCTCGCTCGATGATGAACTTCGGCATCTCTTCGCTCCTTTCAGTCGCGAGTGAGCAGTGAGCGGTGAGCAGTAAGCAGTAGAAGAAAAAACTGCTCGCTTCTTCCTGCTCACCGCTTACTGCTCACTGTCAATACGCCGCGAGTTTGCGCGCCGCGTCGAGAACGTCTTTCACCTGCGGCAGGTGATACTCTTCGAGCGGCGGCGAGTAGGGCACGGGCGTGTCGGTCGCCGCGACGCGGACGACGGGCGCGTCGAGCCACTCGAAGGCTTCCTCGGCGATGGTGGCTGCGATCTCGCCGCCGATGCCGCCCGTGCGCGAAGCCTCGTGGAGAATCAAAACCTTGCTCGTCTTCTTCGCCGACGCGAGGATGGCGTTTCTGTCCATCGGCGCGAGCGTGCGCAGGTCAATCACTTCAACGTCCAAGCCTTCCTTCTCCAACTCCGCCGCCGCGTCGAGCGCGTTCAAGACCTGCGCGCCGAAGGTGAAGATTGAAAGGTCTCGGCCCTCGCGCACGACCTTCGCTTCGCCGAGGGGCACGACATAATCGTCTTCGGGAAGCTCTTCGCGCAGGCGCGGCAGGCGGTAGAGCTTCTTGTGCTCGAAGAAGATCACGGGGTCTGGGTCGCGGATGGCGGCCTTAATCAAGCCCTTCGCGTCGTAGGCGGTCGAGGGCTCGACCATCTTGAGTCCCGCCGTGTTGAGGAACATCGCCTCGGCATTGAGCGAGTGGAACGGGCCGGAATGGACGCCCGCGCCGCACGGGCCACGAAACACGGTCGGCAGCCCCGCGCCCCAGCGATAGCGGCACTTCGCCGCGTAGTTCGTCAGCATGTCGAAGCCGGGCGAGATGAAGTCTATGAACTGAAACTCGGCGACGGGCCGCATCCCCAAGAGCGCCGCGCCGCACGCCGCGCCGACAATCGCCGCCTCCGAGATGGGCGTGTCAATCACGCGCCCCTCGCCGAACTCGTCGAGCAGCCCGTCAGTCACCTTGAACGCGCCGCCGTACACGCCCACGTCCTCGCCGATGACGAAGACCGAAGGGTCGCGCTCCATCTCTTCCCAGATGCCCTGACGTATCGCCTCGACGAAAGTCGCCACGCCGCCGCGCGAAGGGCGGTTGGACTTGTGCTCTTTTTTAGTCGCTGTTGACATAAACTCTACTTACTCGTTTCGCCCGAAGACCGGCGGGCGGAAGGCGGGCGGAACGACCGTGTTGTCGAAGACGTTAAAGGCCGCCTTCTCCGGCTCAGGCATCGGCGACGACTCGGCCCACGCCGAATCTTCCTCAATCTCCCGCTTCACGTCGGCAACTATCTCGTCGAGTTTCTCCTGCGTGGCGACGCCGCTTGAGAGCAGGTGACGCGTGAAGCGGTCAACGGGGTCGCGCTTCTCCCACATCTCGATTTCGCCTTCGGGGAGGTAGCGCTGGTCGTCGTGCTCGGCGTGGCCCTTGCGCCTGTAAGTCTTGGCCTCGATGAGCACCGCGCCGCCGCCGCCGCGCGCGAACTCCGCCGCCTGCCGCATCACCTCGTAGCAGGCCACCACGTCGTTCCCGTCAACGATGTGGCCGGGGATGCCGTAGCCCGCGGCCTTCTCGGCGAGGTGCTTGACGGCGGTCTGCTTCGAGGTCGGAGTCGAGTAGGCGTACCAGTTGTGCTCGGCGACGACGATCAAGGGGAGCCGCTGGACGGCGGCGAAGTTCAGCCCCTCGTGGAACGCGCCGGTGCTCATCCCGCCGTCGCCGATGTAGGCCACGGCCACCGACTCCTTCTTCTGCATCCGCGCCGCGAGCACGATGCCGGTCATCACCGGGATCATGTCGCCGAGGTGCGAGATGGGGCCGATGAAGCCCTTCTCAAGGTCGCCGAAGTGGATGTTGAGGTCGCGGCCCTCCGACGGCCCCCAAGCCTTCGCCATGTACTGCGCGAAGATTTCGCGCGGGCGGATGCCCTTGACGAGCACCGCGCCGAGGTCGCGGATGAGCGGCGCGATGAAGTCCTCGCGGCGGAGCGCGTAGGCCGTCCCGACCGCCGTCGCCTCCTGACCGAGCGAGCGGAAGACGCCGCCCACGACCTTCGTCTGCCGGTAGAGGTTGACGAGCCTTTCTTCGACCAGCCGCGTCAACGTCAGGTGACGATAAAGCTCAAGCAACTGCGCCGCCTCAAGCGTCGTCTCCTTCGTGCAGACCAACTCGCCCTGCTCGTTCAAAGGGTCTCCGACCGCCGCGAGCCCTTCGACGCGCAGGGGCTCGATGGTCACGAACGGCTGACCGTTCGCCTTCGCCTCTTTGCCTTTGCCGCCCTTCGCGTCTTTGCGTCCAGTGGACTTGTTTGCCGAGCCGTTTTTCATAAGACAGTAAACAGTAAGCAGTGAGCGGTGAGCAGTGAGCAGGAAGAAGCGCGCAGTTTTTTCTTCTACTGCCTACTGCTCACCGCTTACCGCTTACTAAAAATGAATCGTTAAGCCGTGGATGCCTTCGGCGGCTTCCATGACGGACTCGGAGACGGTGGGGTGCGCGTGGATGACGCGGCCCAGTTCCTCCGCCGTGGATTCGAGGTGCATGGCGACGATGGCCTCGTGGATGATTTCGGTCGCGTGCGGGCCGATGATGTGGACGCCGAGGAGTTCGTCGTACTTCGTCTCGCTGACGACCTTGACGAAGCCCTCCTCCTCGCCGAGGATGCGCGCCTTGCCCGAAGCCGAGAAGGGGAACTTCGCCACCTTCACGTCGTAGCCGAGTTCCTTCGCCTTCGCTTCGGTGAGTCCGACGGAAGCGACCTCCGGGTCGCAGTAGGTGCACGAAGGCACTTGGCGCAAGTTCACCGGCTGCGGGTTGTGGCCCGCGATCTGCTCGACGACGAGGATGCCTTCTTTGGAGGCGAGGTGCGCGAGCCACGGCGTCGGGATTACGTCGCCGATGGCGAAGACGTTGGGCTCGCCCGTGCGGCAGAACTCGTCCACCTGAATCGCGCCGCGCTCGACTTTGATTTTCGTCCCTTCGAGGCCGAGCCCTTCGACGTAAGGCATCCGCCCGACGGCGACGAGCAGCATCTCGGCTTCGAGCGAAACGTCCTCGCCCTTCGCGCCCTTGCCGGAGACGCGGACGCCCGCGTCCGTCCTCTCGACCTTCTCTAACTTCGTCCCCGTGAGCGACTTGATGCCGCGCTTGCGGAAGGATTTTTCAATCTCTTTGGAAATCTCTTCGTCTTCGAGCGGCATGAGGCGGGGCAGGAGTTCGACGAGCGTTGTCTCGGTGCCGAAGCGCGAATAGACGGAGGCGAACTCGACGCCGACCGCGCCGGAGCCCATGACGACGAGTGACTTCGGAACCTGTTGCAACTCTAGAATGTGGTCGCTGTTGACGATGCGCTCGCCGTCCGTCTCAAAGCCGGGGATGGGGCGGACGACCGAGCCGGAAGCAATGATGATGTTCTTCGACTCGATGGTCTGCTCCGTGCCGTCCGCGCCCGTGACGACGACCTTGCCGGGCAACTGAAGTTTCCCGTGGCCGGGGAAGACGGTGATCTTGTTCTTCTTCATCAGGAACTCGATGCCCTTCGAGTTCTTGAGGACGACCTTCTCCTTGCGCTTCTGCACGTCGGCGAAGGCGAGGCGAATCTCCGAAGCCTGCACGCCGAAATCGGCGGCGTGCTGCATCTGCTCATAGACGTGCGCCGACATCAGAAGTTGCTTGGTCGGGATGCACCCGCGCAGCGTGCACGTCCCGCCGAGCCGCTTGTCCTTTTCAACCAGCGCGACCTTTAAACCCAACTGCGCGCCCCGAATCGCGGCCACGTAGCCGCCCGGCCCCGAACCGATAATCGTCACGTCGAACTGTTCCGTTGACAATGTGCTTCTCCTAAAAAAGCCGTGAATCGTTAAAAGTCGTCAATCGTCAATCGTGAATCGCAAAAGACAGTTCTTAACGATTGACGATTCACGACCGGACGTTATTTTTCTTCCACTCCTCGATCTGCGCCGCGTGGTGCGAGAGGTGTTTGAGGGTCGTGCCCTCGGCGAACTTATAGACGGGCGTGCGCTCTTCGATCTCGTCGGGGAGCGTTTCGAGGACGCCGGTCATGCGGCGGTGCGCGTCGTCGAACTCGGCCCGCACTTCGGCGAAGGTGCGCCCGCGCCGCTCGCTGACGGCCTCTTCGTTGAAGCGGTCAATGGTCTCTTTGTCGAAGGGGCGCGGGGTGTAAGTGCCCGCGCGGAGCCCTTCGATGGCGCGCGCGCCTTCCAACTCCCAAGCGACGACGTGCGCGAGCGCATCGCGCACAGACCAGTTCGGGTTGAGCCCCGCGCGCGTCGCGTCCTCTTCGGAGAGCCCTTCGAGCGCCCGCTCCATCTCGCCGTGCGCGACGCGCACGCGCTCAAGTAGTTCGGTCTTCTTCATCGAATCCGCCTCCGGCGCTCGTCCGCGAGCGTCCTCGCGGCGCACTCCCGCGCACCTTCGGGCCGGGTTGCTTCCCCGGCGACCTCGTCCGAAACGTCTCGCGATGTGTGGGCCGTATTCAAATAAGGATTATAGACGCAACCACCCGCTTTCGGCCAATTCGCCGGGCCGCCTTTCGCACGCGCTTCGCCGGGACGGTCAAGCACTGACGCGCGAAGCGCCGGCGGGCCGTCAGAAGCCCCGGCGGCGCTTCGCGCTTCTTTGACGCCCGACCGTCGAGGCTCAAGGCGCGTTGTCCGAACGAGTCGCCTACTCTCCCATGGACTTGATGAGGGCCATGTAATCGGCGTTGAGCTTGTCGAACTTGCCGCTCAGGGCCGGGTCGCGCATCGCGGCCCCGATGTATTTGATCTTGAGCTTGGCGACGCTCATGGCGTTCTCGGTCATGCGCTCCATCATCTTCTTTTTCGTCTCGTCGCTGACCTGAAAGCCGCGCAAGCCCTTGAGCGTGCCGAGCTTGGCCTGCATGTCGGCCTTGCGCGAGTCCATGAACGCCTGCGCCGCGTCAACCCCGGCGGAGGGGCTTGGGGCGGAATCTATTTTGGCGACC
This sequence comes from Pyrinomonadaceae bacterium, assembly GCA_035761505.1. Taxonomy (GTDB): domain Bacteria; phylum Acidobacteriota; class Blastocatellia; order Pyrinomonadales; family Pyrinomonadaceae; genus JAIVJM01. The sequence goes on from DASTQX010000470.1 coordinate 9,849, forward strand.
ATCTCCTTCGTGAACGTGTCGAGTTCGGTGAGCACGGAGTCCACCTGCGCGTCCTTCTTGCATCCGACGAGCAGGACGCCGCAGGCGAGCGCGACGAGCAGGCGAGAGACGAGTCTGGGGGTCATTGGGAAAACCTCCACGGGGGGCTGGAAAAGCGTTATCATGTAACAGCCGCGAAAAACGAAAGTCAAGGCGGGGCCGCCGCGCGCGCCCGTTGCCGAAAGCCCGGCGCTCAAGCGCCCCGCTTCAAATCACACCCCGGCAGGAGGCGAAGTCACTTGGAGCATAGCGAAGGATTCCTGCGACTCGTCGAGGACGCCCGGTCGCGCGTCCGCGAGACGAGCGTCGCGGAGGCTTTGGAGCGCATCGCGGCGGGCGGCGCGCTCCTCGTGGACGTGCGCGAAGACCGCGAGTGGGAGGCGGAGCACGCGCGCGGCGCGAAGCACTTGGGGCGCGGCGTCATCGAGCGCGACATCGAACGCGAAGTCCCCGACAAGGCGGCGGAACTCATCCTCTACTGCGGCGGCGGCTACCGCTCGGCGCTCGCCGCCGACAACCTCCGGCGCATGGGTTACACGAACGTCTTCTCTCTGGCGGGCGGCTGGCGGGCTTGGAAAGAGGCGGACGCGCCCGTCGAAGCGGGCGGCGGCTGAAAGAGGGCCGCGCGCGGGCGAAAGCCTTCGGCCCGCGAAGGAGGAATCGTCATGGACTCGACAGCCGATACGCGCCGCCGACATTTCGCGCGCGCCGCCGCGCTCTGCCTCCTGCTCGGCCTGCCCGCGTCCGCCGCTCAAGCGCAGCAGCCCTCGCCGGGCGGGCCTCTGTCGCGGCCTTCGTGGGACGCGGCGATGCAGCGGCGGATGGAGTTGAGCCGCCGCGCCATCGAAGAGTTGACGCGAAGGCAACTCGAAGAGGGCAAGCCTTCGGGGAAGTTCCCCTCGGACGCGAACAAGTCCGCGGCCAAGCCGGGCACGGTGCGCGCCGTCTCGCCCGAAGAACGCAGGGCGCTCGCGCACACCGAGAAGGGGCTCGCGCACTTCTCGAAGCAACGGTACGAGCAGGCGTTGAAAGAGTACGCGGAAGCGCTCCGGCTCTACCCCGCCTTCGCCGCCGCGCACAACAACATGGGGAGCGCGCTCTTCGCGCTCTCGCGCTTCGAGGAGGCGGTGGCCGCCTTCCGCGAGGCCGCGCGCGTCGAGCCGAAGTACGCGCAGGCGCACTTCAACCTCGGCCTCGGCCTCCTCAAGCTGGGCCGCGAGACGGAAGCCAGCAGCGCCTTCATCAAGGCCGCCGAGGCTTACATGGCCGAGGGCGAAGAGCACCTCGCCGGGGGCCGCTTCAAGGAGGCCGAGGCCGCCTTCAAAGAACTGCTCCGCATTGACCCCTCGTTCGCCCGCGCGCACCTCAAGCTCGGCATGGTCTATAACGCCGACCGGCGCTTCGCGGAAGCGGTCACGAGCCTCAACGAACTCGCGCGCCTCGAACCCCGGAGCGCCGCCGCCTACGAACACCTCGGCGCGGCCTACAACGGGCTCGGCAGACACGCCGAAGCCCTCGCGGCTGCCGAGCGCGCCGTCCGCCTCGAACCCCGCTCCGCCGCCGCGCACTTCCACCTCGGCGTCGCCCAAGCCTCGCTCGGCAGGCACGCCGAAGCCCTCGCCGAGCAGGACAAGCTCAAAGAACTCAACGCCCCCGAACTCGCCGCCACCCTCTCCGAACTCATCGAGAAGAAGCCCGCGCGCAAGCCTTAGAGAGTGTCTCTGAAAGCCTTCTTCAGATCGTAGAGCTGACAAAATCCGGCTTCTCAGACACCCTCTAGTCTCCGGCCTCCGGCCTTAGTAGCTGTAAAGCTCTGTGATGGCGCGCGACACGTCCTCGACTTGCGGGAGGATGTGGTCTTCGAGGCGGGGCGCGTAGGCGACGAAGGTGTCGAGCGCGGCGACGCGGCGGACGGGCGCGTCCAAGTACTCGAACAGTTCTTCGGAGACGCGCGCGGCGATCTCCGCGCCGAAGCCGTGCGTGCGCGTGTCCTCGTGCGCGACGATGAGCTTGCTGGTCTTCTTGACGGTCGCGGCTATCGCCTCCCAGTCGTAAGGCGCGAGCGTGCGGAGGTCTATGACCTCGACGTTGATGCCCTGCTGCTCGGCCTGCTTGGCGGCGACGAGCGAGCGCTGGACGAGCGCGCCGTAGGTGACGATGGAAAGGTCTGTCCCTTCCCTCGCCGTCCGCGCCTTGCCGAACGGGATGGTGAAGCCGCCGGGCGGGTACTGCGACTTGTTGTAAGTCTGACGGTAGAGGTGCTTGTGTTCGAGGAAGAGCACGGGGTCGTCCGAGCGAATCGCCGTCCGCAGAAGCCCGTTCGCGTCGAGCGCGTTGGAAGCGTAGACGACGCGGATGCCGGGGACGTGCGTGAAGATGGTGTCGCCCGATTGCGAGTGATAGACCGCGCCGCCCTTCAGGTAGCCCCCGACGGGGCAGCGGATGACGACCGGGCACTTCCAATCGTTCGCCGAGCGCCAGCGCATCAAGGCCAGCTCGTTGCGAATCTGGTGATAGGCGGGCCAGATGTAGTCGAAGAACTGTATCTCGACGACGGGCTTCATCCCGCGCGTCGCCATCCCGATGGCACGCCCGACGATGTTGGCCTCGGCGAGCGGCGAGTTGAAGACGCGCGCGCCGCCGAACTTGCGCTGCAAATTCGCTGTCACCTTGAAGACGCCGCCCTTGCCCTTCACCTTATCCAAGTGCTGCTCGCGCGAAACGTCGGCCACGTCCTCGCCGAAGACGACGATTGCCGGGTCGCGCGCCATCTCTTCTTGGAGGCAGCGGTTGATGAGGTCAACCATCGTCCCGGCGTTGCCGGAGAGTTCCACGCCGTCCTCTTTGTCGAACTCCTTCGAGGTCGGGTCAACGTCCGGCGAGTAAACGAAGTGCGCCGCCGTCTCCGGCTCCGGCTGCGGGCTGGCGAGCGCGATGTCCGTGGCCTCGTTGACCTCGCGGTCAACCTCGTCCTTGATGCGCTGCAACTCCTCCTGCGTGACGATGCCTTCGTCTATGAGCAGCGCGCCGAAGCGCTTGACGGGGTCGCGCTCGGCGTCCGAGGTGCGCTCCTCGTCGGGGCGATAGAGCTTCTCGTCGTCCGAGAGCGAGTGCGAGTAGGGGCGGATGCAGGTGGCGTGGACGAGCGCCGGGCCACGGCGCGCGCGGCAGTACTCGACGGCGCGCTGCAAGGTTTCGAGCGACTCGATGGGGTCTGTCCCGTCGCACTTCTGGAGATACAAATCGGGGAAGCCCGCGACGAGCTTCGACACGTCGCCCCCGGCGGTCTGCACCTCGACCGGGACGCTGATGGCGTAGCCGTTATCTTCGACCAGAAACAGGACGGGCAGCTTCAGGTTGCTCGCCGTGTTGAGCGCCTCCCAGAACTCGCCCTGACTCGTCGTCCCATCGCCGGTCGAGCAGTACACGACCTCGTCGCCTTTGAAGCCGACGACCCGCTCCTTGAGGTCGTCAATCAAGGACGCGCGGTAGCTCGCCTCGGCGCAGCCGACCGATTGCAAGAACTGCGTCCCCGTGGGCGAAGACTGAGAGACGATGTTGAGCTTCTTGTGGCCCCAGTGCGAAGGCATCTGGCGACCATGCGAGTTGGGGTCGGCCTCCGCGCCGACCGCCGAGAGCAGTTGTTCGAGCGGCGTCATCCCCAGTTGCAGGCAGAGCGCGCGGTCGCGGTAGTACGGGTAAAACCAGTCGTAGCCCGCCTTCAACGCCATCCCCGCCGCGACGAGCACGGCCTCATGGCCCGCGCCCGAAATCTGGAAGAAGATTTTGTTCTGCCCCTTGAGCTGAATCTCCTTGTCGTCCACGCGCCGCGACAGAAACATCGTCCGGTACATCCCGACCAACTGCTCGCGGCCCAAGCCCCTGTACTCGCGCGCCTTAATCTCGGTCGCCATGATTACTCTCCTGATAAAAAGCGTGAATCGTCAATCGTGAATCGCCGCCGGACGACGCCGAACCGTGAGTGATTAATCGAAGGGGAAGCAAAAGCCGTTTCGATTGCCGATTCACGGTTGACGATTCACGCGCTCTTATTCTTCGTCGAACTCCATCTCTAAAGTCATCCGGTAGTCTTCGGCCATCGAGGGGTGGCCGTGCGCCCGCGCGACTTCGATGCCGCGCTCGTAGGCGCGGCGGGCGGCTGCGCGGTTGCCGTCCTTGAGGTACGCCGAGGCGAGCATCCCGTAGGCGTTGCCCTCGTCGTCGGCGCGGTGGAGGTACTCGTTGAGGACTTCGACCATCTCGCCGAAGCGCCCGGCCTTCTCATACTCCTTCGCCAGCCCGAACATGACCGACGTATTGTCGGGGTCGCTTTCGAGCATCATGCGGAAGATGTCTATGCGTGACGTGCCCATAAAATGGTGAATGGTGAATGGTAAATAGTGAATGGTGGTTGAGCCGCAGTGGCGTTGAGTTGCGACCTTTCGAGTTCGGAATCACTCAGCCGCCCATTTGCCATTTACCGTTTTCCTCCTACTGCGCCTTCGGCTGCCGGTTGTCTATGAGCAGCTTGGCGATGGTCTGAAGTTGCATGTTGGAGGTGCCCTCGTAGATAGCGCCGATCTTGGAGTCGCGCCAGAATTTCTCGACCGGGTAGTCTTTGACGAAGCCGTAGCCGCCGTACAGCTCGATGGCTTTGGAGGCGACGTGCTCGGCGGCGCGCGAGGAATAGAGCTTAGCCATCGCCGCCTCTTTGACGAAGGGGAGGCCCGCGTCCTTCAACCTCGCGGCGTTATAGACCATCAGCCGCGCGGCCTCGATCTCGACGGCGAGTTCGGCCAGTTGGAACTGGACGCCCTGAAACTGGTTGATGGGCTTGCCGAACTGCGCGCGCTCGCTCGTGTAGTTGAGGGCGGCCTCGAACGCGCCGCGCGCCAGCCCGACCATCTGCGCGCCGATGCCGATGCGCCCTTCGTTCAAGGTCTCAATCGAAATCTTGTAGCCCTTGCCGAACTCGCCGAGGACGTTCTCCTTCGGCACCTTGCAGCCGTCGAAGATAATCTCGGTGGTCGAGGAGGCGCGGATGCCGAGCTTGTTCTCCTTCTTGCCGACGGCGAAGCCCTCGAAATTCTTCTCGACGACGAAGGCCGTGATGCCGCGGTAGCCGTCTTCCGGTTTGGCGTTGGCGAAGACGACGAAGATTTCGGCCTCCACGCCGTTCGTGATCCAGAGCTTCTGGCCCGACAGCTCGAAGTGGTCGCCCTTGTCCACGGCGCGCGTCCCCATGGCGAAGGCGTCGGAGCCGGAGCCCGCCTCGGAGAGGGCGTAAGCGCCGACCGTGTCGGCGGCCAGACGCGACAGGTATTTCTTCTTCTGTTCGGGCGTGCCCCAGCGGATGAGGGCGTTGTTGACGAGCGTGTTCTGCACGTCCATGAGGACGCCGACCGAGGGGTCAACGCGCGAGAGTTCTTCGACGCCGATGATGGCGGTGAAGAAGGAAGCGCCCGCGCCGCCGTACTCTTCGGGCGTCTCGATGCCCATCAGGCCGAGGTCGAAGAGGTGCTTGATGATGACCGGGTCCATCTTGGCGTGCTCGTCCATCGCCTCGCGGCGCTGGAGGATTTCACCCTCGGCGAACTCGCGCACGGAGGCGCGGAACATGTCCTCGTCCTCGGAATAGACGGTCAGCGGGCCGCCCGAAAAAATCTCTGCTGCTGCTTTACTCATGGCCTTTTCTCACAGGGATGCGGATTAAAGTTTATAACCCCGTAGCATCGCTCAGACGGGCGCTTTTGGTCAACTCGCCAGAGAGGAAGAAAGGCCGTCAATCGTCCATCGTGAAGAGTAAGAACGCGGTCTTAACTCTTCACGATGGACGATTGACGGCCCGTCCTTCTTCCGCTTACTGGCCGAAGCGTTTGCGGTACTCGAAAGAGGTGATGAAGGCTTGCACCATCTGCGCCTGCACGAAGTTGCCTTGATTGTCTTCGAGCTTCTGGAGCCAGAAGTTGTAGCCGATGAGTCGTGAGTCGTCGGGCGGGTCGTCGGGGTTGCGTTGGAGGTAGCCGAAGTACTGCATCAAGACGAAGGCGCGGTTGAGTTCGCGGCGCGAGAACTCGGCGTGCTCGGCGAGCCTGCGGAGCGCGTCGAGGCGCGAGGCCGGGTCGGAACTGTCGGTCGCGCCGCCGAACGAGGAGGAGGCGAGCGCGGCCTCTTCCTCCGGCGTGAGCGACGAGCCGGTGTTGGCGTTGAGCCGCGAGACGAACTGCGCGGGCGTGAGCGCGAGCGGGTAGCGCGCGACGAACGCGTCGCGCGCGAGGAAGGCGGCGACGAAGGACGCCTTGTTCAATTCGAGTTGCGCCTCCCAGCCCGGCTTGCCGACCTCGACGCCCTCGCCGATGAGGCCCGCGTCCAAGAGGAACTCTTCGACGCGGCGCGGCGTCCGCCCGTAAGCCGCCTTGTAGAGACGATAGACGAGGTAGCCCGTCTCCCTGAATTCAATCGAGAGGAAGAAGGCCGCCGAGACGTTCTCGCGTTTGATGGCGACGCACGCCGCGTCCGCGCCGCACGAAGTTATCTCGTTCGTCCAGAAGTCGAGCCCGGCGTCGTCGGGCTCGCGCGAGAGGAAGTCCCGGTAGTGCTGGCGGACGAAGAAGCGCGCGTCGTCCACGGGGTTCGCGGCGGGCGCGCCCTGATCGTTGTCGTTGATGGTGAGGGCGGTCGTCGGGCGGCTGCCGAGCAGCGCGCCGCCCGTGTCGGTCAGACGGAGCGTGATGGTCTCCGGCCCCTCGACGTATGTGTCGTCGGTGACGAAGATGGTGATGGTCTTGGTCGTCTCGCCGGGGGCAAAGGTGAGCTGGCCGACGACGGTGTTGAGGTCGGAGCCCTGCTTCGCCGTCCCGTCGCTGGCGTCGTAAGTGACAATCAACTCGTTCGAGGTGTCGCCGCCGCGCGTGACCGTGATGACGACGACGCCGACGCCCTCGGAGACGGAGGCCGTGGCCGCGCCGAACTCGACGACGGGCAGGAGCGTGGCGGCGAAGTCGGCCACCTGTCCGCCGCTCAGGTTGTTGAAGGTCGCGCCCGCCGGGCTGAAGCTGTAGTTCTGCTTCGAGGGCGTGACGGTGTAGCTGTTCTCGGCGATGACGCTGAAGGCGTAGTTGCCGTTCGCGTCGGTGACGGCCTGCCCGACCGTCGTGCCGGGAACGGAGATGGTCATCGTCACGCCCGCGAGCCCCGCGCCCTTCTCGGTCACGCGCCCGCCTATCTGGTAGAAGCTGAGGCCGCCGGTGAAGTCGCCGCGCTGGTCGGAGCCGAGGTTGTTGAACGTCCGCGCGGCGGGCGTGAAGGTGTGGTTGCGGAGCGAAGGCGCGACCGTGTAGCTCGCGCCCGCCGAGAGGTTCGGGAAGGAGAAGTTGCCGTTGGCGTCGGTCGTCGTCGTCGCGCTCTGCGCGCCGGAGAGCGTCACGAGGACGCCGGGGAGCGCGCCGTTGTTCACGTTGACGACGCGACCGCTCAAGGTGTGACGATTAAGCGTCGCGGCGAAGTCCGCCGTCCGGTTGCCGCTCAGATTGTTGAAGCTCTGCTGCGGCGGCGTGAACGTGTAATGCGTCTTCGAGGGCGTGAGCGTGTAATTGCCCGTGGCCTGCACGCTGAAAGAGTAGTTGCCGTTGGCGTCGGTCGTCGTCGTGCGGCTCGCCGAGCCGGAGAGCGCGACGACGACGCCGGAGAGACCAGCGCCGCCCGCCG
>DASTQX010000471.1:0-13920 GCA_035761505.1 Pyrinomonadaceae bacterium
CTGCGTGTCGGGGAGGAACTCGTGAAGCCTTACGACGGGGACGGGAATCTGGATAGGCACGCCGTTCTGCGTGGCCTGCCCGGTGGCCTCGCCGAAGGCGGCCTTGTAGAGGCGGTGGACGAGGAAGCCGGTCTCCTGAAACTCTATCGAGAGGAAGAAGGCGGCGGAAGTGTCTATCCGCTTCAGCGTGCGGCACTGCGCGTCCGCTCCGCACGATTCGATGCCGTTCGTCCAGAAGGCGAGGCCGCCCGCGTCGGGCGCGCGGTTAAGGAAGTCGTGATAGTGCTGGCGGACGAAGAAGTCCACGTCGAAGGAAGACTCTTTGACGGGGCTGCTTCCCGTGACCGCGTCGTTGCTGGTCACGTTGACGTTGGCCGAAGAGGGCGAGCCGAGGTTAACGCCCACGGGGTTTGAGAGGACGACGGAGAAGGTTTCAACGTTCTCCTGAAACGCGTCATCCGTGATGTGGATGAGGATTGACTTCGAGGTTTCGCCGGGCTCGAAGCGGAGCGTGCCGAAGGCGGCTGTGTAGTCGGAGCGGTCGGAGGCGGTGCCGTTCTGGGTGGCGTAGTCAACGGTGGCGGTTTGCGTCGCGTCGGTGCGCGTCACGGTGATTACCGCCGACGCTTGCACGGACGCGCGAGCGGCCTGCCTCGCCGCCGCCTCGCCGGAACCGACGCCGGAGTGCGCCGCGTTCTCGTCGTCGTCCCCTTCGTCCGCCTCGAACGTGGGGGAGGTGAACGACACGGAGCCGAGCGGCGAGGGCGCGGGCGTCGGGGTCGGCGTCGGAGTAGGCGTCGGCGTTGTTCCTCCTTCAATCGTGAAGACATGGGCCGAGCCTTGATTGGGCTTCCCTTCGACATCGTCGAAGGGCACGCCGACGACAGCCGTGTTGCCGGAGACGGCCACGGCCCGTCCGAACTGATCCCCCGCCACGCCGTCGAAGGCCGTCAGCTTCGAGACCTGCGACCACGCCGAGCCGCTCCGGCGGAAGGCATGGGCCGCGCCTTGACTGAAGCTGCTGTCGCCGATGCGTTTCTGGTACGCGCCAACGACCGCCGTGTCTCCCGTCAGGGCCACGCTGAAGCCGAAACGCTCGCTCAGTTGCGCGTCCGCCGAGACGAGCACTTGCTGCTGCGTCCACGTCGAGCCGGTGCGCGTGTAGGCGTAGGCCGCGCCCGACGTGAGGCTGCCCGCCTGCTCGGCCCCGACGAGGGCCGTGTCGCCGCTCACCGCGACACTGATGCCGTAGTTGATCTGGCTCCCGTTCCCGTCGTCGGGCGTGAGCTTCTGCTGCTGCGACCAAGCCGTGCCGCTTCTCGTGAAGACATAAGCCGAGCCGAAGGTGGGCGCGTCTCCGACCGCGCCGCAGATGATGGTGTCGCCGGAGACGGAGACGCCGCTGCCGAAGTTGTCGTTAGCCGCGCCGTCGTCCGCCGTCAGCCTCGCCTGCTGCGTCCACGCCGCGCCCGCGCGCGTGAAGACGTAGGCCGCGCCCTGATTAAAGTTGCCGCCCACGTCTTTGAAGAATGCGCCGACGACGACTGTGTCGCCGGAGATGGAGACGCTGTTGCCGAAGAAGTCGCCCGTCGTGCCGTCGTCGGCCAGCAGCCGCGTTTGCTGCGTCCACGCCGAACCGGTTCTGGTGAAGACATAGGCCGAGCCCTGCGTCCCGTTCTGCCCGACCTGCGACCCTTCCGCGCCGACGACGATGGTGTCGCCCGCGATGGCGACGCTCGTCCCGAACCGGCCCAACTGCGCGTCGGTCGGCGCGAGCTTGGCCTGCTGCGTCCACGTCGAGCCGCTGCGGACGAAGACGTAGGCCGCGCCCCGGTTCGAGCCCGCGGCGTCGTCTTCGAGGTGCGCCCCGACGACGAGGGTGTCGCCGGAGATGGCGACGCTGAAGCCGAACTCGTCGTTTGACGTGCTGTCGTCGGCGGTGACTCTGACGGAGCCGTTCTGGACGAAGGCGAAGACGTAGGCCGCGCCGCGCGCGCTCGACTTGGCGGGCGCACCGGCGATGACGGACTGGCCGTCGAAGGCCACGGCCTGACCGAGCGCATCGGCCCCGGCGTCGGAGTGGATGAGCTTCTGCTGGCGAGTCCACGTCGCGCCGCTTCTCGTGAAGACATAGACCGCGCCGTGGTTGGCGATGCCGGGCAGCACCTCATGCGCGGGCGAGCCGACGATGATAGTGTCGTTTTTGATGGCGACGCCGTTACCGAAAAAGTCGTTGCGCGGCGTCGGCTCGGCGGCGGTCAACTTCTGCTGCTCGGCCCAGACCCCGGCGGTGCGGGCGAAGACGTAGGCCGAGCCCACTTCGCCGCCCGTCCCGACCACGTCGGCCCGCGCGCCGATGACGGCGAAGTCGCCGGAGACGCCGACGCTGAAGCCGAAGGCGTCGCCCGCCGCGCCGTCGCTCGCCAGAAGTTTTTGCTGCTGCGACCAAGCCGTGCCGCTGCGCGTGAAGACGTAGGCCGAGCCGCGACCGCTGGCCGCGTCGCCGCCGTTGAGGCCCGTCGCGCCGATGATCGCGGTGTCGCCGGAGACGGCGACGCTGAAGCCGAAGAAGTTGGCGAAGCCGCCGTCGTCGGAGAGTAATTTCGCCTGCTCGCTGAACGTCGCGCCCGCGCCGGTGAAGACGTAGGCCGCGCCGCGAAAGAAGGTCGAGCCGTTGTTCTTTTGCAGCGCGCCGACGACGAGCGTGCCTTCTTCGTAGGCGAGGCTCGCGCCGAAGAGGTCGCCGTCCGCCGCGTCGGACGGCGTGAGCGGCGTCGGGTTTTGCGTCCACGTCGTCCCCGCACGGGTGAAGACATAGACCGCGCCGCGCGTGCGCGCCGGAGTCCCGACTTGAGTGAAGTGGCGACCGACGAAGATGGTGTCGCCGCCGATGGCGACGGCGTACCCGAACTCGTCGTTGGCGATTCCGTCGGAGGCCGTCAGCTTCTGCTGCTGCGTCCACGTCGAGCCGCTGCGCGTATAGACGTAGGCCGAGCCCTGCCGCGAGTTGCTGCCGACCTGATCGGCGGGCGCGCCGACGACCGCGTAGTCGCCCGAAATGGCGACGCTGAAGCCGAGACTGTCCTGACCCGCGCCGTCGTCCGCCAGCAGCCTCCCCTGCTCGACGTACCCGCCCTCAGCCGACGCTTCGAGCGAGTCGTGGATGCCGCTCTCGCGCAAGAACTTCGACGCCTCCGCGCCGAGCAGTTGACGAGACGCCGGGGCTTCTCGCGGCGGCGCAGCCGAAGCCGGGCGACCGAAATATATCGCGAGCGCGAACAACGACACGACGCACAGCGCGACGAGGACTCTCTCACTTCTGCTTCTCACGTTGATGACTCCTTGCTCGATGCCTTTTGGTTCGATTCGACCCGAAGAGATTGTTTCGGCCCCGGCTTACTTGTTCTCCGCCACTTGCTCTTCGTCACTTGTTCTTCGTCTCTTCGGCGGGCGGCGCGGCGTCCACCGAGAAGGCCGAGAGTTCCTTCGGGTTGCGGAGGTTGAAGACGCGGCCCGCCGTCTCGTCCACCTGATAGTCGGGCTCCTTGTCCTTGAAGAGAATCTGCCGGTCGCCCTTGCCCGACTCCATGTGGACGCCGATGAGCCCCGCGCCCTTCTCCTTGCCTTCCTTGACGGTGGTCAGCACGTAGGCGTAGTTGCCCACGGCCTTCGCCGCGCTGTAACGCTTGCTGACGAACTGCTCGTAGGCGACCAGCGCGTTGACGCGGTTCGAGTTGGCCCAGCGATTCGAGGCCGTGCCCGCGTAGGTGTTCATCGCGTGCGCGGTCGAGACCGAATAGGTGAAGGCGGTGAGGCCCGCCATCGCAATCTTCTGCCAGCCGGGCACGCCCGGCGCTTCGTACTTCACCGACCAGACGATCTGCCGCGCGCGCGGGTCGAAGGCGAGGATGTGCTGCTTGCCCTGCACGACGACCGTCCCGTTCTCGCGCCGGTAGATGGCGACCGGCTCGTCGCGGTCGTCGCCGCCGCCCTTGCCGATGGCCGAGAGGCCGCCGAAGCCGAACTTCGCCACCTTCGCCGCGGTCGCCGCCGCGCCGAGGTTGTGCTTGAATTCGAGCTTGATCTTGTAAGCCTCTTTGACCTTGCCGCTGCTCGTGGTGTCAAGGCCGATGAGGTTCTTGGCGTCGGCGACGAGGATGGTGTTCAGCTCCGGCAGCAAGGACATGTTGGTGATGCTCTCGCTCGCCTTGTCGTAGTACCACTCGGTCGCGCCCGTCTGTTTGTTGATGGCTGCCACGCCGAACGGCTTCTTGTTGACGTACTCGCGCTTCGAGAAGTCGTAGAACGCGCCGCCGAGCCGCCCGTAGATCGTCCCGCCCTGCGCGCGCATCTCCGCGACCGCCCCGCCGAAGTCCTTGCTCGTCCACCTGACGGCACCGGTCGCCTTGTCAATCGCGCGCAACTGGCCCTTCGCCGACGTGTAGATGGCGTCGCCTTCGATGACGGCCTGCGCGTTGCCGCGCTTGATTGAGCCTTCGGTCACGTCGTACTTCACGCCCCACAGGAGCTTCCCGTCGGCGAGCGAGTAGCGGTGCAACCCGGCGTAGGTGAAGTAGATCGAGTCTTCGTCGTAGAGGGGCGGGTTCGCGCCGGAGAGGTCGAACTTGGGGAAGTACTTGCTCTTGCGCTCGATGCCGTAGAGGTCAACGGAGTCCGGATAGTCGGCCTCCCAGACCAGCTCGCCCGAAGTCATCCGCAGCGCCGTAATCTTCGGCTTCGCCTTGTTCGCCGAGTTGTTCGGGACGGTGACGAGCAGCACGAGGTCTTTCTCATAGACGGGCTCGATGGCGGCGGTCGCGCCTTGCAGCTTCTCCGTCTGCCAGATGTTCTGCCCCGTCAAAAGGTCGAGCGCGAAGAGCCGCGTGTTCTTGCTGAAACTGCCCGACGTGTCCGCGACGAGCAGCAGGGGCGTCCCCGTTATCTCGTCAACTTCGTACTCCTCGACGCCCGGCAGGTCGGCGCGCGACCAAACTTGCGCGCCCGTCTCGCTGTCGAGCAGATAGATCGAGCCCTTCGTGCCGACGAGCACCGAGCCGACATCCGTCACCCGGTACCACTTGATGTCGCCCGCGGGCTTGTGCGTCCAGAGCGGCGCGGCGAGCGCGGAGGACGCGAGCAGCAGGCCGACGACGAGGGCGCAGACCGGATATGCAAGTCCCGCCCACCTCGGCTCGTTCAGACGGCGGGCGGAAATTCGGGACGCGCTTCTCTTGAGGGGCGACAGAGGGACGGACATGCTTTGGGAACCTCCTGAATTTGTCTCGGACTTTGGGCGCGGGGCGCGAAATCGTCGCGCCGAAGTTGCTCGCGGAGGCCGCGTTGAACTTATAATGGGCGCGAACGCCGCTCCCGCTTCGCTTCATCTCGTGGGGCGCGGCAGATGCGCCCTCACACTCAATCGCAAAAAAAACGGGCCGGAAGGGTCAGGCGGAGAAAACTTTTTTTCAGGCGGCAGGAACGCTCATCCGCCTCCGAGGGGTGAAGCGTCCGGGACGCGCGGGAAGACTGTGGGAGATGGCTGAAGAGTTGACGGCGGGCGTGACGGGACTTCTGAGGCAAGCGCAGCGAGGCGACCGCGCGGCGCTCGACGAGCTGTTGCCGCTCGTCTATCGAGAGCTGAGAGGGATCGCCTCGCGCCAGCTCGCGGGCGAGCGGCCCGGCCACACTTTACAGGCCACCGCGCTCGTCAACGAGGCTTACCTCCGCCTCGTTGACCAACATTCGGTGGACTGGCGCAACCGCGCGCACTTCTTCTCCATCGCCGCCGAGACGATGCGCCGCGTCCTCGTCAACCACGCCATCAGCCGCCGCTCCGAGAAGCGCGGTGCGGGCGCGACCCTGCTGGCGCTCGACGAGGCCGCCGACCTTCCCGGACGGCGTGAGATAGACCTCATCCTGCTCGACGAAGCTCTCACGCGCCTCGCCGAACTCGACCGCGAGCAGGCGCGCGTCGTCGAGATGAAATTCTTCGCGGGCCTCTCGAACGGGGAGGTGGCCGAAGTCCTCGGCACGTCCGAATCGTCCGTCAAGCGCGAGTGGCGCAGCGCCAAAGCGTGGCTCGCGGCGCAACTCGCCTGAAGTCTCGCCCCGCAATCCATGACCCCGGACACCTGGAAAGAGATCAAACGCATCTTCGACGCGGCGGTCGAACTCGCGCCGCCGGAGCGACACGTCTTCCTCGACTCGGCCTGCCCCGACCCGGCGGCGCGGCGCGAGGTCGAGCGGATGCTCGCCGCCGACCCCGACACGTCGCTCGACGAATCGCCGCTCTCGCACTTCGCCTTCGACGAGCCGTCGCGCCTCGTAGGGACGCGCGCCGGACGCTACCGCCTCACGGGCGAGATTGCGCGCGGCGGCATGGGCGTGGTCTTCGCCGCCGTCCGCGACGACGGCGAGTTCCAGCAGAAGGTCGCCGTCAAGCTCATCAAGAGCGGCCTCCAGACGGAGACGATTGCCCGCCGCTTTCGTCACGAGCGGCAGATTCTCGCCTCGCTCGAACACCCGCACATCGCGCGCCTCTTGGACGGCGGCGTGACCGAAGACGGCCTGCCCTTCTACGTCATGGAGTTCGTCGAGGGCGTGCCTATTGACGCCTACTGCCGCGCCCGTGACCTCAGTCTCGACGCGCGGCTCGAACTCTTCCGGCAGGTCTGCGCGGCGGTCTCATACGCGCACCGCCGCCTCATCGTCCACCGCGACCTCAAGCCCTCGAACATCCTCGTAACCGACGCGGGCGAGGCCAAGCTGCTCGATTTCGGCATCGCCAAAGTCATCACGCACGGCGACGGCAACGGCGGGCGCGAGACGGCGACGCAGCTCGGCCTGATGACGCCCGACTACGCGAGCCCGGAGCAGTTTCGCGGCGAACAGGTGACGACGGCGACCGACGTTTACAGCCTCGGCGTCGTGCTCTATCAACTGCTGACCGGCGAGCTGCCCTACGACCTGACGGGCCTGCGGCTCGACGAGATGCTGCGCCTCGTCTGCGAGACGGAGCCGCCGCGCCCCAGCCGGATGATGACGGGCGGACGGTCGGAGAGCGCCGGGTCGGAGTTCGAGACTCGACCGCTCGAAGGACAGGAGCGCGGCAAAAGAGGTTCGGGGGCCAACCCGCAATCGTTGAAAGGCGACCTCGACAACATCGTCCTGAAGGCGCTCAAGAAGGAGCCGGAGCGGAGGTACGAGTCGGTCGAGCAGTTCTCCGAAGACGTGCGTCGTTACCTTGAGGAACTACCCATCTCGGCCCGCCCCGACACTTTCTCTTACCGGGCGTCGAAGTTCGTCAAACGCAACCGCGTGGGAGTCCTCGCCGCCTCGCTCGTCTTCCTCGCGCTCATCGCGGGGATCGTAGGCACGACCTATCAGGCGCGGGCCGCGCGGCGCGAGCGCGAGCGCGCCGAGAAGCGCTTCGAGCAGGTGCGGAAGCTGGCGAACAACGTCGTCTTCAAGTACCACGACGCGATAGCCGATTTGCCGGGGGCGACCGCCACCCGCGAGATGCTGGTCAAAGACGCCCTCGAATACCTCGACAACTTGTCGCAGGACGCGCAGGACAACCCTTCGCTCGCGCAGGAACTCGCGCTCACTTACCTCAAGATCGGGAACGTGCAGGGCGAGGCTTACCGCGCCAACCTCGGCGACTCGGCGGGCGCGCTCGTCAGCTACCGCAAGAGCGTCGAGATTCTGGAAGGGCTGGTCGGCAAAGACCCGGCGAACGTCGGTCATCTCAAAAATCTCCGGCAGGCCGGACATCAGATGGCGCTCCTGCTGGTGCGGCTTCAGCGCTGGAAGGAGGCCGAGGAGACGGGCCAGAAGGTCTTGGACATCAGCCGCAGGCTAGTCGAACTCGACCCGAATAATCAGGAGTACCGGATACTGCTCGTCAGGAGCTATCACGTGAAGGGCGAGACGATGGAGTTCTCAGGCGGCGACGAAGAAACCGCCGAGTGGTTCCGCCGCGCCGTGCGGGAAGGCGAGGAGACTTACGCCAAGAACCCTGCGGACGAACTGGGCCGCCGCTCGCTCGCCACCGCACTTCAACGCCTCGGCACGCGGCTCGAATTCCGCGCCGAACACCTGCGCGAAGTCGGAGCGCCCGAAGCCGAGATCATGCCGCTCTACGTCGAGGCCGAGGGCTTGCACCGCCGCACGGTCGAGATGAGTGAGGCGCTGCGGCGCGACTTCCCGCAGGTCGAAGTTTATAGCCGCTTCGTCGCCGCCGCCTCGATCAACGTGGGGACGGCGATGGCGCGCGTCGGCAAAGGCGAGGAGGGGAAACCCTACATCCTGCGCGCGCTCGAAATCCTGCGCGCCATCTCCGCGCGCGACCCGAAGAACAACGAGGCCAAGCGGGACGTGGCCGAGACTTGGCAGTACATGGCCTTCGCCCGCGACGCGATGGGCCAGAGCGGGGAGGCGGTGAAGGCCAACCTTGAGTCGGTCAGGATTCTCGAAGAGATTACGACCAACGACCCGTCCAACTTCGAGTTTCTCAAACAAACGCACCTCACCTACAACAAGACGGGCGACATCTTCCTCAAGCAGGGGAAGCGGGCTGATGCTCTCGCCTACTACCGGAAGGGGATGGCTTACGTCGCGCGCATGTCCACGCTCAACGACAATTTGCAGATCGCGGTCTTGCGCAGCGAGTCCAACCGCAAAATCGGCGAGGCGCACCTCGCCATTGCCGCCGCCGACGACGGGGATTCAGGCGCGCTCGCCGAAGCGCGCGCGCATCTCCTCAAGGCACAGGAAGAGTTGATTAACTTGCGCCGCCGAAACGAGCTGGGCAAGAATTATGAGCACAAGCTGGCTCTGATTTCGGCGGAGCTTGAGAAGACGGCCAGGCCCGCCGTCCCCTGAAGCGAAGCGCAAAGGCGACCGCGCCGCGCGCCTTCGGGGTCGGCGTTTCAAAAACGGCTGCTCAAGCTCCGCCGAAGCAAAATAACTGTTCACCTGCTTTCCGATTTTGACGACATGGAGGAAGAGAGATGAGCTTGAGTAACGCATTGGCCGAAGAGTTGCGGCAGGAGGCGGTCGCCACGAGGAAGATGTTGGAGCGCGTGCCGGAAGACGCCTTCGACTGGAAGCCGCACGAAAAATCAACCTCTCTGGGCCGTCTCGCCGGGCACATCGTCCAACTGCCCGGCATGGTCGTGCCGATTATGACTCAGGACGAACTGGATTTCGCCGACGTTCAACCGTTCACGCCTTCGAGCGCGTCCGAATTGGTGGAGAAGTTCGACGAGAACATCGCCGCCGCCATTGGGCAACTGCAAGGTCAGCCCGACGAAAATCTGCATCAGTCGTGGCGGCTCTTAATCGGCGGGAAAGAGTTATTCCGGATGCCGCGCGTGGCCTTCATTCGTTCGGTGATGCTCAACCACCTGATTCATCATCGCGGGCAACTGTCGGTATATCTGCGTTTGCGAGATGTGCCGCTGCCGTCTGTTTACGGCCCGACGGCTGACGAATCCTAAGCTCGCGCGCCGCTTCGCCGCCCGCCTGACAGAGACTTCGAGAAGAGACTTCGGAAGAGATTCGGGGTCACTGGACAAAGGGGAGAGCGCGACCTAATCTGAGCAGGTATGCCGACGGCGCAACAGACGGACGAGCAGCTTCTCCTATCCTGCCGCCGTGGTGACGAAGGGGCGTGGGAGATTCTCGTCCGGCGTTACCAGCGGCTCATCTATGCCGTCCCGCGCCGGGCCGGTCTCGACGAGGACGCGGCCTCCGAGGTCTTTCAGGAGGTGTTCACTACCCTCCTTCAGAACATCGAAACCATCGAGCAGCCGGATCGCCTCCACGCGTGGCTCGTCACGACGGCCCGCCGGAAGACTTGGCGCGTCATCAGCCGCGCGAAAAACCTCCGCCCCTTCGGAGACGACGACGAGGGGCGCGCGGACGAGATGCTCTCCATCGCGGACGAGAGCATGTTGCCGGACGAGGCGCTCCAACAGTTGGAGCAACAGCACCTCGTCCGCGAGGCCGTCGCCGGGGCGGGCGAGCGTTGCCGGAAACTACTGACGCTGCTCTTCTACCAGCCGGAGCCGCCTCCCTACTCGGAGATCGCCGCCGCCCTCGGCACGCCGGAGGGCAGCATCGGCCCCACACGCGCCCGCTGCCTCAAAAAGTTGATGGAAGTCCTGAGCAGAAAAGGGCTCGACCTGCCGTGACCGGGGGCGGGGTCGAAGCCTCCTTCCCGTCGCCAGCCGTCGCGCCTTTTTTGGCATGTATTTTTGTTCCTCCCGCGCGCACTGTCCGGGCGAATAAGCGTCTCGCAAGACGCCTGAGAGGAGCCCCACGATGAGACTGTCCACCCAGCACATCCCCTTCGAGCGTTTGGCCGACCTGTTGGAGAGTCGTCTGGCGGGGGACGAACTCGCCGAGGCGCAGCGACACTTGACCGCCTGCGAACGCTGTGCGAGAGAGGCGGCCCAACTCGGACGAGTGTTGGCCCTGATGCACGCGGACGATTCGGTTGACGCGCCGCGCGACGTGCTCTCCGAAACAATCCGCCTGTTCGGCGCAAGCCGCGCCGACGGGCGCGAGCCGGGCCTCGTCAGCCGCATCCTCGCCACGCTCAGCTTCGACAGCAACGCGCTCCGGCCCGCCTTCGGCGTCCGCTCCGGGCAGACCGCGCCCGCCCGCCAGTTGCTCTTCAACGCCGGTGACTTCGACGTTGATCTGAGACTCGCGCGCGGCGACGCGGGCTGGTCGGTCTCCGGCCAAATCTTGGGGCCGTGCGCGGGCGGCGGTCAGGTTGAAGTGGCGAGAGCCGACGCCGCCGAAGAGATACTCGCGGGGGCCGACCTGAACGAGCTTTGCGAGTTCACGCTGCCGCCGTTGGAGGCCGGGAGCTACCTCCTGCGCTTGCGCGTGGGCGAGGTCGAGGTGGAGGTTCCGGGCCTTGAGTTGAACGCGTAGCCGGGAATCGAAAGAGAGCATGTGTCTCGGCTCGCGGGCGGTTGAGTTAACGCGAACGGCATGAACCGGAACGAACTCGCTCTGCGCCTCGTGGCGGCGGAAGGCGAGGCCGCGCGGGCCGCGCTTTTGCGCGAGCACCACGCGCTCGCCGACGTGTCGCTGGCCTACGCGCTCAAAGAAATCTGCTACGAATCGTGGGCCACCGAGCCGACGCGCGCTCACGCCGCCGCCGCCAACCTGAAAACACTCGAAGGGCTCACACAAGACCCGGAAGTGTCTGCCGTCGCGGCGTGGGTCGCGGGCATCTCGGCCCTCACGAGCGGCGAGATGGGGCGTGCCATCGAACACCTCGACGCCGCCGAGTCGCGCTTCGTCGCCCTCGGCCAACTCCACGCCGCGGCCTCCACGCAAGTGAGCAAAGTCTATGCGCTGGCCGTCCTCGGTCGCTACGACGAGGCCATCGGGACGGGCCTGCGCGCGCGCGAGGTCTTCGTCGCGCACGGCGACCTGCCGGCGGCGGGCCGCGTCGAGCACAACATCGGTAACATCTGCTGGCGGCGCGACCGCTATCAGGAGGCCGAGCACTATCTGAAGCTCGCGCGCGAACGCTTCCTCGGAACCGACGACCATCAGCAGCTCGCCATGATCGAAAACTCGATGGCGGGCAACTACACCTTCCAGCAGGATTTCCGCTCCGCCGAACGGCTCTACGAACAGGCTTACGAGCGCGCCGCGCGCGCGGGGCTCGCGGTCACGCAGGCCGAGATCGAAGCCAACATGGGCAACTTCGCTCTCTTTCAGGGACGTTATGATCGCGCGCTCGACATGCTTGAGCGCTCGCGGCGTCGCTACGCCTCGCTGGGGATGCCGCACCAGTCGGCGGTGGCCGAGATGGAACTGGCCGACGCTTATCTCGAACTCAACCTCGCCACCGAAGCCTCCGTCATTTACGAGCGCGTCGCGCCGACTTTCGCTTCGCTCGGCATGCGCGCCGAGCAGGCGCGCGCGCTGGCGCAGAGGGGCCGCGCCGCTCTGGCGCTCGGTCGGTCGGGCGAGGCGCACAGGTTTCTGGAAGAGGCGCGCGCGCTGTACGCCGCCGAAGGCAACACGGTCGGCGAGGCTTACGTGACGCTCGCCGAGGCCCAACTGCGCCACGCCGAAGGCGACTTCGCCGCGACCGCCGTCCTCGCGGCGCAGGCCGAAGCGCCGCTCGCCGAGGCGGGCGCGTGGCGTCGGCTGCTGGTCGCGCGCTGGCTGCGCGGCGAGGCGGCGCGCGCGCAGGGTCAGGAGCGCCTCGCCCAGATACTTCTTGAAGGCACGCTCCGCGACGCGGAGGCGCAGGCGCTCCCGCAGGTGGCCGAGCGCTGCCACACGTCGCTCGGCCTGCTCGCGGTCGCGGGCGGCGACGCCGAGCGCGCCGAAGGGTTCTTCAGTCGCGCGGTCGCGCTCACCGAAACCATCCGCGCGCCGCTGCCCGCCGAAGAGTTCCGCACGGCTTTCGTCGCCGACAGGCTGGCGGCCTACGACGAGTTGGTGCGCCTGTGTCTCGCGGACGCGTCGGGCGGGCGCGTCGAAGAGGCTTTGTGTTACGTCGAGCGGGCGCGCTCGCGCGCTCTGTTCGAGATGTTGAGCGGCACTCTGAGCGTCCGCCCGCGTCCGCGCGACGAGTTCGAGGCCGGGCTGCTGGCGCGGCTCGAAGAGCTGCGCGAGGAATTGAACTGGCTCTATAACCAGATCAACCGCCCGCCGGAAGTGGGCGTCGCGCGCAGCCCCTCGACGATGGACGCGCTCCACGCCACGGCGCGCGAGCGCGAGGCGCGGATGCTCGAAATCACGCGCCAGATACAGCAGCGGAGCGACGAGGGCGGCGGCCACGGCGACGCGTCCGGCCCCGCCGGTGTCTTCGCTTTCAATCACACGCAGCCGCTCGACCTCGGCGCGCTGCGTCGAGACCTCGGACGCGACACCGCGCTCGTCGAATACACGAGCCTCGGCGAAGAACTGCTCGCGTTCGTCGTGACGGACGAAGGAATCGAGGTCGTCAGGAACCTCTCGACCGTGGGCGAGCTGAACGAAGCGCTTGCGCAGTTTCGTTTTCAGATTGACGGCCTGCGTTACGGGTCGGGCGCGATGCGCGCACATCTGGGGTCGCTGACCGCGCGCGCGCGCCATCACCTCGGACGGCTCTACGACCTTCTGCTGCGGCGGGTCGAGGAAGCGTTGCGCGCGTTTGAAGAGGGAGGCGGCACGCGGCGTCTCGTTGTCGTCCCGCACCGCGCGCTGCACTACGTCCCGTTCCACGCGCTGCACGACGGCGAGGCTTACCTCGTCGAGCGGCGCGAGGTCTCTTACGCGCCGAGCGCGGGCGTGCTTCGCCACTGTCTCGACAGGCCGCGAAGCTCTTTCGGGCGCGCGCTGCTCGTCGGCGTCGCCGACGACTTGACGCCGCGCGTGCGCGAGGAGGTCGCCTCGCTCGCCCCGCTCTTTACAGAGGCGACCGTGCTTCTCGACGAGGACGCGACCCTCTCCGGCTTGCGCGCGCGCGCGCCCGCCGCCGAAGTCCTCCACCTCGCCTGCCACGGCGAGTTCCGCCCCGACAACCCGCTCTTCTCAAGTTTGAGGCTCGCCGACGGCTGGCTGACGGTGCGCGACGCCTACGCGCTCGATTTCGGCGGCGGCCTCGTCACGCTCTCGGCGTGCGAGACGGGCGTTAGTGCCGTCGCGCCCGGCGACGAACTGATCGGCCTCGTGCGCGGCTTCTTCTCGACGGGCGCGCCGACTCTTCTCCTGAGCCTCTGGACTGTGGATGATGAAGCGACCGCCGAGCTGATGCGCGACTTCTACGCCCACCTCCTCGCCGGAGAGCGGCCCGCCGCCGCGCTCCGCGCCGCCCAACTGAGTCAAATGAAAAAGCAGCCTCATCCCTTCTTCTGGTCGCCCTTCATGCTCACGGGCCGTTGGTGAAAACGATTC
>DASTQX010000472.1:0-4269 GCA_035761505.1 Pyrinomonadaceae bacterium
ACTGGTTCATGCTCAACCTCAAGGAGACGCGCGCCATCACGCGCCTGTTCTGGAAGGAGTGGTTCCCGCAGATCGTCTATGACGTGCATCAGCAGGGGCCGAACGGCTCGCGCTTCTTCATCCCTCCTTTCTACGACCCGCCAAACCCGCACCTCGCGCCGCAACTCCTGCGCGAAGTCGGGCTCCTCGGCCACAAGGTCGCCGCAGACCTTCAAGCCGCCGGGTTCAAAGGCGTCATCACCAACGCGCTTTACGATACTTGGTGGCACGGAGGGTTCCGCACCGCGCCTTACTACCACAACTCGGTCGGGATACTTTCGGAGGCGGCGAGCGCGCGTTTGATGACGCCCGTGAAGATTACGCGCGAGCAGTTGGCGCGCTCGTCTTCGCGCGGGATGCCTTCGGCGCTTCAGCCCGCGACG
The DNA here is from genome assembly GCA_035761505.1 of Pyrinomonadaceae bacterium. Taxonomy (GTDB): domain Bacteria; phylum Acidobacteriota; class Blastocatellia; order Pyrinomonadales; family Pyrinomonadaceae; genus JAIVJM01. The sequence continues at coordinate 423 of DASTQX010000472.1, forward strand.
AACTTCCCCGAACCGTGGCCGGGCGGCGAGTGGCGTCCGCGCGACATCCTTCGGATGGAGATGGTCGCCGCGCGCAGCATCCTCTCGATGGCCTCGAAGTACCGCGCGCGTTACCTGCACAACTTCTACCGGCTCGGCCAGCGCGCCCTCGAATGGCCGCCGACGGGCGAGGACGGAGGGGCTGCTGACGCGCGCGCGGAATCGGTCGTCGCCTATCTCATCCCCGCCGGTCAGGGGCGCGACGAGAACGTGGCGAAGCTCGTCGGCGCGCTCGTCGAGCAGGGCGTCGAAGTCCACCGGATGGACAGGGAGTTGCACCTCATGCTCGCCGAGTCGCGCGGCACCATCTACAACGACGCGCGCGACTACCCGCACGAGACGCCGCTCGGCAGCTATCTCGTCTTCCTCAAACAACCTTACCGCGCCAACGTGCAGGCGCTCTTCGAGAAGCAGATTTACCCCGACCGCCGCACCGCCGGGGGCGAGGCCGAGCGCCCATACGACGTGGCCGGTTGGACGCTGCCGATGCAGTTGGGCGTCGAGTCCTACCCCGTCCGCAGCATCCACGAGCCGGAGCGCGAGCGGCGGCTAACGCTCGTCCGCGACGAGGCCGAAGTGCGTCGTGATTTGAGTCTCAGACCGAAGACCGGCGACGCTTCGCCGATTGAGAACCCTCTGCGGCGACCCGTCCGCCTCGCGCTCTACAAGGGCTGGACGGGCTCGATGGACGAGGGCTGGACGCGTTACGTCTTCGACACCTTCAACGTGCCTTACACCTCTTTGCGCGACGCGGAGGTACGGGCCGGGAAGCTCTCGTCGAAGTACGACGTGATCGTGCTCCCTTCGATGCGCCTGCGCGAGATCGTCGAGGGTCGCGCCAAAGACTCAGCGCCGCCGGAGTTGACGGGCGGCATCACGGAGGCGGGCGTCGAAGCCCTGCGGCGCTTCGTCGAGGAGGGCGGCACGCTCGTCTGCTGGGACAACTCGACGGAGTTCGCCATCAAGCGCTTCCAACTCCCCTTGCGCAACGTGCTCGAAGGCTTGAAGTCTTCCGAGTTCTACTGCCCCGGCTCGATTCTCCGCGTCGAGGTTGACACGGCGCACCCGCTCGCGCGCACGATGCCGCGCTCCACGGACGTTTACTTCGTCAACAGCGCCGCCTTCGAGGCGACCGACGAAAGGCGCGTCCGCGTCGTCGCGCGCTACGCCGAAAAGAAAGAGAGCGTGCTGCGCTCCGGCTGGCTCTTGGGGGCCGAGCACCTCGCGGGCCGCGCCGCCCTCGCCGAAGTCACTCTGGGCCGGGGCCGCGTCGTCCTCTTCGGCTTCCGCCCCCAGCACCGCGCGCAGACGTGGGGCACTTTCCCCTTCATCTTCAACGCCGTCGAAAGGCGAGGTTAAAGGAAAGGGGAAAGGGAGAAGAGGTTAAAGGGGAAGAGCACTCCCTACTCGTTCGGCCCGTCCTTCCCTTTTGCCCCTTTAACCTTTTTCCGGCCTTGCCCGAAAAGTCCGGCGTATCCGAAAAGTCAGTCAGGTCATTGGCGACCGCCGTGCTGAGATGCAGCATTTGCGCGGAGTTTGAAACCGGCATTTCAACTCTCCGCGGCTCGTGTCCGAAAAGTCGGCCCGATTGATGACTTTTCGGGCAAGGCCACCTTTTTCCCTTTTCCCCCGCATCGCTATTTGGCATCCCTTTCCCCCGGCGGGCAATCAAACGGTCTGTTTCGCCCCTCGCCGAGGCTTGCAGGACACTTTTCCGCCCTAAATTCAGGAGTTTAAACGGCCATGAGAAAGTTCGCCGCCCTCATTCTGCTCGTCTCGCTCGTCGCCGTCCCGGCGGAGAGCCTCTCGGCGCAGACGCGCCCGCGCCGCGTCGGGCAGACGCCGGGCGCGGGCACGACGACCACGACCGCGCGCCCCTCTTCTTCTTCGCCCACGGCGACGACGCAGAGGCCGACGGCGACGGCGGGCCGCCCCGGCGCGAACTCTCAGGGAGTCCCGGAAGAGGTCGCCGAAGAGGTCGGCGAGGACGAGGTGGTGCGCGTCAACACGGCGCTCGTGACGATTCCGGTGAGCGTGCTCGACCGCGACGGGCGCTTCATCCCGAATCTGCGCAAAGAGGACTTCCGCATCTTCGAGGACGGCACCGAACAGGAGGTCGCCTACTTCGCCACCGTCGAGCAGCCCTTCACCGTCGCGCTCGTCATAGACACCAGCAACTCGACGCGCTTCAAACTCGAAGACGTACAGGACGCGGCCATCGCCTTCCTCGACCAACTCCGGCCCGAAGATCAGGCGCTCATCGTCTCCTTCAACGACGAGATTCGCGTCCTCTCCGAAGTGACGAACGACCGCCGGCAACTCCGCGAAGCCATCCGCCGCACGCGCTGGGGCGGCGGGACGAAGCTCTACGACGCGGTTGATTTGGTCATCAAACAGCGGCTCGAAAACATCAAGGGGCGCAAGGCCGTCGTCCTCTTCACCGACGGCGTGGACACGACCAGCAAGCGCGCCTCCTACCAGAGCACGCTCGGCGACGCCGAAGAGTTGGACGCGATGATCTATTCCATCCAGTACGACACGACCGCCGGGCGTTCGGGCGGCGGCGTCGTCAACTGGCCCCCGCCGCAGCGCAACCCGCGCCGGGGCGGTGGCGGAAGGCGTAACACCGGCTGGGGTGACATCCTCGGCGGCATCATCCTCGGCGGCGGTGTCGGCGGCAACAACAGGCGCGGCGGCGGTGGCGGTGGTGGAGGAGGCGGAGGTGGAGGCGGAACCTCTTCGCCCGAAGAGTATCAACTCGGCAGCGACTACCTGCGCGAGTTGGCGACGCTCACGGGCGGTCGTCATCATCAGGCCGACGACCTCCGCAACGTCGAGCAGGCTTTCACCAACATCGCCGAAGAGTTGCGCCGCCAGTACAGCCTCGGCTATTACCCCTCGCGCTCTTCGCAGACCGCGCAGCGCCGACAGCTCAAGGTACGCGTTCGCCGCCCCAACCTCGTCGTCCGCGCCCGCGACAGCTATCTCTACCGGCCCAACGGCGATGGCGGCAACAACAACGCCACCACCGCCGCGCAGCAGGACAACTCCAACAACTCCCCGCAGCAGCCGCCCGTCCTCCGCCGCCGCAACTTCAACGACCAGGTCGAAGGCGGAACGATAATGAACCGATGAGCGCGGACGGCTGAGCGATGAACTGAAAAAGAGGCCGGAGGTTTTGTCGAGAGACATCAACCTCCGGCCTCTTTCAGTTTTCATTCCGGCTTTCAGTGTTCAGTTCATCGTTCAGCGTTCCGCCTTCATCCTTTCTTCAGACCACCGTTCCGTCTTTAATGACCGCGTTCTTGGGGACGAGGATGATGCCTTCGCGGATGAAGTAGCTCTCGTCGGGGGCGGTCTCTTCCTGCACGCCGCGCTCGTTGACGAGGCGGACGCCCGCGCCGATGCGCGCGTTCTTATCTATGAGCGCCTTGCGGATAACCGTCCCCTCGCCGATGCCGATACGCGGCGTGCCCGCGCGCACGTCCGCCGCCATCTCTTCGATTGATTGATAGTAGTCCGCGCCCATGACGTAGGTGTCGTCAATCGTCGCGCCGAAGTCAATGCGCGTCCGCACGCCGATGAGCGAGCGGTTGATGACGGCGCGCGTCAGGATGCAGCCCTCGCTGACGATGGACTGATTGATCTGGCAGTGGTTGACCTTCGACGGCGGCAAATATCGCGCGTGCGTGTAGATCGGGGCTTCGGTGTCGAAGAGGTTGAACTTCGGGAGCGTGGCCGTCAAATCGAGGTTTGCGGCGTGGAAAGAGGAGATGGTTCCGATGTCCTCCCAGTAGCCGTCGAAGAG
>DASTQX010000473.1:0-2980 GCA_035761505.1 Pyrinomonadaceae bacterium
CGAGAGGAGCATCATCGCCGTCTGCGTGGCGACGAGGATGGGCCGACGCTCGAAGCGGTCGGCGAACGCGCCGCCGAAGGACGCGAGCAGGAAGACCGGAATCTGCCCGGAGAAGCTGACGAGGCCGAGCAGGACGGACGAGCCCGTCAGGCGGTAGATGAGCCACGCCTGCGCCACCGATTGCATCCACATCCCCGACAGAGAGACGAGCTGCCCGCCGAAGAAGAGCCGGTAGTTACGATGCCTCAAAGCCCGCAGCGCCGCCGGCAGCCTCGACGCGCGCGCCGCCGAACTCGACACTTCGTTTCGCGCGCTCATCGGAAGTTAAATGTTGACCGCCTTCATCGAGGCTTCGGGGTAACGCTCGCCCGCCGCGACTCCCTTCGGCGCGATCTCGTCAATGCGGCGCAGGTCTTCGGGCGTCAGTCGCACTTCGAGCGCGGCGACGTTCTCTTCCAGATACTTCCTCCGCTTCGTCCCCGGTATCGGCACGATGTCCGAGCCTTGCGCCAGCACCCACGCGAGCCCGACCTGCGCGGGCGTGCAGCCCTTCTCGCGCGCCAGCTCTTCGACGTGCCTGACGAGTTCGAGGTTCTTCTCGAAGTTCTCGCCCTGAAAACGCGGCGCGTGGCGGCGGTAATCGTCCGGCGGCAAATCATCCAAACTGCGGAAGCGGCCCGTCAGAAAGCCGCGACCGAGAGGACTGTAAGCGACGAAGCCGATGCCGAGTTCGCGGCACGCTTCGAGGATGCCGTCTTCGGGGTCGCGGCTCCAAAGCGAATACTCCGTCTGAAGCGCGGCGATGGGATGCACTCGCGCCGCGCGGCGGATAGTCTCGACGCTCGCTTCGGACAGACCGAGGTGACGGACTTTGCCCTGCTCGACGAGCCGCGACATCGCGCCGACCGTCTCTTCAATCGGCGTCTTCGCGTCCACGCGATGCTGGTAGTAGAGGTCAATCTCGTCCACGCCGAGCCGTCGCAAACTCGCCTCGCACGCCGAGGCGACGTATTCGGGGCTCCCGTCAATGCCGAGGAAGCTCCCGTCCTCGCCGCGCACGTTGCCGAACTTGGTGGCGAGGATAACTTCTTCGCGCCGTCCCTTGATGGCACGCCCGACCAGCTCTTCGTTCTTGAAAGGCCCGTACATGTCTGCGGTGTCGAGGAAGTTAACGCCCAAGTCCAGTGCCCTGTGGATGGTGGCGATGGATTCGCCCTCGTCCTCGCGCCCCGCGTAAAACTCCGACATCCCCATGCACCCCAGCCCCAGCGCCGAAACCGACAAACCACTGCGCCCTAACTCACGTCTCTCCATAATCAAAATCCTTTCCGTGACCGCCGTTAATGTTTTTCGATTGAGTCCGCCGAGCCTACCGGAAAAATGTGACGAAAGTGCGCGCAGCCTTCTCCCTTCCGCGACTTTGCGCCCGTGCGTGAGAATTTCGGTCTCTCGCACGGGCGCAAAAGGGCGCGAAGATAAGGCGGCGGATTGTGGAACGAACTCAGGGCGCGTCCGCGCCGAGAGGCTAGCGCCCCACGCCGAGCGCGTCGGCGACGCGGTTGATGTAGTTGAACCAGGAGGCGATGAGCGTGATTTGCAGAATCCCCCGGTCGTCGAAGCCGACGGCGCGCAGGCGCTCGTGATGTTCGGGCGAGATGCGGGTGGCGTCCTTCGTGAGCTGCGCGACGTAGTCGAGCATAACGCGGTCGCGCTCGTCCAGAGGGGCCGTGCGGTAGTCGTCGCGGATGGCCGCGACGAGTTCTTCATCGAGTGTCACGCGACGCAGAAACTCTGCGTGAGACTCGATTCAATAATGGCAACGGTTCGTCACCGAGACGACCGTCGTGATCATCTCCTGCTGCGCGCGCGAGAGCGGCAGCTCCGGCGACATCAGCACGCCGAAGCAGGCGAACGCGTGATGCAACGCTTCCGGGATGAGGCTGTGTGAAGAAACGATCCCGGCGGCCTCGCCGTCGTTCACGGCATGCACGGGCGTCGCGTACTCGATGGGGTAGAACTCGCGCGCCGCTTCGAGCGCGCGCCGCAGCTTCTCGTCGGCCTCCGCCGCCGGGATGGTCTTAATCCACGTCATAGAATCGGAATCTCTCCTTCGTTTCCTTAAAGCCGTCCGCGTCAACGCAGCGAATCATCGCGCCCACGGAAAATCAGGTAGTACACGGGCAGGCCCAGCGCCGTGACGCCGAGGCCGAGCACGGCCTGCCACGGATTATTGCCTCCGAGCAGGACGAGAAGCAAAGCGACGAGCGCCAAAAATATCACGGGCGTCAAGGGGTAGCCCGGCGTCAGGTACTCCGGCCTCGCCGCTCGTTCCGCGCGCCGGAAGCGGAAGAGGGCCGCGACCGTGAGCGCGAGGAAGAGGACGACGACGAAGATGAAGTAGGCGACGATCTTGTCGAAGTTACCGGCGAGGACGAGCGCGGAGGCCAGCGCGGCCTGAATCATAATCGCGCGCGCGGGCGTGCCGAAACGCGGGTGCAGACGCGCCACCGACTCGAAGAAGATGCGGTCGCGCGCCATCGCGTAATAGACGCGCGGCGCGGCCATGACGAGCCCGGCGAGACTTCCGAGCACGGCGACGACCACCACCGAGGCGAAGACGCTCCCGCCCGCGCGCCCGAAGAGCGCCTCGCCCGCCTGCGCCGCGAAGGTCTCGCCCGAAGTGACGCGCTCGGCGGGGACGAGGTAGACGAAGGCCGCGCTCGTCAGAATGTAGATGAGCGTGACGGCCAGCACGCCGTAGGCGAGCGCGCGCGGCAGAGTCCTTGCGGGCTCTCTGACTTCGCCCGCCAGCTTGCTCACCTCCCACCACCCGGCGAACGAGAAGAAGGCCGCGACCATCCCTCCCGCCAGCGCCACGGCGAGCGGCGCGGAGCCCTCCCTCTGCGCGACGAACGGCGCGAAGTTCGACCAGTCGCCGAGCTGAAAGGCGAAGCCCCACGCGAGCACGAACAGCAACAAT
>DASTQX010000474.1:0-1018 GCA_035761505.1 Pyrinomonadaceae bacterium
TACGACGATCCGGGCTTCGTCGAATCAGGCGGCTACCGCCTGCGTTACGCGCTGACCCTGACGACCGACCTCCCGGCAGCGATTGCGGGCAGTTACGGCATTGTGCCGAGACCCAATCTAGCTCTGCTCGCGATCACGCTCGAGCGGCGCGACGCCGCGCTGGGCGCGCGAGTCGCCGCCTTGGCGCTCTCCGCCGAAGCCGTTGCGCTCACGGGCGAGCGCACGGCGCTCGAGCTCGTGCGCCACGACGACGCCGGCGGTCCTACTTGGCTCGCGCCGCTCGAGGTGCGCCATCGCGTGCCCGTAACGATCGAAATTCGGGCGCGCGCGACACCCGAGGCGCCCGAGGTCCGCGCCCGACTGACTCGCGAGTTCCGTCTCGACTGAATGCAAGGCCGCGCGCGGAGCCGTAAAAAACCGCGGTAAATCGCTGTCGACCCACTTATGCAGCGGGTTTTTCCGTGGTATGGTGCGCGCCGGAATTGATTTGGCGGGATCGCCCCGTCGCCCACAGAACCACAGGAGACTACTCAATGGCGAAAAAGAATGCGGCTCCGACGAAGTCGCAGATCGTTGCGGCGGTCGCTGCCAAGGCTGACCTCAGCAAGAAGCAGGTCAACACCGTGCTCGAGGCCCTCGGCGACCAGATCAAGAAGTCACTCAAGGGCAACGGCATCTTCACGCTGCCGGGCCTGTGCAAGATGCGCGTCGTCAAGAAGGCCGCCACCAAGGCGCGCGAGGGCGTCAACCCCTTCACGGGCGAGAAGATGACGATCAAGGCGAAGCCCGCCTCGAAGAAGGTGCGTATCCGCGCCCTCAAGAACCTCAACGAGATGGTGGGCTGAAGTCCGACCGTCCGTTTTCGAGTTCGACCCACGACGGGGCGGCTGGTCCGCCCCGTTCGCTTTTCCGGCTCTTTTCAGCCGATTTCGGCCGCCCGCGCGGCCAGCCACGTCCCCAGCAGCGTCCTGAGCTCCGTGAGCCTGCCGTGCAGGAAGTGTTCGGCGCCGGGGAGGAC
>DASTQX010000475.1:0-59532 GCA_035761505.1 Pyrinomonadaceae bacterium
CTCGACGCCGGTGCGCTCCTGCACCTGCTCGGCCAAGGGGAGCGTGAGCGGGAAGAAGACGTTGGCGGCCTCCTCCAAAGACTCGACGATGGCGAGCCGCTGGACGCTCGAAGCGTTGGCGACGAGGTGCGAGACGCGGTAAGAGAGCATGCGGTTGGCGCGCGTCTCGTCGCCCCAGAGGAGTTGGAGCCAGCCCGTGCCCTCGTACAGACGCTCGAAGCCGAGCTTCTGAAAATCTTCGAGGTAGAGACGCCAGTGGTCGTCGTCCTCCCGGCTGTAGGTGTTGACCTTCTCCTGTAAGGCGTCGGCGGCGGGCTCGGAGCGGAGAAAATATTTGTTCAGGTCGGCGAAGCTCATAATCCAGTGAGCCATGCACGGATAGAAGGCGAGCCGCTCTTCGGGCGTGAGGCTCTCGTCCCGCAGAAACGCGAAAAAAGGCATCCGCGCGAACGCCTGCTTCCTCTCCTCGATAGCTGCCAGCACTGCTTGCATCGCCGTCCCTCCTCCTGCGAATTCGAGCGGCCTTTCAAAGCCACTCAGAGTCTTAACGCGGAAGAAGTCGGCGGCTCGAATCAACGCGCGGAGATTTTTTTTCGACGCCCCGGCCCGCAGAATCGCTCGCCGTGGGATGCCACACAGACGCGCCGGGGAAAGTCTCGTCGCGGTCGGCCCCCGGCGGAAGGTAAAATGTGCGCCGGATGATTCAAACGGCCCGCATCAAGTCTCTCTTGCTCTTGACGGCGCTCTTCGCGCTCGGCGCGTGCGGCGACTCGCCCGCCCTCGTCGCGTCGAATCCCACGGAAGCCCCTCCGGGCCGCCGAGTCCTCTCCAACGTCTTCGACGAATACTTGGACGCCGACATCACGCCCGCCGACGGCTTCGACTTCCCCTTCGGCGACGCCGACGGTAGGGGCGCGTACACCGACGCCGCGACCGGCAAGCGCCACGAAGGCTGGTACAAGGCGACGGCCTTCAACGAGAGTTACAGCCTCGGCCTGCACCCCGGCGAAGACTGGAACGGCGCGGGCGGCGCCAACACAGACCTCGGCCAGCCCGTCCGCGCCGTCGCCAACGGGCGCGTCGTCTTCGCCGAGAACTGCGGGCGTCTCTGGGGCAACGTCGTCATCGTCGAACACCTCTTCTACGAGAATCAGGAGAAGCGCCGCATCCGCTCGCTCTACGCGCACCTGAACGAAATCCGCGTGCGGCGAGGCGAAGAGGTTCGGCGACGGCAAGAGATTGCGACCATCGGGCAAGACCCCGAAAAACTCTTCGCCGCGCACCTCCATTTAGAACTGCGCTGGGACGAGACGCTTCCGCCGACCTACTGGCCGACCTCCGACGGCAAGGACGAAACGTGGGTACGCGAGCATTACGCCGAGCCTTCCATGTTCATCAAGGCCCGCCGCTCGCTCTCAGTCCCGCAGCAGGAGCCCGCGCTCGTCCTCGTTGACCAAGAGAGCTACAAGCTGCGCCTCTACCGGCGCGGGCGGCTCGCCGCCGAGTACGACGTGAGCTTCGGGCAGGCGCGCGGCGAGAAGCGCGTCGAGGGCGACAACAAGACCCCGAAGGGCATGTACTTCGTCATCCAGAAACATCGCGGCAGCTTCGCCGGAGACTACGGCGCTTACTACGGCGGGCACTGGATAAAAATCAACTACCCCAACAAGTTCGACGCCGCGCGCGGGCGCGCCGAACGCCTCGTCACGCCCGCACAGGAAGCGAACATCGCTGCCGCTTGGGAGAAGCGCGCGCAGACTTTAGAGTCCACGCGCTTAGGCGGCGGCATCGGCTTCCACGGCTGGATACGCGAGTGGCCCAACGACGGCCCCCGCCACCTCTCTTGGGGCTGCGTCGTCCTCCACCTCTCCGACATCTCCGACCTCTACGACCAACTCCCCGAACGCTCGATGGTCGTCATCTTCTAAAGCCCGGAACCACACACACAGAGGCCGCGCGCCCGCCCGACACACGCGCGGCCCCTCGCGGCACAGCCCCGCCTCCCCCAATGAGGCGGGCGTGCGAGAGAGATGCGCCGCCCCGCGCATCCCTCTCGTTAATCACAAACTAAAATGCCCAACGGTGTGAGGCTCCTATGCTATGCTTGCGCCGGTCTTTGAAAACACAAGGCAACGGGTCGGATGCGTAGCTCACTCCTCAGCCTCAAAACCGAGTAATGAGCATCGCCGTTGAGCAAGGAAGGTTCCTACTCACGGCGAATCAGTTGCGCACAGACATTCTATTGGAAGCTTCCAATAGAAGCAAGTATTTTGTGCCGTCCCTCTCAGGAGGTAACTCCTAATGGCGAGGGGGCCGCGCGAGAAACCCGAACGTCTGGCCGAAAAACTGCTCGCAATTCGGCAAAGTTTAGGTTTGTCTCAGTCTGAAATGCTTAAGCGTCTTGGGGCCGAGGATAGGATGGCGTACTACCGGATTTCGGAGTTTGAATCTGGGAAGGGAGAGCCCTCACTAATAATTCTGCTGGAATATGCGCGCGTTGTCGGGGTGTGCTTAGAGAGATTGGTTGACGACAATCTGGATTTGCCCGCCGAGATGCCCGCCAAGGCAACGCACAGAGCTTAGCGCTTTGATTCCTGATGGGGACGAAGGCACGTCACAAACCGGAGCGGTTAGCCGAAAAACTGCTCCGCATCCGTGAAGCGCTCGGTCTGTCTCAGAATGGATTGATTAGGCAGATGGGCGCGGAAGAATTGCTTGCTCAGAATACGGTTTCCGAATACGAATTGGGGAAGCGCGAACCGTCTTTGCTCGTGCTGTTGAAATACGCCGGAGTCGCTGGCGTCTGCCTCGACGTACTGGCTAACGACAATCTCGACTTACCCGCGAAACTCCCCGCCAAGCCGAAACACTCCTAAAGATTCTTTCAGAATTATCTACTTGACGTAATAAAAAGCCGGGCGTTAGGCTGCGGGGAATGTTATGAGCGAATCTTCTGATAGATTTCAACAATACCTCCATAACCAAGCGGATTACCGGCCTCTATTCCTTTGCGGAGATTCGATAGGTGTTCTTCAGGAGCTTCCGCCTGACTCTATAGACTTCTGTATGACCAGCCCCCCGTATTGGGGGCAGCGTCAATATTCTTCAGGCGGGATTGGGCTTGAAGAAAGATACACTGATTACATTACTCATTTACTCGGCGTTTTTAAGGAAATTCACCGCACCTTAAAACCGACCGGCTCTTTCTGGCTCAACCTTGGAGACACTTATGATAGTAAGTCGCTTGTGGGAATCCCGTGGCGCGTAGCAATCGCCATGACGGATCAACAAGGGTGGGTACTGAGGAACAGCGTGGTGTGGAACAAAGTCAAAGGCGGGCCTGATAATTCATTAGATAGGTTGCGGAACATCCACGAAAACTTGTTCCACTTCGTCAAGTCTGCCAAAGGTTATTACTACGATGTTGACGCCATCAGAAAGAAGTCGAGAGAAAGTAAGGTAGTTAATGGGGCCGTCGTGTCTGCCACGGGGGTTTCCGGCATACGTTACAAAAGACAAATAGAGCTTTCAACAGCACTATCGGAAGACGAGAAGCAAGCCGCGTTCGGGGCACTTGAAGCAATCCTGACGAAAGTAGGGCGGGGAGAGATTTCAGACTTCCGAATGGTCATTAGGGGCCAGCAGCGCGCGACGCACTCCGACCAAGAGAAGGTGTCGGGACGCGCAAAAGAACTGCAACAGAAGGGATACTATTTTCTCAAATACCATCCTAATGGAACGAAGCCAAGCGATGTTTGGGACATCATCCCTGAAGACTCGCAAAAGAGGAACGGCCATTATGCCGCCTACCCCGAAGACCTGTGCAAAATTCCTCTACTCGCCACCTGTCCATCAGGCGGCATTGCTCTCGACCCATTCTGCGGAACGGGAACGACTAACCTTGTAGCCATGAGATTGGGACGAAGGTCAGTCGGGATAGATATTTCCAGCGAATACATTTCACTCGCGGAGCAAAGGTGTCATCGCCTCTTATGAGCAAGAGAATCTCCGAACTCTTCACCACCTCTGCCCACCGTAAAGGCGTAGATTGGAATGGAGTCGTAAAGGCGCGCCACTGTTCGTACCTCGGTAGAACGTGTATTAAGAATAGAAAGAGCCGTCCCGATATTGCCATCGGAACTTGTACGATTGGATATGATGCCAAGACCCCGAAAGACGTAATCATTTGCCCTCACCGATTATTAGAGCGAAAACAAATCTTCACTGACTGCTACCATCTCCTCACGCTCCACGAGCCCGGTAACGAACTACACAGGCTCGGTGAGATCAGCATCCCCGGTGGCAGTGTTGACTATATGCTGATTTCCGCGAAGGTGAATGGCGGCAACCGCAAAGTCGTTGACTTCGTTGGGATAGAGCTACAGACACTCGACACAACTGGGACAGTTTGGCCAGAACGTGAGCGGTTTCTTAATTCAGTTGGAGTGCCGGTAAACCCCGACGACGTTAAGAACACTAACTCCTACGGCATGAATTGGAAGATGACAGCCAAAACAATCCTCATGCAACTTCACCATAAGGTAAAGACATTTGAGCATATGGGTAAGCACTTCGTCCTTGTAATGCAGAATCACCTACTTGATTACATGGAGAGGGAATTCGATTTTAGCTGCATACGACCTGCCACAGTTGGAGATTCAATGCACTTCCACGCTTACTCGCTCAACAAAGCTGCCGATCATTACTACCTACAGCTAGACTCTAGAAAAAGCACTGATAGTGCAGGGATAGCGGCATGTCTGGGGCAAAAGGCCGACCCGAAGGTTGAGTTGACTGAAATGATTAAAACGCTCGAAAGCGGCTTGTCGGGTGATACCTTGCTAACGGTATAAGTCATAATCAAGCGGGCAGACCTTCAATTTATTCAACCCGACCACACGAGAGAGCGCCTTTCAGGCGTAGCCTTCGTGGGCGGGTTTGAATGAACGGAAAGAGATGAGGGGAGGAAGATGGTCTTCCTCCCCTCTCGCGTTTGTGAAGCTGAAACTTACTGCCCTGCCGTCGCGGGTGGCGTGGTCGGTTTGATGATGACGGCGGGGATGTCGTTGGAGCGGACGAGGTTGTTGAAGGTTTTGAGGTCGGCGGTCATCACTTGGTTGAGGAGACGGAGTTGCGCGTCTATCTTGGCGACTAGTTCTTCGTAGAGGGTGTAGGACTGGTCGGTGGGCGCGGAGTCGGCGCTGGCGACGATGCCGCCGAGGGCGGCGAGTTTGTTGTTGAGTCGAATCGGGTAGTTGAGCGGGTCTTGGCTGCTCTGGTTCTTCGTCTGGTAAAGCTCCTCTTCGATGGCGGTGAGTTTGGCGTTGAGAGCACGGCCTCCGTCGGCGACGGGTTTGGCTTCGGGCTGGTCGGCGACGCGCTTGAGGAGGTCGTCCACCTGACGCCGGACTTCGCGGAGTTGCGTGATGGCGTTGTGCGTCTCGGTGAGCTTGTCGCGTATCTTCGAGAGCAGGGTGAACTGCCGCGCGAACTCTTCCGGCGTCGTCTGGATGCGCGGGTCGCGCAAGATGTCGAAGGGCTGCGTTAAGGTCTTCCCGTCCACCGTCAATTTCACTTGATACGTGCCGGGGACGGCGCGCGGGCCGCGCAGCTCGCCCGACCAGAGGATGAGGCCGGGGAAGCGCGCGGCTTCGGCGTAGCGCGTGTCCCAGACGAAGCGGTTGAGTCCGGCTTCGGTGCCGGGACGCGGCCCCGCCTGTCCCGCACCCGCGCCGCCGAAGGTGGAAGACTCTTCGCCGGAAGGCGCGGCGGGTTGTTGGGGCGGCATCGTGACCTGCGCGGAGCCGGGCGCGGTGGAAGTCCCCGGCTGCCCGGCGACGCCGCCCGCGGGCGTGGGGCTTGGCGTCGGAGTCGGGCGCGGCGCGGGCGGGGCTTTGGCGGTGAACTTGCGGATGGACTTGCCCGAAGGGTCGAGGAATTCGAGCGTCACGTCGGTGGTCGGTCTCGACTTGAGATAGTAGTAGATGACGACGCCGGGCGTCGGGTTCGCGCCGATGGTCGCGGTGGGCGGAAGTTGCGCGCCGCCGCCTCCGCCCTGAAAGCGGTAGGCGTTTTCGGGTTTGAGCAGGACGGCTTCGCCTTGCCCGGCGCGCATCGCGTCGGTCAACTGTTGGAGCACCGGCAAGTCGTCAAGCACCCAGAAGGAGCGGCCTTGCGTGGCGACGACGAGATCGCGCTCGCGCTTGTGGACGGCGAGGTCGGTGATGGGGACGACGGGAAGGTTCAACTGTAAAGGCTGCCAGCGTTCGCCGTCGTCGAAGGAGACGTACATGCCGGTTTCAGTTCCGGCGTAGAGCAGGCCGCGCCGGTGCGTGTCTTCGCGGATGACGCGCGTGAAGGCTCCGTCGGGGATGCCTGAGTCAATCTTCTTCCAAGTCTTGCCGAAGTCGCTCGTCTTGTAGAGGTAGGGGCGGAAGTCGTCCCACTTGTACATCGTCGCGGCGACGTAGGCCGCGCCCGCTTCGTGCGGCGAGGCTTCCACGGAGTTGATTTGAATCCATTCGGGGATGCCGCGCGGCGTGACGTTCGACCAACTCTTTCCCGCGTCGCGCGTGACCTGAACGAGCCCGTCGTCCGTGCCCGCCCAGATGACGCCCTTCTGCACGGGCGACTCGGCGACCGTAAAAATCGTGTCGTAGTATTCGACGCTCGTGTTGTCTTTGGTAATCGGCCCGCCCGAAGGCCCCTGCTTCGACTTGTCGTTGCGCGTCAGGTCGGGCGAGATGGCCTCCCAAGACTGGCCCTCATTCGTCGAGCGGAAGAGGTGGTCGCCCGCCGCGTAGAGAGTGTTCGGGTCGTGCGGCGAGAAGAGAATCGGGTAGTTCCACTGGAAGCGGTACTTCATCCCCTCGGCCCCGTAGCCCATCGGGTTTTCGGGCCAGACGTTGACCGAGCGCAACTGCTTCGTGCGGTGGTCGTAGCGGGTTAGATAGCCGCCGTAGGAACCGGCGAAGACGACGTTTGAATCCTTCGGGCTCGGCGCAATCCAGCCGGACTCGCCGCCGCCCACGTCGTACCAATCAGACTCGCCGATGCCGAAGTCGTTGGTGCGCGAGGCGATTTTGATAGTCGAGTTGTCCTGCTGCGCGCCGTAGATGTGGTAAGGGAATTCGTTGTCTATGGCGACGCGGTAGAACTGCGCGGTGGCCTGATCCTGCTCCGTCCAAGTGCGCCCGCCATTGAAGGAGACGTTCGCGCCGCCGTCGTTGCCTTCGATCATCCGCGCCGCGTCGTCGGGCGCGATCCAGAGGTCGTGATTGTCTCCGTGCGGCACTCCGATTTGATTGAAGTTGCGCCCGCCGTCATTCGACTTGAAGAACCCGACGTTGAGGACATAGACGCTCTCAGGGTTCTGCGTGTCGGCGTAGATGCGCGTGTAGTACCACGCGCGCTGCCGCAGGTTGCGCTGCTCGTTCGTCTTCGTCCAGGTGCGCCCGCCGTTGTCGGAACGGAAGACGCCGCCGTCCTCGGCCTCGACGATGGCCCAGACGCGTTCGGGGTTCGCGGGCGAGACGGCGATGCCGACTTTGCCGACGAGCCCGCGCGGCATTCCCGGCGCGCGCGTCAACTCAGTCCAAGTGTCGCCGCCGTCCGTTGATTTGAAGATGCCGCTGCCGGGGCCGCCCGATTCCAGAGACCAAGGGCGGCGGATGACTTCCCAGAAACCGGCGTAGATGATGTTGGCGTTCGTCGGGTCGAGCACCAGATCAATCGCGCCCGCCTTCGGGCCTCGATAAAGGATGCGCTCCCAAGTCTTCCCGCCGTCTTTGGAGCGGAAGACGCCGCGCTGCTCGTTCGGGCCGAAGGTGTGGCCGAGCGCGGCGACGTACACGATGTCGGGGTTGCGCGGGTGGACTCTCACGCGCGCGATGTGGCGCGTGTCTTCGAGCCCGATCTTCTTCCAAGTCTTCCCCGCGTCCAAAGTCTTATACATCCCGTCGCCGTGCGAGACGTTGCCGCGAATCGGCGACTCGCCCATGCCGACGTAAACGACGTTCGGGTCAGACTCGGCGACGCCGATGGCCCCGACCGAGCCCGTCTTGAAGAAGGCGTCGGAGACCGGCTCCCAGTTGACGCCGCCGTCCGTGGTCTTCCACACGCCGCCGCCCGTCGCGCCGAAGTAATAGACGAAGGGCTGCGCGGTGACGCCCGCGACCGCCGTCACGCGCCCGCCACGGTGCGGCCCAATCGGGCGATAGGCGAGCGGCCTGAAAGGGTTCCTCTCGGCGGGCTGCGTCGCCATCGGCGTCAGTCCCGGACTTTGCGCCTCCTGCGCTTGGGCGCGGGGCGGGAGTTGGGTGAG
The DNA here is from genome assembly GCA_035761505.1 of Pyrinomonadaceae bacterium. Lineage (GTDB taxonomy): Bacteria > Acidobacteriota > Blastocatellia > Pyrinomonadales > Pyrinomonadaceae > JAIVJM01. Next base: position 8,324 of record DASTQX010000475.1, read on the forward strand.
TTGAAAGAGCAACAGCAGCGCGGCTGTCGCCGAGAGTCGGCGCGGGAGAAGGCTGAACCTCTTCATACGGGGAAGGCTCCTCGGAATTTTTCTTGTGTTCGGCTGCGGAAAGCTTTAAAACGGCAGTGCTTTTACGGTCTTCGGTGCGGACAATATATTTCCTTTCCGCCCCCGTGGCAAACTTTAGTTTTGAAAGAGGAGCGACGAAAACTCTTGGACGTGAAGATTCGTGTGACCGAAGGCGTGCTCGACCCCGAAGACAAGCGCGTCCTCTTCGAGTGGGGCCAGAACATCTTCGGCGTCGAGGATACGCTCCTGCGGTGGAGGCCGAAGGACGTGCATTTCATCCTCGAAGCCGAGGGGCGCGCGGTCTCACACGTCGGCGTCTTGAAGCACACCGTCAGCGCGGGCGGCGTCCCCGTCGTCGTCGGCGGAGTGGGCGGCGTCGTCACCGTGCCGGAGATGCAGGGGCGCGGGCTCGCGCAGAGAGGGATGCGCCACGCCGCCGCCTTCATGTGCGAAGAGTGGGGCGTCGAGTTCGGCCTCCTCTTCTGCCTCGACCGGCTCAAGCCGCTCTATGAAAGCCTCGGCTGGCGGCACGTCCCCGAACGCGTCGAGATCGAGCAGGAGTCCGGCCCCATCACCGCGCCCTTCAACACGATGGTGCTCCCCTGCGGCGACGGCGCGCGCCAGTGGCCCGCCGGAGAAGTCAAACTCAACAGCCTGCCGTGGTGAAGTTAAAGGATGAAGGATGAAGAAAGGCTGATTTGAAATTTCAGATTTGAGATTTGGGATTTCAAACAGCAGTTCTTTCACCATTCATCCCTTCTTCCTCTCAAGTGACGACGAACTGCTTGTAGTGGTCGAAGCGTTCGAGGATGTTGGTGACGTAGTTGACGGGCTCCATGCCACGGCAGAAGCCGAACTTGACGACGGGGTCGGCGGAGAACTTCTGCGTTGACTTTTGGAGGAGCCAGTAGGCCACGTCGTCCCAGACTTCGGGGTTGCCGCCGTACCTCTCGGCGAGGCGCTGCGCGTCCTCGACGTGGCCCGCGCCCGTGTTGTAAGAGGCGAGGATGAATTTCAGCCGCTCGCCTTCGTCCGGGATGCGGTCGGCCCAGAACTCTTGCAGCCACTGCAAGAACTTCACGGCCCCCTGCACGTTGTCCGCCGGGTCGAACGCGTCTCTCACGCCGAACTCGCGCGCCGTTCGCGGCATCAGTTGGAGCAGGCCGCCCGCGCCCGCCCACGAGCGCGCGTCCGGCTCGAAGCGCGACTCCTGATAAGCCTGCGCCGCCAGAAGACGCCAGTCCCAGTTGAGCGCGGCGGCGTGCTGCTTCAAGAGGTCGTCAAAGCGGCAGAGCTTGCCCGTCGTCGAGGTCAGGTACTCGCTCGTAACGCGCTCCAAGTGCCCGCGCCGGTCAACGAAATACTTCTTATAGAGCCGGTCGAAGTGCGGGCCGTTCTTCTTCTCCTCGATCCACGCGTTCAGCAGCCCCAGAAGCTCCGGCGAGTTTTTCCTCACGGCCCACGAGACGCTGTGCGTGCGACCGACGACCGGGCGCACCTTTAAATTTTTGTACTCGGCCTCTTTGAGCGTCGCCAGATTGCCCTGCATCACGGTGAAACGCACCTCGCCGCGCGCGACCTTCTGCGCCAGCGCCTCGTCCTGAATCTTCCCGCCCATCTCGACGACGTGAATGTCGCCGGAGATGTCGTCCGACAACTCGACGAGGGTGCGCTTGTAGGCCGAGCGTTCGGGGAGGTTGACGGTCTTCCCGGCCAACTGCGCCGGGTTCGAGACGAGCCGCGCCTCGATGTCCACTTCGGGGAGCGGATCGGCGGGCCCGGCTTCGAGCGCCTTCTCCGTCCCCTCGCCCGCGTCGTCGGGCGAAGCCTCCTGCTGCACGAGCGCGGGCTCCGTGCGGTAGAGGGCGCGCGTGAAAGCGACCCGGCCTTCGGTCTCCGGCGTCGGGACGAGCCGCCCGGCGGCGATGTCGCCTTCGCCACTGTTGAGCAGGGCGAGCGTGCTCTTCGGGTCGGCGACGACGACCACCTTGAGCGGGAGGTTCTGCTCGCGCGCGAACGCTTGCAGCAACTCGTACTCGTAGCCGAGCGGCTCGCCCCGGTAGAGGAAGTAGGTGGTCGAGTTGTAAGGCGCGAGGACGACCAGCGAGCCGCGCTCGCGTATCTCCGCGAGGTCGCGTTTGATGACGGGCTCGGCCAGCGGCACGTTCGTCTTCCGGTTGATCTCGTCAACCGCTTCGAGCTTCGTGCGCGGCCCGCGCCGGCACGCGGGAGACGAAAGAATCAGCAGAGAGCAGCAGACGCCGAGCGTGAGTAACCTTGTCGGGATGTTCATGGCGAAACATTTCGAGCCGCCGCGCGCGCGACGAGCCTCCGGCCTCTCGGCGCGTCGTAACTTTAGAAGGTTGTCGGAGGAGTTGTCGGGGTGCAGTGCTTTTATGCCAAAAACGCGCGCAAGTCAATTAAATCCCGCACGGCGTTCCGCCGAATAATTACCTCTTGACTTTTCGACGCGCTGTAATAGAGTTGCACCACCGTCAAAGACCTTTCACGAGCCGCTCCCGGCGGCGCTAGAGCAGTTCCGGCAGACGAACATGCGAGGCATGAATATGTCATCTTCTCGACGCGACTTTCTGAAAACGATGAGCCTGACGTTCGGCGCAATCACTTTGCCGTCGTGGGTTTTGGACGCCGAGGCGGCGACGGGCGTCCTCTTCGAGGCCGACAAGCACAAGCTCGCCGACGCGGCGCTCTCGACCGCCAAGAGGCTCGGCGCTTCTTACGCCGACGTGCGCGTCAACCGCTACCGCTCGGAGGCCGTGACGACGCGCGAGCGGCAGGTGCAGAACGTCTCGCGCGGCCAGTCCTACGGCTTCGGCGTGCGCGTGCTCTACAAAGGGACTTGGGGCTTCGCTTCGAGCCGCGACACTTCCGAGGCCGAGGTGCGGCGCGTGACGACGCAAGCCTTCGAGATCGCGAAGGCCAACTCGGCCTACCAGCGCAAGCCCGTCCGGCTCGTCCCCGCGCCGAAGGTCACGCGGAGCTGGCGCAGCTCCTTTGAGCGCGACCCCTTCGACGTGCCGATTGACGACAAGATTCAGTTCCTCCTGCGACTGAACGAAGCGGCCTTGAAGACGAAGGGCGTGAGCTTCGTCAACAGCGGAGCCTTCTTCGTCAACGAGCAGAAGTTCCTCGCCACCTCGGACGGCTCGCGCATTGACCAGTACATCATCCGCAGCTTCCCGAACTTCAACGTCACGGCGGTTGACCGGGGGAGCGGCGATTTCCAGACGCGTAACTCCTTCGGCGGGCCGCAGCAACTCGGCTTCGAGTACCTGCAAAAATACCCCTGGCTCACCGAGGCCGAGCAGGCGGGCGAAGAGGCCGTCGCCAAGCTCAAGGCGAAGTCGGTCGAGCCGGGCAAGTATGACCTCGTGCTTCATCCCTCGCACTTGTGGCTCACGATTCACGAGTCGGTTGGGCATCCGACGGAACTCGACCGCGCGCTCTGGTGGGAGGCCAACTACGCGGGCACGAGTTTCCTCACGCCGGAGAAGACCGGCAAGCTTCAGTTCGGCTCGAAGCTCGTCAACTTCGTCGCCGACCGCACGCAGGCGGGCGGGCTCGCCACGGTCGGCTGGGACGACGAGGGCGTCGAGGGTCAGCGCTGGCATTTAGTTAAAGACGGCGTGTTCGTGGACTGGCAGACGACGCGCGACCTCGCGCCGCTCATCGGGCAGAAGAAATCTTACGGCTGCCTGCACGCCGACAGTTGGTCGAGCGTGCCGTTCCCGCGGATGCCGAACGTCTCGCTCGAACCGTCGAAGGACGCGACCTCTCTCGACGACTTGGTGGGCGGCGTGGAGAAGGGCGTTTTGATTTACGGCGACGGCAGTTATTCGATTGACCAGCAGCGCTACAACTTCCAGTTCGGCGGGCAGACCTTCTGGGAGATCAACAAGGGCAAGGTCACGGGGATGCTGCGCGACGTGGCTTACCAATCGCGCACGACAGACTTCTGGGGCTCTTGCGACGCGCTCGGCGGCGAGGCGACCTACCGCCTCGGCGGGAGCTTCAACGACGGCAAGGGCGAGCCGGGCCAGTCCAACGCCGTCTCGCACGGCTGTCCCATCGCGCGCTTCCGAGGAATCAACGTCCTCAACACCGCCGCCAAATCTTCATAATCTTTCGTGAGGAGACAGACGAGATGCCGGGTATCAGCATTAGTAACCTGCTCGACGAGAAGGAGGCGCGCAGCCTGACCTCCAAGCTGCTCTCGCACGTCAAGGCCGACGACGCGACCGTGGGCGTTTCGAGCGAGACTTACTCGCACCTCCGCTTCGCCGCCAACGCCTTCGCCACCAGCGGGCGGCGCGAGAACCGCACGGCGAGCGTCACGGTTTGGATGAAAGGCAAGGACGGGATGCAGCGCGGCGCGGCGACGACCAACGAGTTCGACGACGCCTCCTTAAAGCGCGCGGTCGAAGAGGCGGAGTCTCTGGCCCGCATCTCGCCCCTCGACCGCGAGTACTTGCCGACGCTTCCGGCGCAGACCTACAAGCCGACGAGCGGCTTCGTCGAGGCTTCGGCGAACATCTCCGTGCAGGACAGAGCGCGCCGCATCAGCGAGATTATCGAGGCGTGCGAGAAGGCGGGCGTCGTCGGCGCGGGCTTCCATCAGGCGCGCGGGCAGGCCGGTGCTTCGGCGACGAAGAACGGCAACTTCGGCTTCGAGCGTTCGAGCCTCGTCAGCCTCTCGATGACCTCGCGCACGCGCGATGGCTCAAGTTCCGGCTACTTCCTCCGCAACCACTTCGACGTGGCGCGACTCGACACCGAGCGCATCGCGCGCGAGTCCATCCGCCGCGCGCTCGAAGGCCGCGACGCGCGCACGGTCGAACCCGGCAACTACCCCGTCATTCTCGAACCGCAGGCCGTCGCCGACCTCCTCTCCGGCTTCGCCTTCGGCTTCGACGCCCGCAGCGCCGAAGAGGGCCGCAGCCCTTACTCTCTGCCCGGTGGCAAGACGCGACTCGGCGAGAAGTTTTTCGACGAGCGCCTCTCGGTCTATAGCGACCCGTGGAGCGCGGAGTTGCCCGGCTCGATGTCGGCGCAGGCCGGGCTTCCGGCGCAGAAGATTTACTTGGTGCGCGGCGGGACGGTCGAGAACCTCGTCTATTCGCGCTTCTGGGCGCAGCGCGGCGAGCAGCCTCGGCAGCCGACGCCGGGGCCGGTGAATACCATCATCGAGACTTCGGGGCCGACCGTCCCCGTCGAGGAGATGATTAAGCAGACGCCGCGCGGCCTGCTCATCAGCCGCTTCTGGTACATCCGCTCGATTGACCCGCGCACCAACAGCCTGACCGGCCTGACGCGCGACGGCGTCTGGTTCATCGAAGAGGGGCGCATCAAACACGCCGTCAAAAACCTCCGCTTCAATCAGAGCATCATCCGCATGCTCGCGCCCGGCAACGTCGAGATGATCGGCCCCTCCGAGCGCGTCAGCAGCAGCGAAGGCCAGAACGCCGCGCTCCTGCCCGCGCTCAAGCTCAAGAGTTTTACTTTTACTTCTCAATCAGAAGCGGTCTGAGAAGCTATGCGGAGAGCCCCCGTTGAGGGGGCGGAAGAATTTAGCTCACGGCTCGCGCCACAGGCTAAATTCTTCCGCCCCCTCACGGGGGCTCATCTATTTTCTTTTCGTGTGGCCTCCGCGAAGCTCCTTTTGCCTATTGCTCTTTGCTCCTTGTAAGATACCCCGCGCGGTCGAAGGCAACTCTTCTCCCCTTGCTTGGCCGCGCCCATAATGTCCGACAGCAATGCCCGTTTTTTCCTTGAGACAATGAGAAACAAAGTCTTGATTTGTGTCGCCGTGCTGGTGTCGGTCGCGGCCTTCGCCTTCGGCTGGTCTTCGCTGGCGCACGAGGGCGAGCACCACAGCCCCGGCGGAAACGGGCAGCCCAACAATCAGGCGCTCGTGGCGCTTGGGTTCACGCCTTGCGTCAACGGTCTGGCCGGGACGTTCCCGTGTCACAACGTTGACCTCGCCTCGTTCCTCCCGCTCGACGCCATCGGCGGGGGAACCGCGAACGACGTGTGGGGCTGGACTGACCCGCAGACGGGCAAGGAGTACGCCATCCTCGGTCGCTCAAGCGGCATCTCGTTCGTGGATGTGAGCGACCCCGCGCAGCCCATCTACCTCGGCAACCTCCCGACGCACGCGCAAGACCCCGCGCACGAACTCTGGCGCGGCCTCAAGGTTTACAGAAACCACGTCTTCGTCGTCAGCGAGATTACGAACCACGGGATGCAGGTCTTCGACCTGACGCAACTGCGCAACGTCGCCTCGCCGCCGCAGACCTTCTCCGAGACAGGGCACTACGACAACTTCGGCAGCGCGCACACGCTCGCCGTCAACGAGGAGACGGGCTTCGCCTACGCCGCCGGGAGCCGCGCCGGGGCCGGGAGGACGGTCGGCGTTGACACCTGCGGCGCGCGCGGCCTGCACGTCGTTGACATCCGCAACCCTTCGGCCCCACTCTTCGCCGGGTGCGTGGACGAAGACGGCTACACGCACGAGACGCAGTGCGTCATCTATCGAGGGCCGGACGCCGCGCACCGCGACCGCGAAATCTGCTTCAGCTCGAACGAAGACACGCTGACCATCGTAGATGTGACGGACAAGGCGCATCCCGTCCAACTCTCGCGCACGGGCTACGCCGGAAGAGGCTACACGCATCAGGGCTGGCTCACCGAAGACCACGCGCGGTTCCTCTTAGACGACGAGACCGACGAACTCAACCAGCACGTCAACACGCGCACCTTCATCTGGAACGTCTCCGACCTCGACGCGCCGACCGTGCAGAGGATTTACACGGGCTCGACCACCTCCATTGACCATAATCTTTACGTCCGCGCCCAGCACGCCTTCGAGTCGAACTACCGGAGCGGCGTGCGCGTCCTCGACGTGGGGAACATCGCCGACGCGGCCCCGACCGAGTTGGCCTTCTTCGACGTATATCCGACCGACGACCAGCCGCTCTTTAACGGCACGTGGAGCAACTATCCCTTCTTCGCCAGCGGGACGGTCGTCGCCAGTGGCATCGAGCAGGGCTTGTTCGTCCTGCGCCCGCGCGTCGGGATGCCCGTGAAGATTGATTACGCGCCCTTCTTCGTCCGCCAGCAGTACCTCGACTTTCTGGGCCGCGAGCCGGACGAGGCGGGGCAAGGTTTCTGGACTCACGGCATCGCCGCCTGCGGCACTCAAGCGCCGTGTCTCAACGACAAGCGGCAGAACACTTCCGCCGCCTTCTTCCTCTCGATTGAATTTCAGGAGACGGGCTTCCTCGTCTATCGAATGTACAAGGCCGCCTTCGGCGACCTGCCCGGAGCGCCCGTCCCGCTCCGCTTTGAAGAGTTTTTGCCCGACACGCAGCGCATCGGCCAGAGCGTGCGGGTCGGCATCGGCAACTGGGCCGCGCAACTCGACGCGAACAAAAACTCCTTCGCGCAGGAGTTCGCCGCGCGCTCGCGCTTCACCACGGCGTTCCCCGCGAGCATGACGCCGGCGGAGTTCGTCGAGAAGCTCGACGCGAACGCGGGCGGCGTGCTTTCGGCGGGCGAGCGGGCGCAACTCGTCAACGAGTTGAGCGCCAGCAACAACGACGCGGGCCGCGCCTCGGTCTTGCGGAAAGTCGCCGAGGACGCAGACCTCGCCGCCGCCGAGCGGAACAGGGCTTTCGTGCTCATGCAATACTTCGGTTATCTTCGCCGCAACCCGAACGAGGGGCCGGACTCGGACTTCCGAGGTTACGACTTCTGGCTCTCGAAGCTCGAAGCCCACGGCGGCGACTATCGCGGCGCGCAGATGGTCGAAGCCTTCATCACCTCGTTGGAGTACCGGCGGCGCTTCGGTCAGTAAGTTTTTAGCGAATGCACATCCTCTCGCTCGAAGCCGTGGGCAAGAACTACGGCCTGCGACCGCTCTTCGAGAACGTCACGCTCGGCTTCGACTCCGAAGACCGCGTCGGCGTAGTCGGCGTCAACGGCTCCGGCAAGACCACCTTCCTCCGCATCATCGCGGGCGAGGAGGTTCCCGACACGGGCCGCGTCGTCTTCGCCGAAGGCGTCTCCATCGGATACCTCCCGCAGAACCCTCCCTTCGACCCCGCGCAGAGCGTGCTCGACGCCGTCTTCGCCGCGAGCGATGAGCGGACTGAGCTGCTGCTCGACTACGAGCGCGCGTGTCACGCTCTGGCGACTTCGGGCGGCGACGAGCGGCGACGCCTCGACCGCGTCTCCGAACTCGCGCACCGCCTCGAAGCCTCCGGCGCTTGGGAGTTGGAGACCAACGCGCGGACGGTTTTGAGCAAGCTCGGCATTGACGACACCGCCGCCCTGATGGGCACGCTCTCCGGCGGCCAGCGCAAGCGCGTCGCGCTCGCCCACGCCCTCATCGCAAGCCCGCGCCTGCTCATCCTCGACGAGCCGACGAACCACCTCGACGCCGAGACCATCACGTGGCTCGAAGACTACCTCGCGCGCTACCGGGGCGCGCTCCTCCTCGTCACGCACGACCGCTACTTCCTCGACCGCGTGACGGGCCGCATCCTCGAAATCGAGCGCGGCTCGGTGCAGGCGTTCGACGGCAACTACGCCTTCTATCTGGAGAAGAAGGAGGAGCAGGAGCAGGCGCGTGCGAGCGAAGGGCAGAAGCGCGAGATGCTGATGCGGCGCGAGTTGGCTTGGCTCCGCCGTGGCGCGAAGGCGCGGACGCGTAAGTCGAAGTCGCGCGTTGCCGCCGCCGAGAATCTTCTCGCGCAGCCGCGCGAGAGGGCCGCCGCCGAACTCGACATCAACGTCTCTTCGAGCCGCATCGGGAAGAAGGTGCTTGAGATGCGCGGCGTCACGAAGTCTTACGGCGAACGCACGCTGATTAAAGATTTCAGCTACACGCTCAAGCCGGGCGACCGCATCGGCCTCATCGGGCCGAACGGTGCGGGGAAGACGACGCTGCTGGAAATCATCACGGGCCGCGTCGAGCCCGACGGCGGGACTCTGGAAGTCGGGCAGACCGTCCGCTTCGGTTACTACGATCAGGAGAACCGCGCGCTCGACGAAGAGGAGCGCGTCATTGATTACGTCCGCCACGTGGCCGAGCGCGTCGAAACCGCCGACGGGACGCTCATCACGGCGGGGCAGATGTTGGAAAAATTCCTCTTCACCGGCGCGATGCAGTACGCGCCCGTCGGGAAACTTTCGGGCGGCGAGCGGCGGCGGCTCTACCTCCTGCGCGTGTTGATGGGAGCGCCGAACGTCTTGCTTCTGGACGAGCCGACGAACGACCTCGACATCCGCACGCTCGTCACGCTCGAAGATTATTTGGACGGCTTCGGCGGGAGCCTCGTCGTCGTGAGCCACGACCGCTACTTCCTCGACCGCACGGTCGAGCACATCTTCCGCTTCGAGGGCGGGGGCCAAATCCGCGAGTACCCCGGAAACTACACCGCCTTCCTCGAAGCCCGCCGCGCCGCAGAGAAGCAGGCCGACGCGACTTCGCGGCCCGAAGCTTCTGCCGCGAAGCCCGCGCGGGCGGAGAAGGCGGCGGACGCTTCGACCAAGCGCAAGCTCTCCTTCAAAGAACAGAGGGAGTTGGGAGAGCTTGAAGGGCGCATCGCTGAGACGGAGCGGCGGCAGGCGGAAATCGAGTCCGAGTTGACGGCCAACGCGAGCGACGCGTACCTCGTGGCGAAGCTTTACGACGAGCGCGAGGCTCTGGCGCGACGGCTCGCCCAAGACCTCGACCGCTGGGCGGAGTTGGCCGAGCGCGCCGCCGAAGGTTGAAGCATCGGGCGCTCACGAAAATCCAATTTATTGGACGCGGAAACTTTTTCTCGGCGCGCTCAGTAATAGTCATTTCGGTCTCTCGCTGGTATGATTTCAAGCACCCTGCCGGAACACCTCAGACACGCCGGACGGCAACCGGAGGTCGCGGGCGAGGTTGAGCTTTGAAAGACTGGTGATTGTGCCGGAAGACTTGCGCGACAGAGACCGCGCGCCCGGTCTTCCGCCACCCGCCACAACCCCGGATTCCACTTCCCTTTTCGATAATCGAGGACAAGCACATGAAGAGATTCTCTTTTTGCGTCCTGACGGTTCTTTTGTGCGCGCACATCGTAGCGGCGCAGAAAGTCCCGGTGCAGGAAGTAATGTTGGATAACGGCATGCGCCTTCTGCTGGTGCAGCGCAGGGGCGACCCGAACGTCGCCGTCGGCTGGGTGGCGCGCGTCGGCTCGGTCAACGAGCGGCCCGGCATCACCGGACTGTCGCACCTCTTCGAGCACATGATGTTCAAGGGGACGCACGTCATCGGGACGAAAGACCACGCGGCCCACTCGAAAGTTTTGGCCGAGATGGACAAGGTGCGGGCCGAACTCCGCCGCGAGGAGCTGGCGCTCATCCAGAAGGCGCGGCTCGGCGAAATCTCCGACGCCAAAGACCCGAAGAACCGCTCGGCCAAACATCAACAACTCCGCGCGCGCTTCGAGGAACTGACGAAGCAGGAGAAGGAGTTGATGATTAAGGACGAGTACGACCGCATCTACACGACGGCGGGCGGCTCCGGCATGAACGCCGGGACGAGCAACGACTTCACCATCTATTTCATCAACGTTCCGGCCAACAAGCTCGAACTCTGGTTCTGGATGGAGAGTGACCGCCTCGCCAACCCCGTCTTCCGCGAGTTCTACTCCGAGCGCGACGTGGTGCACGAAGAGCGCCGCCTCCGTACCGACTCGACGCCGACGGGCAAGTTCAACGAACTCTACGAAGCGATGTTCTGGCAATCCTCGCCCTACGGCTGGCCCGTCGTCGGCTGGCCCTCCGACCTCGAAGGCATCACGCGCGAGGAGGCCGAGGAGTACTTCGCCGTCAATTACGCGCCGAACAATCTGACGGCCTGCCTCGTCGGCGACTTCGAGCCCGCCCGCGCCGTCGAGCTGGCGAAGCGCTACTTCGGTCGCCTCAAGCGCGGCCCGCGCGAGCCGGAGCCGGTGCGCACCTCGGAGATGCCGCAGCTCGCCGAGAAGCGGATGGTCGCCTACGCCGACACCAACCCGCAGGTCAGGGTTCGCTATCACACGGTCGCCGACGGCCACCCGGACGACTTCGCGCTCAACATCATGGCCGACCTCCTCAACGGTCGCACGGGCCGCCTCAACAAGTCGCTCGTGCTCCAACAGGCGGTCGCCAATAGCGCCTTTGCCGGTCAGGACGGGCGCAAGTACGAAGGGCTCTTCGAGCTTTCGGGCGTTGCCAAGCCGGGCAAGACGCCGGAAGAGGTCGAGCAGGCTTTGTACCGAGAGATCGAGCGCTTGCAGAAGGAGCCGGTCGGCGCGGAAGAGTTGCAGAAGGTCAAGAACCAGAACGCCGCCGGAGACTTCCGCCGCTTGCAGAACAACTTCTCCCTGATGACGCAACTGCTCCTGCGCGACAACGGGCGCGGCTGGGAGACCATCAACACCGACCCGGCGCGCGTCCAAGCCGTGACCGCCGAGGACATCCGCCGCGTCGCCAACACCTACTTCAAGCCTGAGAACCGCACGGTCGGCATCTACTACACGAAGAAGGCCGGCGCCGCCGAAGCCGCCGAAGCCGCCAACGACCCGCTCTTGGCGGGCCTCGACGATCAGGAGAAGGCGCAGATTCAGAGGATGCGCGGGATGCTCGGACAGGCGAAGGTCGAGCAGGTGCGCGCCATCCTCGGACAGATCGAACAGCAGGGCGCGTCGGCCCCCGCCGACAAGCAGGACTTGATGAAGGCGATGAAGAAGTTGCTCGAAGACCGTCTCAAGCAGCTCGAAGGAGGGACGAAATGAGGAGAATGAGAAACGCAAAGATAACGTCGGCCTTCATGGCCTTCGTGCTGCTCGCGCTCGCGCCCGCCGGGCTTCTGGCGCAGCAAATCCCCTCGCACCCGCGCGAGCTGAAATATACGCAGCTCGACTACACGCCGCCGAAGCGCGAGAAGTTCCGGCACGTCCTCTCAAACGGCGCGGTCGCCTATCTGGTCGAAGACCACGACCTGCCGCTCGTCAACGTCACGACGCTCGTCCGCACGGGCGGCTACCTTGAGCCCGAAGGCAAGCGCGGCCTCGCCTCGCTGACGGGGTCGCAGATTCGCGCGGGCGGCACGACCTCGAAGACCGCCGAGCAGTTCGACGAGGCCGCCGACTTCCTCGCCGCCAACCTTTCGAGCGGCATCGGCGACACGCAAGGCACGGCCAACCTCAACTGCCTGACCAAAGACGTGGACGCGGGGCTCGCGCTCTACTTCGACATGCTCCGGAACCCCGGCTTTCAGGCCGACCGGCTTGCCTTAGCCAAGAGCCAAATCCTGCAAGCGATGGAGCGGCGCAACGACAGCACCACCGCCATCGAGGCGCGCGAGTGGTCGCGCCTGATGCGCGGCGATAAGCACTTCTCGACGCGCGACACGACGAAGCCTTCCATCGAAGCCATCACGCGCGAAGACCTCTTGGCCTTCCACAAGCAGTACTACCAACCGGCGGGCTTCATCTTCGCCGTCTCCGGCGACTTCAAGACGAACGAGATGCTTCAGAAGCTCGAAGCCTCGATGCAGGGCTGGCCCTCGACCAAGGCGACCGTCCCGCCCGTGCCGAAGCCGGAGTTCACGCCCGTGGCGGGCGTCTATGCCGTCCACAAGGCGGACGTGAATCAGGGCCGCGTCCGCATCGGCCATACGGGCGTGACGCGCGACAACCCGGACGCCTACGCCATCTCGCTCATGAACGACATCCTCGGCGGCGGCGGCTTCACCTCGCGCATCACCTCGCGCGTCCGCTCCGACGAGGGGCTGGCCTACAGCGCGGGCTCGATCTTCGGTCAGGGCGTTTACTACCCGACCGACTTCCGCGCCGCCTTCCAGTCCAAGAGCATGTCCACGCCGCAGGCGATTGACATCGTGATGGAAGAGATCAACCGCATGCGCACGACGAAGGTCTCGGCTGAGGAGTTGGAGACGGCGAAGAACTCGGCCATCGAGACGTTCCCGCTCGCCTTCGCCAGCGCCGCGCAGATCGCGGGCACGTTTGCGCAGGACGAGTACACGAACCGCCCGGCGGACTACTGGGAGAAGTACCGCGACCGCATCCGCGCCGTCACCGCCGACGACGTGCAGCGCGTCGCGCAGAAGTACCTCCAACCCGAACAGCTCGTCATCCTCGTCGTCGGCAACATTGACGACATCACCAAAGGCAATCCCGACAAGCCGCAGCACTCGCTCGCCAAGCTCGTCAAAAACGGCACGATTCGGCGCATCCCCCTGCCCGACCCCCTGACGCTCGTCTATCCGACCGCGCAGTAGTTTTTTACCTCGCGGTTTCGGACACACCAGAGCCCCGGAAGTTTTTCGACGAACTTCCGGGGCTTCTTCTTTCCCCGCGCCGTTCGCGCGCGAGCGTGAACCGCTATAAAATGGCGCGGGAAGTGACCGCCTCAGAAGACGGAGCGCAGTTGATTGTGGAGCAGACGCCTGCCGACCCGACAGACATCCTCGGACTGACCGCCGACGAGTTGGCGTCGGAGGCGCGGCGCGTCCTGCCCGGCGGCGCGTGGGTCGCGCACGACCTCTACGCGCGAGTGTTTCTGACGGGCCGCTTCGAGCCGGAAACCTTTCCTCTGTCTCCAGCCTTCGCGGGCGCGTGGCGCGAGCGATTTCAAGTCTCGCCTTTAGTCTTAAAGAAGATTTCCGAAGAAGAGACGGGCGCGGGCGTGACGGCGAAGGCGGTCTTTGCGACGCGCGACGGTTACGAGATCGAGGCGGTGCGTATCCCGATGGGCGCGGGCGGACAGACGTTGTGCGTTTCGAGTCAGGTGGGCTGCAAGATGGGCTGCACGTTCTGCGAGACGGGGCGCATGGGTTTGCTCCGGCAACTGACCGCCGGGGAGATCGTCGCGCAGGTCTTCGCGGCGCGCTTCGCGCTCGACTGGACGCCGAAGAACGTCGTCTTCATGGGCATGGGCGAGGCGCTCGACAACGCCGACAACCTCATCCAAGCGCTCCGAGTCCTCACCGACCGGCGCGGCTTTCACTACGGCCACGACCGCCTGACGGTCTGCACCGCCGGGCACGCCGAAGGCTTGAGGAAGTTGGCCGCGCTCGGATGGAAGCGCCTGAACTTGTCCGTCAGCCTCAACGCGCCGGACGACGCGAGCCGCAGCCGCCTCATGCCCGTCAACCGCAAGACGCCGCTCGCGGAATTGCAGCGCGTCCTCTCGGAGTACCCGCGCCGGCGCAACTTCGTCCTCGGCGTCAACTACTGCCTCCTGCCCGGCCTCAACGACTCGCGCTCGGACGCGCGCGGCGTCGCCGACTTCTGCCGCCCGCTCGGTCGAGTGCTTCTCAACCTCATCCCCTACAACCCCGGCCACGCCCCGCTCACGCGCGCGCCCAAAGAGGAAGAGGTCGAGCGCTTCATGGACTGGCTCCGGGAAGAAGGGCTCGCCGTCCGCCGCCGCGTCACGAAGGGCCGCGCCATCATGGCCGCCTGCGGCCAACTCGGCAACGCCGAACTGCGCCGCGCGCGTCACTAAGAAGACATAAGTCAAAAAGGTCGAAGGCAAAAGTAAGGAGGGTTTGAACCTCTGCGCTTTTGCCTTTGACCTTTTTAACTCTTGCCTTCTCGCGCCCCTTCGGGGCTTTAGTGAATCGCCGTCGAAACGTGCGCGCCGCCGAAGTAGTCGGGTTCGCTTCTGAAGGGTGAAGGCGGCCCGAACTCTTCCCAACGGTGCGCGAAACCGGCGGCCTTGAGTTCGTCCTGAAGCCTCTGGTCTGCGGAGACCGTCAGCGGGCGTTCGGGGCGGAGGCGGACTTTGAAGCCGTCGGCGTTTAAGGCGAGGTCGAAGAAGACGGCACAGTCTCCGGGGTGGCCTTGCAGCGTGCGGGTCAGAGTCTCGCACGCGCGGGGCACGTCGCCTTCGGGGGGGAGTTCGATGACGAGGGCTCGCGTGACCGGCCTCACGCCCTGCGGCGCAGACCCGGCGTAATGACGCATCGGGATTCTCGCCTTCTCAAGCAGAGTCACTTCGTCGCAGACCACAGTTAAGGAACTGTCGCCGCTCCCGTCCAGCCGACCGACGACGAGGAGCAGCGCGTCGTTGGCGGCGTCCTTGCCCTTCGTCTTGAGCGCTTCGGGCCAGAGCACGCACTTGACGCCCGCGCCCGTCAAATCTTCCAGACGGAAGAAGGCGTAGCGGTCGCCCTTCTTCGTGTTGCGCGCCGTGAAGTCCGAGACGACGCCCGCCAGACGGACGCGCGAATCGGGCTCGGTGGAAGAGAGGTCTAAGACCGAGCGGCAGTTGAGTTGTTCGATCTTCTCCGCGAAGTCTTCGAGCGGGTGTCCTGAAACGTAGAAGCCGACCGCCGCCTTCTCGTGGTCGAGCAGTTCCTTGTGCGTCCACGCCGTCGCCTGCGCGAGCGGGTGCCGAACCTCTTCCATCTCTCCCCCGGCGACCGCGCCGAACATGTCCGCCTGCCCGCTCGTCCGCGCGCGACGCTGCCGCGTCCCACGGTCGAGCGCCTTATCCACGGTCGCCAGAAGGCACGCGCGCCAGGTGTGCAGAGACTCGCCCTCCGGCTTCAGAGAGTCGAACGCGCCCGCGCACACCAAGCTCTCCAGAACGCGCTTGCCCGCGCCCTTCTCGCCGACGCGCTCGGCGAAGTCGTAGAGCGAGGTGAAGGGCCGCTCCGCGCGCGCCTCGATGACCGCGCCGACTGCCGACTGGCCGATGCCCTTGATGGCCGAGAGCCCGTAGCGAATCGCGCCCTCGACCGGCGTGAAGCCCGGCCCCGACTCGTTCACGTCCGGCGGCAGCATCCTGATTTTCTGCGACCGCAACTCCGACGCGTACTTCAGAATCTTGGCCGAGTCGTCGGCCATGTACGTCATCACCGCCGCGTAAAAGTGCTCCGGGTAGTTCGCCTTCAGATAGGCCGTCTGGTAGGCGACGTGCGCGTAGGCGACCGAGTGCGAGCGGTTGAAGCCGTAGTCGGCGAACTGCGCCATGAGGCGGAAAATCTCGCGCGCCTTCTTCTTCGGGATTTTGTTCTTGACGCAGCCCGCGATGAACTTCTCTTCGTGGACGGCCATCTCCTCGCGCTTCTTCTTGCCCATCGCGCGGCGCATGAGGTCGGCCTCGCCCAAAGAGTAGCCGCCCAAGCGTTGCGCGAGCTGCATGATCTGTTCCTGATAGACCAGAATCCCGTAGGTGTTCGAGAGTATCTCCTCCATCTCCTCCGTGATGTACTCGACCGGCTTCTTCCCGTGGTAGCGGTCAATGAAGTCGTCCACCATCCCGCCGTCGAGCGGCCCCGGTCGGTACAGGGCGTTCAGCGCCGACAGGTCTTCGATGGACTTCGGCTTGAGCTTCCGGCAAATCTCCTGCATCCCGGAACTCTCAAACTGGAAGATGGCTTCCGTGTGGCCTTGCGCGAAGAGTTCGTAGGTCTTGGGGTCGTCGAGGGTGATTTCGCGCCAGTTGATTTCGCGGCCCGTTAGCTCGCGGATGGTCTTGCAGCACTGGTTGATGATGGAGAGGGTCGTCAGGCCGAGGAAGTCCATCTTGAGCATGCCCGTTTTTTCGAGGTCGGACATCTCGAACTGCGTGGTCAGTTCCTGCTTCTGGCTGACGGCGACGGGGACGAGTTCTTCCAACGGCTGCGGCGAGATGACGACGCCCGCCGCGTGCACCGAAGAGTGGCGCGCGCAGCCTTCGAGACGGCGCGCGATTTCGATGACCTTCTTGGTCTGCGCGTCACGCTCGATGGCCTGCTTGAGTTCGGGCACCATCTCAAGCGCCTGCGTGATGGAGACGTTGCGGCCACGGATGGGCGGCGGGATGAGCTT
The DNA here is from genome assembly GCA_035761505.1 of Pyrinomonadaceae bacterium. Lineage (GTDB taxonomy): Bacteria > Acidobacteriota > Blastocatellia > Pyrinomonadales > Pyrinomonadaceae > JAIVJM01. The sequence goes on from DASTQX010000475.1 coordinate 25,273, forward strand.
GGCAATCTTCTCCACGTCGGCGTAGGGCATATCGAGCGCGCGGCCCACGTCCTTAATCGCCGCCTTCGAGGCCATCGTCCCGAAGGTGATGATCTGGCAGACCGAATCTCTCCCGTAGAGCTGCGAGACGTGGTTGATGACCTCGCCGCGCCCGTGGACGCAGAAGTCAATATCAATATCCGGCATCGAGACGCGGTCGGGGTTGAGGAAGCGCTCGAAGAGGAGGTCGTACTGGATGGGGTCAACGTCGGTGATTTCCAGACAGTAGGCGACCAAACTCCCGGCGGCGCTCCCGCGACCGGGGCCGACGGGGATGCCACGGTCTTTGGCGAACTTGATGAAGTCCCAGACGATGAGGAAGTAGCTGGGGAAGCCCATCCGCTTAATCATCTCGATCTCGCGGGTGACGCGCGCCTGATACTCGTCGTAGCCGTGCTTGAGCGAGCCCGCAGCGCGCATCGGCTCCCAGACGGTTTCGCGTCGGCGCTCGTAACCCTGCCGGACTACCTTGTCGAAGTACTCGTCAATCGTGAGGTCGCTCTCTTCGGCGGGGATGGGATAGACGGGGAGGCGGTTCTCGCCCAGAGGGAGTTTGAGGTCGCACATCTCGGCGACTTCGAGCGTGCGCGAGACGGCGTCGGGCGCGTAGGAAAAAATCTGCGCCATCTCTTCGGGCGAGCGGACGTACCACTGCGGGCCGCCGAAGCTCATGCGGTCGGTGTCGTTGACGGTCTTGCCCGTCCCGATGCAGAGCATTACGTCGTGCGCCTCGAAGTCTTCGCGGAAGAGGTAGTGCGCGTCGTTGGTGGCGACGAGCGGGATGCCCGTCTTCTTCGAGAGCGCGAGCAGGTCTTTGTTTATCTTCTGCTGGTCGGCCAGCTCGTGGTCTTGGATTTCGAGGAAGTAATTCCCCTTGCCGAGAATGTCCTGAAACTCGTGCGCGGCCTGCTCGGCTTCGTCCAGCTTGCCGTTCTTCAAGTGCTGCTGCGGCACGCCGGACAGGCAGGCCGAGAGCCCGACGAGGCCACCGCCGAACTGCGCGAGGAGTTCGCGGTCAATGCGCGGCTTGCGGTAGAACCCCTCCTTGAAAGCCTTCGACGTGAGGCGCACGAGGTTGTGATAACCCTCGCGGTCTTTCGCCAGAAGGATCATGTGGTTGTAAGGCTTCTCGCCTTTGCGCGCGTCCTTCTTGTCGAAGCGGCTCGACGGGGCGAGGTAAACCTCGCAGCCGATGATCGGCTTTACGTCGTGCTTCTTCATCTCGTTGTAGAAGGAGACCGCGCCGTAGATGTTGCCGTGGTCGGTCATCGCGCAGGCGGGCATGCCCAGTTCTTGGACGCGCTCGGCGAGCGGCTTGACCTGAATGGCCCCGTCCAGCAGTGAATAGTCCGTATGAAGGTGGAGATGTACGAAGTCTTTGTTCGGCATAATCGCGGAGGCTTTATGTTTTCGGCGACACGCCCGCAGGTTGGGTTTAGTTGAACCTTAATTTTCGGCTCGCGCCGGGCGTGACAGGGACTTATACCACGTTCGGGGCGCGGTTGACATTTCAAGTTGAACGAGCCGGGCAACGGGCGATTGTCCACGCGAGCGACGGGCAGCCGCTCCTTCGGAGCTTGTGGCCGGACGACTTCTAAGAAGCCGTTTGGAGAATCAGCCGGAGCCCCTGAAAGGGGCGGAAGAATGTAGCCCACGGCGCGAGCCGTGGGGACTGACGCCAGTTAGAAACATCAGAGCCCCTGCAAGGGGCGAAAGAAAATCAACGTCGGATTTCTTTCGCTCCTTTCAGGGGCTCTCACATTTTCATCTCGGCTGTTCCCACGGCGCGCGCCGTGGGCTACATTCTTTCGCCCCCTCCGGGGGCTTTGTAAACAGGTTCTAAGGCTTCTTCCGCGCGGGCGGGTTGCTTTTCGGCGACTTGTTTGTGCCGCCGATGCTGACTTCGGGGATGCCGAGGTTGCCTTCGAGCCGCCTGAGCTTTTCGAGATCAACCGTGCCGACGAGGTTGACGAAGACGATCTGCTTGGGCTCGACGGCCATGAAGACGAGGCCGTCCACGCGGCCCGCCGCGTTGCGCGAGAGATAGACTTCGGCGTTCTCCAACCCCTCTTTGCGGCTCTGGACGCCGACGATGCGCGACCAGCCGGGCGCGCGCAACTGCTCGCGGAGGGGCGCGATGTCGCTGTCCGAGTATTCGCCCGCGCCCTTGAACTCAAGCACGCGCACGTACACGCCCTTGAGGCCGACGAGCAGTTCCTTGATGTCCTTCTCTTCGGGGTCGTCGCCCTTGAGGAGCGCCCCGCCGAACTCGATCATGCCCGCGTCAACCTGCACGTTGACGGTCTCGACCGCTCTCGGCGCGAGACGGTCGAGGCTTTCGAGTTGCACGCGCCCGCCGTCGTTCGTGGCGGCGGTCTGCGCGCGCGGGGCGAGCGAGCACGCCGCGCCGAGCGAGAGGGCGAAGGCGAATTTAAAGGTCGTGCTGATAAGTGTTCTCATGATTGCTTCCACCTCAACGGATTCTGTTCCGCTCGTTGAAACTGTGGCGCAGGCTCTCTTCGCCGCGCGTCATCTTCCGCACTTCGTTGAGCTTCACGCTCGCCAGCCGGAGCGCATAGACGAGTTGCTGCTTCGCCGCCTGTTGTTCGACGCTCGGCGGCTCGTGCCGCACGACGACGACGCGCGGTTCCGGAGTGACGACGACCCGGCGGGCCTGACGACTCGCGTGCGGCGACCCCTGCCGCTCTTTCGCCTCCGCCTGAAAGTCGGGAGGCAGGGACTTCTTCCCCTGCGCGTTGCCGTGCGTCAGCTCCTCTTCACGTTTCGGGGCTGCGGGGGAAGGAGGGTTTTCGACGGGTGACGGGGCGACGGCTCTCCGCGGCGGCGTCTCCTTCGCGGGAGGGTTCGAGGCTTGCTGCTTCACGTCCGCGCCGCCTTGCCGGAGCAGGACGAGCGCCGCGCCCGCGAGCACCATGAAGATGATGGCCGCCGCCGCGACGAGCGAGGGACGAAAGCGGCGCGGCTGTGTGGAGAGGGCAACGTGCGGCGCGGCCTCCGCAGGCAGTTCGAGTGCGCGGGGCTTGTGGCCGAAGCCGCCGAGCAGTTCTTCCAACCGCTCGACCTCCGCGTCCGGCTCGCCCGTCTTGTCCCAAAGATAGTCGCTCATCTCTCCGACCCTTTCGTCCCCAGCTTCTCGCGCAAGAGTTTCATTCCACGATGCAAATTGACGCGCACGGACGCGGGCTGCAAACCCGTGCGCGCAGCGATCTCCGGCCCCGTCATCCCCTCGACCAGCCGCAGCACCAGAGTCTCGCGGTAGGCTTCGGGCAGCGCGCGGATGGCCGCGAGCGCCTCCGACGCCTCAGCCGTTGGCCGCTCGGCGTGCGCGAGTTCTTCGTGCAGTTCCTCGGTCTCGCGCGCGCGGCGGTAAAAGTCCATCGCGCGGTTGCGCGTAATCATCGCCACCCACGGGCCGAAGCGCGCAGGCTCGCGCAAGGAGCCGAGCTTGCGGAAGGCGACGAGGAACACGTCCTGCACGAGGTCGCTCACCTCGCCGTGCGGCACGCGCGCCAGAAGGATGCCGTGCACCATCGGCGCGTAGAGCCCGTAGAGCCGGTCGAACGCCTCGCGGTCGCCGCGCCGCACCGCCGCCACCAACTCGGCTTCGGGCGAGGAAACGACGGCGTCGGCGTCCGGCACACTCTCCCCGACGCCCGCCGTGGGCGGCCCCTGCGCGCTCATCAAAAACAGCTCGCTACTCGTCTCGACTTTGAACATTCGACGAAACCCTTCGCGCCTCACTCGACTACAAAGACGCGGGGCGGGCGGGAAGCGTTAACAGGAAAAGAAAGTGATAAGTGATGAGTGATAAGTGATAAGAAGGAATCGGATTTTCTTATCACTTATCACTCATCACTTATCACTTAAAAAATGGTGTAGATGAAAGGGGCGAGCGCCGAGCTTTGGGCGAAGACGAGGAGCGCGCCGAGGAGGAAGAGGACGACGATGATGGGCAGGAGCCAGAGTTTTTTGTTCTGCCGCAGGAACATCCAGATTTCGGCGGCGAGCGAAAGCCTTCCCAATGCTTTAAATCCTCCTCGGTGTGTCGGGGCGCGGCCTAAAGCCTCGCTTTAAAAAAGGCGCTCGAACTGTTCTTTCGACTGGCGCGTCCGTGCGCGCTCCGTCCAGTAGCTCTCGCGTTTCGGGCCGCGCCGTCGCAAGGGGTCGCGGCGCGCGAGGCGCGAGACGAGGCCGTAAGGAGCGAAGACGCCGTAATACATGAGCGTCAGCAGCACGCGGCTGTTGACGTAGCCGAGCACGGCGGCCACCCGCATCCAGAAGACGTGGAAGCGCCGCGCGAGCGCCGGAAGCAGAAGCCCCGTTAGGACGAGCGCCACGCCCACGCCGACGAGGACGGCGACGACCGTCATCCTCCCTCGATACAGATTCCAAGCGGCGAAGAGGAACAACACGACGGCGACGACGTGCGCCGTCCTGCGCGCCTGCGCGTCCGTGACTTGCGATGCGTTGGCGGCTCGCGGCCCGTAGGTTGCGCGCGCCCCCCTCGTCGTTCCATCGTTCGGCGTCGGCTCAGTCAAGCTGAAACTCCTCCTGCCAAGAGTGGTCTTCGCCGAGTTCGCTCGCGCCCTGCTCGTCCTTCAAAAGCACGTACTCGCCGAGGACGAGGGCGTCCATCTCCGTCCGCATGAAGCAGGCGTAAGCCTCGGCGGGCGTGCAGACGATGGGCTCGCCTCGGACGTTGAAAGAGGTGTTGACGAGGACGGGCGAGCCCGTCAGCCGCCCGAAGGCCGAAAGGAGTTCGTGATAGAGCGGGTTGTCCTCGCGCCGCACGGTCTGGACGCGCGCCGAGTAGTCCACGTGCGTCACGGCGGGAATCGTGGAGCGCGGCACGTTCAGCTTCTCGATGCCGAACAGGCGTTCTTCGTCCGCCGTCATCTCGCGCCGCAACTCCGCGCGCACGGGCGCGACCAGAAGCATGTAGGGCGAGTCGCAATCCAACTCGAAGAAGTCCGCGACGCGCTCGCGCACGACCGAGGGCGCGAAGGGGCGGAACGATTCGCGGTACTTGATTTTGAGATTCATCTGCGCCTGCATCCGAGGGCTTCGCGGGTCGCCGAGGATGCTCCGCGCGCCGAGCGCACGCGGGCCGAACTCCATCCGTCCCTGAAACCAGCCGACGACTCTTTCATCCGCCAGCAGCCGCGCCACCGCCTCGGCCAACTCCGCGCGCCCGACCTTTCGATAATTCGCGCCCGTCGTGAAGAGAAACTCCTCGATCTCTTCGTCCTTGAACTCCGGGCCGAGGTACGAGCCGCGCATCCCGTCGGCGTGTCCGCCGCGCACCGTCTCGACGCGCCGCTCGTTGCCGAGATACTGATACCAAGCCGAGAGGGCCGCGCCGAGGCTCCCGCCCGCGTCGCCCGCCGCCGGTTGAATCCAGACGCGCTCGAACGGCCCTTCGCGCAGGATGCGCCCGTTGCCCACGCAGTTGAGCGCGACGCCGCCCGCGAGACAGAGATTGCGCTCGCCCGTTATCTTGTGCGCGTGCCGCGCCATCCGCAGCATCGCTTCCTCGGTCACCTCCTGCACCGAGCGCGCCAAATCCATCTCCCTCTGCGTCAGTTCTCCTTCGACCGCGCGCGGCGGGCCGCCGAACAGCTCGTCGAACCGGGCGTTGGTCATCGTGAGCCCGTGCGCGAAGTTGAAGTACTTCATGTTGAGGCGCAGGGAGCCGTCTGCGCGGAGGTCTATGAGTTCGTCGAGGATGGTCTTGACGTAGCGCGGCTCGCCGTAGGGCGCGAGGCCCATCACCTTGTACTCGCCGGAGTTGACCTTGAAGCCGGTGTAGTAAGTGAAGGCCGAGTAGAGCAGGCCTAGAGAGTGCGGGAAGTGAAGTTCTTTTAAGAGGTGTAGCTCGTTCCCTTTTCCATAACCGTATGAAGAGGTCGCCCACTCGCCCACGCCGTCCATCGTCAAGACCGCCGCGCTCTCGAACGGCGACGGGAAGAAGGCCGAGGCGGCGTGCGACTCGTGGTGCTCGGTGAAGAGCACTTGGCCTTTAAAGCCCGCCTCCTTCGAGACCTGCTCCCGAATCCAGAGTTTTTCCTTGAGCCACAAAGGCATCGCCATCAGGAACGAGCGCAAGCCTTTGGGCGCGTAATCAATGTACGTCTCAAGGAGCCGCTCGAACTTCAAGAGCGGCTTGTCGTAGAAGGCGACGTAATCCAACTCTTCCGGCGTAATCCCGGCGTGCCGCAGGCAGAACTCGACCGCCGACGAAGGAAAGCGGTGGTCGTGCTTCTTCCGCGTAAAGCGCTCCTCCTGCGCCGCCGCCACAATCTCGCCGTCGCGCACAAGGCACGCCGCCGAGTCATGGTAATAAGCCGAGATGCCGAGGATGTACATCAGACAGTTTTCAGTTTTGAGTTCTCAGTTTTCAGCTTCGGAGATTTGAGCTTCCAGCACTGAGAACTCAAAACTGAAAACTGACGACCGACTTTCACGAATTTGTTAAATCTCGGCCCGCGCGCGCGGCAAGTGTGCGAAACAGGTCACGCCGGGCGCGGTCGCGGTTGACTTGCGGGCCGGACGGTCAATAAGCTAGACGCAAAGGGAGGAAATATCAAATCATGGCAAGCACGACCGGGGCCGAAGTGAAGCCCATGCCGATCAACATCGGCATCAAGGAGTCTGACCGCAAGGAGATCGCCGACGGGCTCTCGCGCCTGCTCGCGGACACCTACACGCTCTATCTCAAGACGCACAACTACCACTGGAACGTGACGGGGCCGATGTTCCAGACGCTCCACCTGATGTTCGAGCAGCAGTACAACGAACTCGCGCCTGCGGTTGACCTCATCGCCGAGCGCATCCGCGCCCTCGGCTTCCCCGCGCCCGCGACCTACAAGCAGTTCGTCGCACTCAGCTCCATCAAGGAAGAGGAGGGCGTGCCTACCGCCGACGAGATGATTCGCAAGCTCGTCGAGGGCCAAGAGGCGGTCGTCCGCACCGCGCGCTCGGTCTTCGCCATCGCCGACGACGCCAACGACCAGCCGACCGCAGACCTCCTCACCGAGCGCATGCAGGTGCACGAGAAGACCGCTTGGATGCTCCGCAGCCTGCTCGCCGAGGAAGGCACGACGCCCGCCAAAGGCGCGAAAAGCGCGAAGGGTGGAAAGTAGTAAGAGGTTGTTTGAGGGGGCGCGAAGATAGAATTTATCTTCGCGCCCCCGCTCTGCTTGACAGCCGCGCTTTCAGCCGTCGGCGTCTTCGCCGACCCTTCCGCTACAGCCCCAACAAGTTTTCCGCGACTATCTTCTTCCGCATCTCTTCGGCCACGCGCTCGATGCCTTCGCGCGTCCAGTGCACGTCGTCAACGTGCAGAGACCAGTCGCCGTGCGGGAGCAGGGCGTCCAAGTCAACGTAGTCAATCGCCTCGCGCGCGAAGAAGCGCCGCAGCTCGTCGTTCATCGCCGAGACCTTCCCGTCGGGCGCGACCCAGTGCGCCGTCGCGGCCAGAAACTTCGCGCCGGAGTCTTTCGACACGGCCCGTTGTAGTTTCAGGTTCCGCTCGAAGAGGTGCATCCCGGCCAGCGCGTCCGCCGAGCGTTTGAGCTTGCCGACCCGCATCACCTGCGCTCCGATGTCCGAGCCGCCGCCCGCGCGGTCGAGGGCGAAGGAGGCGCGCGTCAGGAGGTACGAGCGGAAGGCCCACGCGGGCAGGAGCGCCTGCCAAGACCTGTAACGGTCGTCGTAATCGCCGTAGATGTTCCGGTAGTCGGGGGCCGCGCCCTCGAACCCCAAGAGGCCCGCGTCGTTCACGCCGTCGTAAGAGATGACCAGATCGGGCTGGAACTCGACGCCGACGAATTGCAGGTTGATGAGGCTCGTCGGGCTCGCCGCCATGACGACGCCGAGGTTGATGACTTCGACCTTCAAGCCCCTCTCCGCGTATGTCTCGTTCAGCATGGCTTCGAGGCGGGCGGGCCAAGTCTCGGAGTCGGTAAAGCCGTCCACGGTGGTCGAGCCTCCGAGGGTCACGATCCTCTTGACACCGGCGGGCTTCTCGAAGGGCCGCTCCGGCGTCCTGAAGCCGAGCGAGTTCAACGCGTAGTCATACTCGTAAGTGCGGTTCGTCTCCGGCCTGAAGACCCGCAGCACCCGCCGGTCGCCGGGCCTCTGCGCGAAAGGCAGGAAGGGGTGCGAGACGAACCTCGCCTGCTCCGAGGCCGTCGCGTTGTAAACGGCGGTCGGCTGGTAGGCGTTGATGTCCCGTCCGCTCAACTCAAAAAAGAGGCGCAGCGCGACCTCCGCCAGCAGCAAGGCGAAGAGCGTGGCGGCGATGACGACCGACGTTTTCAGCAACAGGCGGCGCAAGTCTCCATTCCTCTCTGCTTATTCAAGACGGCCCGCCCTCGCTCAACTCTCGCGCGAGGCGGCGAACCGTTTCGAGGGTGTCTATCTCTGCGGGCGACTTGTCTTCGCGCAAGCGCAGGATGCGCGGGAAGCGGAGCGCGTAGCCGCCCTTGTGCCGCTTCGATTCTTGCACGCGGTCGAAGGTCACTTCCAAGACAACTTTCGGCTCGACGACGCGCACGCGCCCGTGCGCGAACTCCTCAAGCGTGTGCGCGCGGAACCACTCGGTCAGCTCGGCCAACTCCACGTCGGTCAAACCCGAATAAGCCTTCCCGATGTTCAGAAGCTCCGGGTCTTCCTCCGAGCGCCGCACGGCGAAGGTGTAGTCCGAGAGCAGGTGACGACGCTTCCCGTGCCCGACCTCGACCGAAGTGACGACGACATCCAAAGTCGCCAGCGCCCGCTTCAACTTCAGCCACTCGCGCCCGCGCTTGCCCGGCTTGTACGAAGAGCGCGGGTCTTTAATCATCAGCCCCTCGTTGCCGCGCGCGCGCGCCGCGTCGAACTCCGCGTCAAGCTCTGAAACGTCACTCACCCGCTTCAACTCCGACAGCCGCACGGACGCCGAAGGCTCCGGCGGGACGAGGCTTTCGAGCACGCGCCGCCTCCCGGCGAGCGTTTCTTCGACGAGGATTCTCCCCCCGGCGTAGAGCAGGTCGTAGGCGACGAAGGCGACGGGCGTCGAGGCGAGCAGTTCATCCGAGACCGTCTTGCGGCCCAGACGCTTTTGCAGTTCGAGGAACGGGAGCACGGACGCGCCGCGCACGGGCACGATCTCGCCGTCGAGCACGGCGTCCGTGGGGAGCGCGGCGAGCGGCGCGACGAGTTCGGGGAAGCGGTGCGTCACCTCGTCGAGCGTCCGCGTGTAGAGCGCGACCCGCTCGCCCTGCGCGTGCGCCTGCGCGCGGATGCCGTCGAACTTGTCCTCGACGTAAAACTCTCCGGGCATCGTCCGCGCCACGTCCGAAGGGTCTGCGGCGGCGGTGGCGAGCATGAACTTGAGCGGGTGAAAGAGGCGCATCGAGACGCCTTCGAGTTCGCCCCGCCGCGCGCGGACGGCGGTCTCGCCGATGTCGCCCGTCATCATGTTGACCCGCGCCACGGCGGCCAACTCGCGCCCGAACGCGCGCGCGACGGCGTCTTCGACCAAGCCTTCCTTGAGCCCGATGCGGAGGTCGCCGACCAGAAGCTTGACCAGATACTTCGCTTCGAGCGGCGTCGCCCCTTCGAGCGCGGCGACGAGCAAAGCCTTCTTGTTCTTCGTCCCGCGCGTCTCGCTCAAGGTCTGGATGAGCGCCCGCGTCCCTTCGAGCGTGTGGCGCGGCGCGTCGTTCTTCTCAGCGCGCGCTTCGGCGAAAGCCTCGTGGGCGACCTCGCCCGAATCGCCGAGCCGCACGTAGCGCGGGCGCAGGTTCTCCACTTCGAGCCCCGTCACCTCGCTGATGGCGTCGCGCAGCAGGCCGCCGCCGACGTTCGTCGTCCGCGCGTCGTGGAGCGCGAACTGGTGGCCCGCGAAGTAGCGCGCCGCGAGCGCCAAATCTTCGTCCGAGAGGTCGTCGAAGTAAGCGCCGAGCAGCGCCGCCTTCTCCAACTTCTTCGTCGTCGCCGCCACTCGTTCGGCCACCCGCGCGAAACTCTCAAGCGTCCCCGTCGCCGCTTCAATCGAAGCCGCCCGCTCGCTCGTCCCCTTCTTCGCTCGTCCCATAATTTTTGTGTCGGACAGACCGCGCCGGAATTTTCAGACGTTGATGAAGGCCGGGCCTTACGCCTCAGCCGCCTTCATCAGTTCGGCGGGGACGCGCACGGCTTGGCTCTCGTCGGGCTCGCCGAAGATTTCGGGGTGGAGGAGGCGCGAGAGGATTTCCGCGCCCTCGACGACGCGCGGGCCGGGGCGGCTGAAGTAGGAGGTGGCGTCCACGGCCCACACGCGCCCCTCGCGCACGGCGGGCAGTTCGTGCCAGCCGCGCGGCAGGAGCGCCGTGTCGAGCGCCGCGAGGATGTCTTCCTTGTAGTAGCCGCAGGGCGCGAGGACGACGACTTCGGGCGCGTATTCGAGGATGGCTGCGGCGGTGGTCGTCTGCGATTTCTCGCCCGCGCGCCCGAAGGCGTGGTCGCCGCCCGCGAGCGCGACCTGTTCGGGAACCCAGTGGCCGGGCGCGAACGGCGGCTCAAGCCATTCGAGGACGAGCGTGCGCGGTCGCCGCTCGACCTCCGTGAGCAGGACGGCGAGCGCGTCCAGACGCACGACCAACTCGCCGACGACCACTTCCGCCGCCTCTTCCGTCCCGGTCAGCCCGCCGACGGTGCGGATGTTTTCAAAGATGTCCGTGATGGTCGAAGGTTCGAGCGAGACGACGCGCACGTCGCCCGCGAGCGCGCGCGCCGCCTGCCGCACGGTCTTGTAGCTCACGGCGCAGACCTCGCACAGCTCCTGCGTGATGACGAGTTCGGGCCTCAGCTCGCGCAGCAGCTCTTCGTTCAAATCGTAGATCGAGCCGTGGCCGTCGAGCTGCGAGCGGACGGCGTGGTCAATCTCGGCGCTCGTCATCCGCCCGTGCGAGATGCGGCTCGCCGTGAGCACCGGCTTGCCGACGACCGTCGGCGGGAAGTCGCACTCGTGCGTCACGCCGACGAGCGCGCCTTCGAGCCCCAGCGCGCAGACGATCTCGGTCGCCGACGGCAACAGCGAGACGATGCGATTCGTGCTTCCTGTCATGCGCCCCTCTTTCGACTTGAACGATTTTTCCGCGTGCCTGATGTTTGCCGGAGCCCGCGCCCCCTGTCAAGAATCCGGCGCGCGAACGGCGGCGTTGACGAACCGCCGCCCGCATTTTTCCTCCCGCCTTTTGCGCGCGCCCGCCGAGGGGGTACAATCATTCCAAAGTTCAGAGTCCGAGGTTTGAACTCCGGAACCCGCCTCTCGACTTTGAACTTTGAACCTTGAACCTTGAACTCTTTGGGAGGGGCGATGGTGGAAGAGAGGGACGTGCGCGTGGCGGGCGTGGTGGATCACATCGCCGTCGAGTCGGAGGACTTGGGGCGTGACGCGCGCGAGTACGAGCGGCTGGGCTTCAGCGTCGAGACGATGTACGAGGACTGGGCGATGCTGCGCGACGCGCGCGGCTTCGGCGTGGCGCTGCTCCCGCCCGGCTCGAAGCACCCGCCGCACCTCGCCATCCGCGTCGAGACGCGCGAGGCGCTCGAAGAGGCCGCGCGGCGCGAGAACCGCCCCGTCAAAGAGCACCGCGACCGCTCGCTCTCCTTCTACACCCGAGGCGCCAGCGGGCGCGCGCTCGAAGTCATCTACTACCCGCCGGAATACAAAGCGGCGTCGGGTGACAAGTGACGGGTGACGGGTTATAAAGGCTCGTCTGAACTCGTCGCTCGTCGCTCGTCACTCATCACTTATCATTCGTCAGTGCCTTCTTATGCCGACCGCTCTGCTTGTTTTCGAGTTTTTGGGGACGACCGAACTGGTGGTCATCGCGCTCGTCGCGTTAATCATCTTCGGGCCGCGGAAGCTGCCTGAGATCGGGCGCAAAATCGGCCAGACGCTCTCCGAGTTCAAGCGCGCCTCGGAGGACTTCAAGCGGACTTGGGAGTACGAGGTCGAGACCGAGCGCCCGCAGAGCGCCCCGCGCATCGAGGCCGAAACGGTCGTCGCGCGCGACACCCTGATGGAGGGCGACGTGCTGGTTGACGAGGACGGCGTGCCTCTCGCCACGGCGGAGGCGACCGTGACGGCGGGCGCAGGCGAACCGCTCCCCGAAGGGCAGACCATCGCGCGCGCGCCCACGGACTTCGCCGCCGCCATCGCCGCGCGCGAAGAGCCGGACGACGACGCGCCGAACGTCTTCGAGAGTCCCGACCCGACGCCCGGAAAGCAACAATCCTGACTCCGCCGCCGACGGCAAACCCACTTTAAGAAACTAACGGATGGCTTCAACTCTTCTGGACGACGAAGAAAAGGACGAGGGCGAGGGCGACGAGTCGCGGCTCGGCGCGCAGATGTCTTTCCTCGAACACCTCGACGAGCTGCGGCGGCGGCTCATCCGCTCTTTCGTCTTCGTCATCCTCGCCGTCGTCGCCTGCTGGTTCGTCTCCGGCCCGATCTACAACTTCCTCTCGATCCCCGTCCTCCGCGCGCTGGCCGCCGCCGCCCAGAGGCCCGTCCCGCTCGAAGGGCTCACGGGGCAGGAGGTCATCGCGCCGCTGAGCACCCTGAAGGAGGGCGAGGGCGGGCGCTTCGTCTTCGCGGAGGCGACGAAGATTGGGACGAGCGTCATCCCGGCGGGCGCTTCGGTGCAGGCGCGCGTGGCGCGCGACCAGTCGGGCCGCCTCGGCGTCTTCACCGACGAGGCGCTGCTGGCGGGCCAGTCCGTCATCCCGAAAGGCGTCCTCCTCCCCGTGGATATTCAGGCCGCGCCGAGCGACCAGCCCGGCATCGAGGAGAAGCTCGTCGTCCGCACCGCCATGGAGCCCTTCTCGCTCTACCTTCAAGTCTCGCTCTACGCGGCGCTCTGCCTCTCCGTGCCGTTTTTGCTGTGGCAGGTCTGGGCCTTCGTCTCGCCCGGCCTCTACCCGCACGAGCGCGGCTACGCCATCCCCTTTATCGTCCTCTCCTCGATCTCCTTCGTCATCGGCGCGGCCTTCGCCTACTACATCCTCTTTCCCCCGGCGGTCTCGTACCTGCTTGGGCTCGGCTCGGAGTTCCGCCTCTATCTCAACGCGACCGACTACTTCGACTTCATCATCCTCATCATGCTCGCAATGGGCGTGGTCTTCCAGATGCCCGCCATCACCTACGTTTTGTCGCGCATCGGGATAGTCAGCGCGGGTTTTCTGCTCCGCCACTGGCGCCTCTCGCTGATCGTCATCCTCGCCGCCGCCGCCGTGCTCTCGCCCACCTCCGACCTCCTCAACATGATGCTCTTCGCCGCCCCGATGATGGTGCTCTACCTTATCTCCATCTTCATCGCGTGGATGTTCGGCAAGCCGCGAACGGCGGAATGAGGAAGGAAGAAGGGTTAAAAGGGTCAAAGGTGAAGCGGGGAAAAGGGTTCAGGGGGCGGCTCCCGGCGTCCCCTGAACCCTTTTTCGCCGGGGTTTTCGGGCAACCGGAACGCCCCCGTGCCGCATCTTGACTGTGTCACTTGCGGGTTCTACAATTTGCCGGAAAGTTGGCGATTGACCCCGTGGCCGCAGAAGGGGGAGAGATGCCCCGAACAGTCACTTGCGGTCGTCGCCATTTTCGTGGCCTTCAAGCCGGTCACCGACATTCTCAAGCGACCCTCGCGCCCCTCTTGCCGGGGGAAGTGCGCCGGGCCGCAGCCCGACCCGAAATCTTTTTAGTGAACATCAACAGGAGTAGTAAAGCGATGGCTCGTCACCAAGCGATGCGTTCTTTCGCGCTGGCCCTCTGTCTGCTGGCCCTGCCCGCCGCGCCCGCGCTGGCGCAGAAGGATAAGAAAGGGGGCGACGATCAGGACGTGATGGCGCGCGAGCGCAACGTCAAGACCGAGAAGTCGAAAATCTTCCAGAAGTGGCTCAACGAGGACGTGATCTTCATCGTCACCGAGGAGGAGCGCCGCGCCTACAAAAAGCTCCGCACCGACGAGGAGCGCGAGCAGTTCATCGAAGGTTTCTGGCGGCGGCGCGACCCCGACCCGGACACCGAGATCAACGAGTACCTCGAAGAGCACTACGAGCGCATCGCCTACGCCAACCAGCACTTCGCCTCCGGCATCCCCGGCTGGAAGACCGACCGCGGGCGCATCTACATCATGTACGGCCCGCCGAACGAGAAGGAGACGCACCCGACCGGCGGCCAGTACGACCGCCCCTCCTACCACGGCGGCGGCTCGACGACGACCTACCCGTTTGAAGTCTGGTTCTACCGCTACCTGCCGGGCGTCGGCTCCGGCGTCGAGATCGAGTTCGTTGACCCGACCGGCACGGGCGAATACCGCATCGCCCGCTCGCCCGACGACAAGGACGCGCTCTTGAACATCCCCGGCGCGGGGCTCACGCTCAACGAGTCGCTCGGCCTCTCGACGAAGGCCGACCGCCTCGTCAACCGTGGCGCGTTCGGCTACAGCGGCCCCGGCGCGCGCGAGCAGGACAGCCCCTTCTCGCGGATGATCCTTTTGACCGACCTTCAGAGGCCGCCGCAGGTCAACGCCGTGCTTGAGAACTCGCTCGTCACGACGGGCAGCGGCGTGGTCGAAGAGAGCGCCCTCGACGTTTCGGCCCGCGTGGACTTCTTCCGCGCCTCGGATGAGCGCGTGATGACGGCGCTCACCGTCCAGACCGACAATCAGGACTTGACCTTCAAGGACGTGGGCGGCGTGCAGACGGCCCGCCTCAACATCTACGGGCGCGTGATGAGCGTCTCTGGCCGCCGCGTGACGAGCTTTGAAGACCCCGTGGTGACGACCGCGACCGTGGACGAGTTGACGACCGCGAAGGATCGCAAGTCGGCCTACCAGCGCGTGCTGCCGCTCCCGCCGGGAACTTACAAAGTTGACCTCCTCGTGCGCGACATCAACTCGGCGACGCAGCAGATCAAGCAGATCGGCTTCACCGTGCCGAAGTACGACCCGGCCAAGCTCTCGGCCTCGACGCTCGTCCTCGCCGTCAAGTTGCAGAGCCTCGGCGAGCAGCTCCCCGGCATGTTCACCATCGGGCCGCACAAGGTCATTCCCAACGTCTCCGGCTCCTACAAGCGCGGGCAGGACGTGGGCATCTACTTGCAGCTCTACAACGCCGGGATTGACCAGACGACGCTCCGGCCCTCGGTGGACGTGGAGTACGTGCTGACGAAGGACGGCAAGGAACTCCTCAAGCAGCCCGAAGACTGGAAGGGGCTCTCGGACGGCGGCCAGCGCCTGACGCTCGCGCGCCTGCTCCCGACCGACAAGATGGCCCCCGGCGAATACGAGATCGCCATCCGCGTCCGCGACCGCGTCTCCGGCCAGTCGCTCACCCCGACCGGCAAATTCACCATCACGGCGGACAAGTAAGAGACGCCGCGACTTCGGCCAACACTCAGGCGGCGCGCTTCCCCTTCGAGGGAGCGCGCCGCCTGATTTTTTTGGCCGAAGTCGCGGCGCGACTCAATCACCTGCCCGCTTCATTTCCCGCTTTCGGTGTTATCCTGTCCCGCGATCTTCAGTCGGCGCGCGGCCTCCGCCAGAGAACTTCCGGCCAGCGGTCGAGGCCGGAGGCGGTTTCTTTCACCCTCTTCCGCAAATCTCAGGTGAGGCATCATGAATCATTCAAAAGCCGTTCTCGGCCTGCTGCTGGCCGCCGCGTCGCTCTTGGTTCTGCTGAGGGGCATCAACTACTCCTCGGTCGCACAGGACGCGCGCCTTCAGCGAACGCCGCAGACGTGGACGCTCGACGCGGCGCTCGCGCAGATGCGGCTCCACCCGCAGGACGCTTACCTTCAATACGTGGCGCTGCAACTGGCGCGGCGCGAGGGACGCTTCGAGCAGGTCGAGCAGGAAGTGCGGGCGCTCATCCCGAACGACCGGACGGCGCGGGCCGAGCGCCTTGATAGCGTTGACCTCTTCAGCGTCTTCAACGGCGCGCTCGCCGTGCAGGAGAGCCTGCAACTCGACACCATGCGCTTTGCCGCTACGGGCGACCCGCGCCCCGCGCCGGAGCCCACCCCCGACAGCACCAACTACAACAGGCCGGTGCCTCCCCCCGCGCGACGCGCCCCGGCGCGAAGACGCAACGCGCCCGCCCGAACGACGCCAGAGGCCGCGAAAGAAGTTCCGAAGCCGCGACGCCCCGACGTGTCCGTCTCAACTCTCTCCGGCCCGACCGTCAAGAGCCACCCGTGGACGAAGATGCTCGGCGCTCGCAAGGCCGAAGTCTCCGCGCTCTCGCGGTTCGTCCCGGAGGACTTCTACTTCGTCGAGTTCCGCACGCTCAACAAGCTCCTCGAAGCCTTCGACGCGGGCGACCTGTGGGGCACGCACCTCTTCAGTCAGGCTTTGCAGGAGGCGCGCACGCTCGACGTGGGCGAGCGGCTCAAGCGGCAACTCGCCATCGAAACCGAGCCCGCCCTCCGTCCCTTCTACGACCTCATCGTCGAAGAGGTGGCGGCGGTCGGCAGCGACCCCTTCGTCCGCGAAGGGAGCGACGTGACGCTGCTCTTCCGCGTCAAGCAGCCGCTCGTCTTCAACCTCCGGATGAACAGCTTCCTCGACCACGCCGAGCGCGCCAACCCGAAGGCGAAGCGCGCGACCGCGCAGCACCTCGGCGTCGAGTACGTCCAATTGACGACGCCCGAACGCGACCTGAGCGTCTATGCCGCCGAGCCCGAACCCGGCCTCCACGTCCGCTCCAACTCGCTCGAAGCCTTCCGGCGCGTCGTCGAAGCCGTCAAGGGCCGAGACGCGTCGGGCCGTCGCGTCCGTCGGCTCGGAGAGACGGCGGAGTTCGCCTACGTCCGCACGCTCCTCCCGCGCACGGAATCGGAGGAGGACGGCTTCATCTATCTCTCCGACCCCTTCATCCGCCGCCTCGTCGGCGCGGAACTGAAACTGACCGAGCGCCGACGGATGCTCTGCTATAACCACTTGCGGATGATCGGCCACGCCGCGCTCTTCCACCGCACGGAGCGCGGTCGCTGGCCCGCCTCGCTCTCGGAGCTTCAGAGCGCCGACGCCGCGCCCGGTCTCTTCGGCGCGGGCGCGCTCTCCTGCCCCGAAGGCGGCCAGTACGCGCTCTCCGAAGACGGCACGACCGGCGTCTGCGCGCGCCACGGCCACGCCCTGCACCTGACGCCGAACCTTGAGATTCCCGTCCGCCGCGTGAGCGCCGAGGAGGCCGACGAGTACCGCGCCTTCGTCACCGAATACAATAGCTACTGGCGCACCTTCTTCGACCCCATCGCCGTGCGTTTGAAGCTCACGCCGCAGCAGTACCGCGCCGAGACCGTCATCCTGCCGCTCATTGACAACTCGATTTACACGTCGCTCGCGGCGACGCTCGGCGGCACGCCCGAAGCTCTCGACGCGCGGCCCGTCCCGCGCCGCAACATCTTCAGCCTCAACCTCCGCCTCGACAAAGAGCAACTCCTGAAGGCATCTCCGCCGGAGATGCGCGAGATGAACGAAGAGTTCTTCCGCGAGATGGGCGTCCCGCGCGGCATGGCGGGGAGCATGGACGGCACGGAGTTCCTGTCGAAAGGCATCGGCAACCAGTTGGGCTTTCACATCTACGACGCGCGGCCCGCCTTTGACCTCAACACGTCGGGGCTGCTAGGACTCTTCCTCAGTCCGGGGGCGGGGCGCTCCGCCGCATCTTTAGGCAGCTTCGAGCTGTTGGCCTTGATGGGCGTCGCCTCTCTAAATTCGCCCGTTTATATCTCTGTCCCCGTGCGCGACGCGCAGGTCGTTGATCGCTTCCTCGAACAGACCGACGTGGCGTGGGCCGCGTTCACGCGCAGCGGGCGGCGCGGCGGCTCGCGGCTCGACCTTGAGGAAGACTTCTACCAGTTCAAGCTGTCGACGGGCGAGACGGCGCGCGGCTTCGGCCTCCGCTTCGGCCCTCTCAAGCTGCGCTTCTTCTGGGCGCGCATCGGCGACGGGCTCTACATCGCAAGTAAGCCCTTTATCCTCGAAGACCTCGCCGCGATGCACGCGCCGGGCGCGACGACGAACGCGGACACCGCGCCGGGCCACGCCGCCGCGCCGAGTCACGCGCTCGCGCGAGTCCGCGCCGACCACTGGGACGAAGTGCTCGCGGACTATCGCCTGAGTTGGGCCGAGAACGAGCGCGAAGCCTGCCTCAACAACCTCGGCCCGCTCTCGAACGTGAGCCGCGCCCTCGCCGCGCGCCCGCTCGCCGGAGACGCCGCGCCCGCACAGAGCGCCGGGGAGCGCAACCGCGCCGTCTTAGAGTTGGTCGGGCGGCTCCACGCCGCGCACTACTTCTGCCCCGAAGGCGGCGCGTATGAAGTCGCGCCCGACGGCCTCACAGTCTCCTGCAACGTCCACGGCGGCGCGCTCCAACCCCGGCAGGCGACCGCGCCCTCCGAGCGCAGCGCCGCCGGGCGAACCATGCGTGCCCTCAACGGCGCGACCGCCACGCTCACCTTCACGGAAGAAGGCTTGCACGCCGTCGTGACGGTTGACCGCAAGTAAATAAGATTCGCTGGAAGGTTCCGGGCTTCGCTCCGGCGATGATGAAGGACAACCGCGTCGTCTTCGCCGAAGGCTACGGCGGGCGCGAGTCGGGCAAGATTGAAGCCTCGGACGCCGACACGCTCTTCGCCATCGCGTCGCTCGCTTGCGGGGGCTCGTCGGGATAAAATGTCCGCGAACGCCATTCATCCAAAGGAGAAAGCAGATGGGCAACGAGAAGGAAGCCGACATGGAAGTCGAGAAGTCTTACGCCTCCGGCGAGGTCGTCGCCAAACTCCGCCGCTTAGCCGACGCCCTCGAACAGGAGAAGACCTTCGAGATACAGATCGCGGGCGAGCGTATCTACGTCCCCCCCTACACCACCGTCGAGTTCGAGTACGCCCGCGACGGCGAAGAGGAAGAGATGGAAATAGAACTCAAGTGGAAGCGCCGCTCAAGCTAAACCGAGCGGGCCTTGCGCCTCTCCGCAATCAAAGAGCGAACAAGAAGACTTCGACGCCGGTAAGCTCTAAATGCTTACCGGCGTCGAAGTTTTTTTTCAACTTGAGTCCGAGTTAAAAGAGGCTCCCCTGCCCGCCCGGTTCTTCTTGAGAAGTCTCGGTGGACGCTTCCGAGGTCGGGGCGCGTTCGCCTCGGCGGAGGGCGTTGACGAGGAGGTGCGCGCGGCGTGTGGGTTCGGGCTGGCGGTAGCCGCCGTCGCAGAGGAGGGTGAGCGTGACCGCGCCGTCGGTGTCTATGAGGTGGCCGGGCGAGACGTAGATGGGCTGGACGCGCGTCTTGGTGCGGAGCGCCGCGCCGACCGTCTCGCCTTTGTCCACGAGCGGCGCGCGGCTGCCTCGTTCCTCGCCCAAGTCTTCGTACTTGCCGACGAGGACGGACTTGGCGCAGCCGAAGGTAGGGCGGTTGATGAGGAGGCCGACGTGCGAGGCGATGCCGACGCGACGCGGGTGCGCGATGCCCTGCCCGTCGAACATCACGGCGTCGGGCTCGGTCTGGAGACGCGCCCACGCTTCGAGCAAGGGCGGCGTCTCGCGGAAGGAGAGGAGGCCCGGCACGTAGGGAAACTTCGTCTCGCTCACGACGCCGACCTCCTCGACCACTTCGAGCGAGGGGAGGCGCAGGACGACGATTCCGGCGAAGAGGACGGGCGAATATTTGTCGAAGCTGATGTCCGCGCCCGCCACCGTCTCGACCTCACGCGCGAGCGGCTCGACGCGCACGCGCTCGCGCAAGCTCTTCTGCAACGCGACGGCCTCGCGCGGCGAAAGCGACCACTCGTGCAGTTGTTCAAAGTGCGCCATCAGGAAATCCCCCCTGCCCGTCCCGGTTTGACTTGCCCCCTTCGGAAATCGGCGCGGAAAGTTCCTCGACGCGCCGCACAAAGCCCGTTTTTATCTCTCCCTCTCCCGCGTCCGACCGTCCCGGCGAGAAATAATCGTGCGCCGACGAGAAATAATCGTGTCACGGTCGCTCATAAATCCGTTTTGGTTACTCATAATCGTGTTCAGGTCGCTCATAAATGAGTTTCGGTCACTCATAATCGCGTTTCGGTCGCTCATAATCGCGTTTCAGTTGCTCATAATCGTGTTTCGGTCACTCATAATCTTGTGCAGGTCGCTCATAAACACGTTTCGGTTACTCATAATCTTGTGCAGGCCGCTCATAATCGCGTTTCGGCGAGAAATAATCGTCGTCCGGTCGCGTAGAGGCTCGCGCGGGTGACGTGGAGGCCGCGCATGGTTCGGCGGAGTGGCGTGCTGACGAGAAATAATCGTCGTCCGGGGCCGCTTTCACGCGTTCAACTCGACCGAAGTTGAATCCGGCGAGAAATCAATCGAGGGGCTTGAGGTCAGCCCGGCGTCCTTTTGAATGACGGAGTGGACGCGCCAGCGTTCGTCGTCGCGCCGGGGGAAATCTACCCGGTGGTGGCCGCCCCGCGACTCTTCGCGCCAGAGCGCGGAGCGCGCGACGAGCTGCGCGACCGACAGAAAGTTGCGCGCGGCGGGACGGAGCGGGGCGCGCGCAATCTGCTCGAACTCCGAGAGCGCGCGCGTCAAAGAGTGGCGCGAGCGGAGGATACCGACGCGCTCCCACATCAGGCGGCGGACGCGCTTGCGCACCGCGAGCATCGCCGCGCTCAGGCGAACCGCATCATCCGCCGCCGCCTCGTCCTCTTCTTCCAAAAACTTCGGAGCCGAGTCCGGCTCGCCCGTCCAGTCCGCCGCCGCCGCGCGTCCCGCGCGCGCGCCGAAGACGAGCCCTTCGAGCAGGGAGTTCGAGGCCAAGCGGTTCGCGCCGTGGACGCCCGTGCAGGCCACTTCGCCCGCCGCGTAGAGGCCGGGGAGCGTGGCCCGCCCGTCGAGGTCTGTGCGGACGCCGCCCATGATGTAATGTGCGGCGGGGCTCACGGGAATCGGTTCCCGCGTCAGGTCGAGCCCGTACCGCAAGCAGGTGCGGTAGATTTTCGGGAAGCGCCGCCGGAGGTGTCGCGCCTCAAAAGCCGTCATGTCGAGAAAGACCGTGCGGGTCGCGGTGCGCTCCATCTCGGCGACGATGGCGCGCGTCACCACGTCGCGCGGCGCGAGTTCCGCCCGCTCGTGGTAACGCGGCATGAAACGCTTGCCCGCGTCGTTGCGGAGCACGCCGCCCTCTCCGCGCAAAGCCTCGGAGAGCAGGAAGCGCGGCGCACCTTCGACGTTGAGGGCCGTCGGATGAAACTGCACGAACTCCATGTCGGCCAACTCCGCGCCCGCCTCGTAGGCCATCGCCATCCCGTCGCCCGTCGCCACCTCCGGGTTCGTCGTGTGCTGGAAGAGTTGCCCCGCGCCGCCCGACGCGAGCACCACCGCGCGCGCCCGCAAAGTCCTCGGCGCGCGCACCAAAGGGTCGAGGTAGCGCACGCCCCGGACTCGCCCTTCTTCGACGACGAGCGATTGCGTCGCCGCGTGCGCGAGGAAAGAGATGTTGCGCTCGCGGCCCGCGCGCGCGAGCAGTGCGCGGACGATCTCGTGCCCCGTCGCGTCGCCCTGCGCGTGGAGGATGCGCGGGCGCGAGTGCGCCGCCTCGCGCGTGAAGAGAAGCTGGCCGCCCTCTCTGTCGAACTCCGCGCCCCACTCGATGAGTTCTTCGATGTAGCGCCGCCCGTCCGTGACGAGCACCGAGACGGCGCGCTCGTCGCAGAGACCGGCCCCGGCGGCGGCGGTGTCCTCTTCGTGCAGCGAAGCCTCGTCGTCCTCCGAGAGCGCCACGGCGATTCCGCCCTGCGCGTATTCGGTGTTCGACTCCTCGCGCCGCTCCTTCGTCAACACGGTCACGCGAGCCCCCGCGCGCGCCAACTCGACCGCCGCGCGCAGCCCCGCGATACCGCTCCCGACGACGACGAAATCAGTTTCTAAAGACATTGGCCTCCGGCAATCCCGCCCTCTCGAAACCTGTTCAGTCTTTTGACGTGGATTCTAACAACCCGAAGGGGGGCGGGCAATGTTGCGCGCCCGGCGCGGAGCGCGCTAAAATGCGGCGCAGTTCATCCCGTTCCCGGAAAAATAAAACACGCGGATCAGCCCGGCGCAGTTGCCGACGCAACCCGCGCGCCGTCCAACGCGCCGTCGCTTTCGCGCCCGAATAACGGAGGGAGACTTCACTATGCTTTGCAAACGTCTGCTGGCGATTATCGTCGCCGCACTGCTCCTCGCGCCGGGCCTTCCGGCATTCGCGCAGAAGGGCAAGGCCCGCAAGGCCGGCTCTTCCGCGGCGGCGCAGAAGCGCACTCTGCCGCCGATCAACGTCTCGGAGTTCACGCTCCCCAACGGCCTGCGCGTCATCCTGCACGAAGACCACTCGACGCCCATCGTCGCCGTCAACGTCTGGTATCACGTCGGGTCGAAGAACGAGGTGCCGGGCCGCACCGGCTTCGCGCACCTCTTCGAGCACATGATGTTTCAGGGCTCGAAGAACTACAACAACGACTACTTCAAGCCGTTGCAGGAGGCCGGGGCCGCTTTGAACGGCTCGACCAACCCCGACCGTACCAACTACTGGGAAGTGCTGCCCGCGAACTTCCTCGAACTCGGCATCTTTATGGAGGCCGACCGCATGGGCGGGCTCCTCCCGGCGATGACCGAGGAGAAGCTCGCCAACCAGCGCGACGTGGTGAAGAACGAGAAGCGGCAGCGCATAGACAACCAGCCTTACGGCATGGTCTCGGCCAAGATTAACGAGACGCTCTACCCGCCCGACCACCCGTACCACTGGCTGACCATCGGCTCGCTCGAAGACCTCACCGCCGCCTCGATGGAGGACGTGCAGGGCTTCTTCCGCACCTACTACGTGCCGAACAACGCGAGCCTCGTCATCGCCGGTGACTTCGACCCGGCGGAGGCCCGCCGTCTGGTCGAGAAATACTTCGGCCCCATCCCGCGCGGCGGCGAGATCAAGCGGCCCACGCCCCCGCAGCCCAAGCTCGCAAAGGAGACGCGCATCGAACTCGACGACCGCGTTCAACTCCCGCGCGTCTATATGGTCTGGCCCTCCGTCCCCGCCTACGCGAAGGACGAGGCGACGCTCGACACGCTGGCGAACATCCTCGGCGGCGGCAAGAGTTCCCGCCTCTACAAGTCGCTCATTTACGACAAGCAGATCGCGCAGCAGGTCTCGGCCTTCCACCCGACGGGCGAGATTGCGGGCACCTTCAACATCGTCGTCACGGGCAAGCCCGGCACGACGCCCGCGCAACTCGAAGAGGCCGTCAACGCCGAACTGGCGAGGATGTTGGCCGCGCCGCCGAGCGCGCAGGAGGTCGAGCGCGCCTACAACTCGCGCGAGGCTTCGTTCATCTACGGGCTCCAAACCGTCGGCGGCTTCGGCGGCAAGGACGACCAGCTCAACGCCTACGCCACCTACCTCAAGAAGCCCGTCTATTTCGAGCAAGACCTTTCGCGTTACCGCGCCGTCCGCGCGGCTGACGTGCACCGCGCCGCCAAGACGTACCTGACCGACAAGCGCTTGATCGTGACGGTCGTGCCGCGCGCCGCCGGGGCGTCGAGCGCCGCCGGGCCCGCGCCGCAGAGCCCGCGCGAAGCCATCGCCCCGGCGGCGGCGCAAACCGCCGGGCAGACGCAGGCGGGCGCGGCCAACGCCGCCTCGCAGACGCCGCGCACGGGCACGGCTTCCGGCACGGGCGCTTCCACCGACACGCCCGCCGGCACGCAGCCGCAGACCAAGACCGAGGCCGCCGCTTCGCAGCCCGCGGGGGCCGCGCCGCCCGCCTCTTCCGCCCCGGCCACCGCGCCGCGCCCCGCCGCCGGAGGCGGCCAGAGCATGACGCGCGCCGCGAAGAAGCCGGAGAAGATTGTTGACTCTTCAAAGCTGCCGAAGCCGGGGCCGAACCCGACGTTCCGGCTCCCGCCGCCCACGCGGCGCGTGCTCTCGAACGGGATGGAAGTCCTCGTCGTCGAGCACCACGAGTTGCCCATCGTCAACATGAACCTCGTGATGAAGATGGGCGCGGCGGGCGACCCCGAAGGCAAGGCCGGTCTTGCGACGCTCACCGCCGACATGATGGACGAGGGGACGAAGACGCGCTCGGCGCTCGACATCTCCGACCAGCTCAGCCACATCGGCTCGAACGTGAGCGTCAACTCCGGCTGGGACTCGACCTCGGCGAGCCTGACGACGCTCACGCGCCACATGGATCGCGCGCTCGAAATCTACTCGGACATCGTGCTCAACCCGGCCTTCCCGGAGAAGGAGCTTTCGCGGCTCCGCGCGACGCGCATGGCCTCGTTCCGGCAGCGCCGCGACGACCCGAACAGCATCGCCAACATGGTCTATGCGTCGCTGCTCTACGGCCCGAAGCATCCTTACGGGCGACCACTGACGGGCGACGAGCACTCGCTCGAGTCCATCACGGGCGAGGACGTGCGGAAGTTCTACGAGACCTTCTATCGCCCGAACAACTCGACGCTCATCGTCGTCGGCGACGTGACGCCGGACGCCGTGGTGGCGAAGCTCGAACGCGCCTTCGGCAAGTGGGAGAAGGGACACGTCCCGGCGGTTGACGTGTCGGCGGCAGCCGTCGCGCGCGACCGCACCAACGTCTATGTCGTTGACCGGCCCGGCTCCGCACAGTCGGTCATCCAGATCGGCCACGTCGGCGTGCCGCGCTCGAACCCCGACTACTTCCCGCTCCTCGTCCTGAACACGATGCTCGGCGGGCAGTTCACCTCGCGCATTAACATGAACCTGCGCGAGGACAAGGGCTACACCTACGGCGCGCGCTCGTCGTTCGACTTCCGGCGCGGGTCAGGGCCGTTCACGGCCTCCGCGCCCGTCGTGACGGCGGCGACGAAGGAGTCCGTCATCGAGTTCATGAAGGAGTTGCGCGGCATCCGCGGCGAGATTCCCGTCACGACCGAGGAGCTTGAGTTCTCGAAGCAGGCCATCATTCGCGGCTTCCCGCGCAGCTTCGAGACGCCGGGGCAGATCGCCGACCGCATGGAGACAGTCGTCACCTACGGCCTGCCCGAAACCTACTACAACACCTACATCGAGCGCGTGAACGCCGTCACGCTCGAAGACATCAACCGCGTCGCCAACCGCTACATCCAGCCCTCGCAGATGGCGGTCGTCATCGTCGGCGACCGCAAGGTCATCGAGCAGGGCTTGCGCTCGATTGACGAACTCGGCGAACGCATCTCCTTCATTGACGCCGAAGGCCGCCCCGCCACTTCCGGCGGCGCGTCGAGCGGCGGCGCGATGAGGCACTAACCCGCCTTCAGCCCGCGCGCGAGGGACGCGGGCTGAAGGCTCAGTCCAAACGGAAGGGGGCGTGGCCCACGCGGGCCACGCCCCCTTCCGCTCGTGTGCCGGGCGACTACCGGCTGCTGACTAAGAACACGTCCCACGCCCAGCGCCCGAGCTGCGCGCCGCGCTCGTCCCTCACCTTCGCGCGGAAGCGGAACCAGTTCCCGTGCTCGTCCCTCCGCTTCGACTCCTTGTAGCGGACTTCGATGGAACTCAGGCCGAGCTGCGGCAGCGTGGACAGCTCGCCCGCCTCGGAGACGCCGTTGTGGTTCACGTCCCGCCACAGGCGCAGGGAGGAGAAGACGGCGTCCTCTTCACTGATCTTCCCGTCGTCGTTACCGCCGCCCTCCGGCCTGTCGTACACGGCGAGCGCGTGGAAGCCGTTTCTGATGACGCCCGGCGGCGGCTGTGGCTGTGGCGTAAAGTTGCCGAACAACTCCCGACCGTCGTCTATCGTCCCGTCGCCGTCGCGGTCGAGTGCGAGCCAAGCGTCGTCCGAGCCCGCGTACGTCCAAGACAGGTGCTCCGGCGTGCCGTCGCTGTTGAGGTCGAAGTTGACGCCTTCCGCCGCGCCGGTGAGGGCGAACCCGTCCCCCTGCGTGTCCACGAGGACGGGGGAGATGAGGCAGCGGTTCCAGCAGACGAACTCCTGACTGTCGGTCAGCCCGTCGCAGTCGTTGTCCACGTTGTCATCGCAGATGGTGCAGTCATTGGTGTCTATCCAAGGGTCTTCAATCGTCTGGAAGGAGCAAGTCCCGCCGGGGCCGGTCTGGCACCCGGTGGTCACGAACGGGTTGAGGTCGTTACAGTCGCCGTCGCAGCCCGTCAAGCCGTCCTCGTCGAAATCCATCGGGGAACACTCGTTCGGCTCGTCGCCGCGGTCGTTCAGGTAGTTCAGCGTACACGTGGCGCGGTTGAAGGCGTTGTGTTGAGCGGCGTCCACGTCGCGCGCGTGAATCGTGTTGGTGTAGCGGTGGCCGGTCAAGCCGTACCCGGACATGATGGTGTACTCCGGGTCGGTGCAGCCGTTCGCGTTCCCGGCGTTGAGGGGGTGGCCCAATTCGTGTTTGATAGTGCCGCACCTCTCCGTGTGGGTCCAGCCCGAGTCGCTCATGGTGGGCGTCAGTCTCATGATATACGGCGGGGCGGGCGTGCTGGAGATGGAGGCATAGTCGGACACCTCCGGCTGTTCCCGCCGGATGACGATCTGGGCGTTCGATGCGTTCTGGTCTATCACGAAGAAGTAAGGCACGGTTCCCCCGTTCGTCCCCCGCGCCGTGTTCCACCCGCTGAGGGCGCAGCGGACGGCGTGGTAAATGGAAGGCTCGATGATCTGCCCGCCGTTGGAGTCCGGGCCACTGCTCCACGTGAGACCGGGGGTGGTGTCGAAGCGGACTCGGACGACGAGGCGGTTGTCGTTGGTGCAGGTCGGACAACTGGCGGCGGTGCAGCCCGGACAGTCGGCGGTGGTGCAGTCGCAGTTGGGCTCCGGGGGTAACTGGTGCGCCTGCTTGTCCGAGGTCATCGGGGCGCGGTCGCTGTAGCAGGGGGGGCAGTTGCCGGTTTGAGTCTGAGACACGTCCGAGCCCGTCAGCATGGCGGCAAGGCACACTCCGACCGTGAGGAGAAGTCGTTTCATCAGCCTCCGTCCTTCCTTACTTGATGAGGTTGAGGGTAAGGCTAGCTCTCTCTGTCCTTCAGGTGCTGTTTGAGTTTTCCAGCCGAGGAGTCGAACCGTTGCTTGATGAAATCTTTGAACCGGTGCGGGCGCTCGTTGACGGACTCCAGCGTCTCGTCGTCGCCGACGGTGAAGACGGCTTCGGGGCCGACGAGCAATGCGGCCATGTCGTTAGGTTCGTTCAGTAAAAACAGGAGATACTTTTTATCCTCAGCAAAGAGCGGGAATCTCGCCGGGCTCCGTGACATCGAGAGTGTTACGCCGTCAATGATCACCGTTCCGACAGAGCGCGCTACCACGAATTCGTCGTCCTCTACCGGCAACAGTTCTTCGGGGGGGGCGCGGTCGGGACACCGCTGCAAGCAGGGCGTACCCTCCGCCAGCGTCTCGACGACCTTGAATTTGTACCACGTCGTAATCCCCGAATCGCCGCTCACCTTAGTGACCGAAGCTACGGGCCGCGCGATGACCGTGGTGGAATACGAGATTATCTCTTCGGGTGATGCGTCCGCGCCCAGATAGTCCATGAAGTCGCCCGCGACGGTGGCCTCGTCCTTCCCTTCCGCCTTCGCCTTCTCCACGTGCCAACGCAGGGAGTTGGGCCGCGCGGGCTCCTGCAACTTCTTCAGCGCGGGCAGCGCCACGATGAGCGAACTCACAGTTAGTCCCAGTATTACCAGAAGCACCTTGATCATGAGGTCTCTTCTCCGGTTCGGCCACTGTGAAATGCGTGAGGCCAGTCTGCCGCCAGAAATGCGCGGGAGCAGTTTCATACATCACCCCGGGCGTTCGGAAACCGTGAAGTCCCTGAGAGGGTCCAGCGCGACGCGCCGTCTGGGGGTCTTATTTATGATAATGCTTGGGCGAGGGTTTGAGAATCGAAGCCTAAGACGAATCCGATCATCTGAGGGTATCACCCGGAGGATGTCAAGTGACGCGGCTTTATACACCCATCAATTTTAAGTGTCAAGGGTATAATTTATATATATAGCCAACGCCCGACGACCTCCATTTACCCCGGCAAAAAAATCCGGCTCGGCAGCCGGGAGAAGCAGAAGCACCTTTTTTAAAGCCCGCGCCGGAAGAATTACTCCGGCGGCCAAGCCCAAGACTGACTGTCAGCGCGGCGCGACCTGCCTGACCAGCAGCACGAGGATGATGGCCTCGTCGGCGCGGCTGGTGGTGATGGTGCTGACGAGCGCGGGCTCGTCGTCGCGCACATTCAGTTCGGTGGAGACGCTCGCGTCCTCGTGGTTGATGACGGGGAAGTCCGTGGCATCGCCGCTACTGCTGTTGGCGCGGACTGTCCCGGTGACGACGGGGATACGCATGCCGAAGCGGAAGCCGCGCACCTCGACGAAGGGCTGGCCCGCGGAAGTCTTGTCGGCCCTCAGCCTCTGAATCCTGAACTCGTAGGAGGTCGAGCTTTTCGGCGTCCCCGGCGGGGATTCCCGTCAGCGGGGCGCCGCTGATGCCGCGCACCTCCAGAGAGCCGCCGTCGCGCACGCGGTAGATGAGCGTCAAGGCCAGACGGTAGCCCGCGAAGGGCAACGAAGACCTGAGTCGCCGGGACACGCCCTCCAAGAACTGCGTCAGGGCTCCCCTCTGCGCCGCGCCGTCGTTCGTGCCGACGAGCATGTAGAGGTGTACGTCGTGATTCGTGTCGTCGCGCCGCGCGGGAGCAGCCGCCGCGGGCCTCGCCTGCGCGTCCTCCGGCTGCTGCTGCTCCTGCGCCGCCGCGGTCTGGAGTCCCGCGCACCAGCAGACGAGTGTGAAGAGGAAGACGGCTGAGCGCCGTTCGAGCTTGGACATCGGAAGCGGCCCTTCTGTCGGAGAGCGTCCGACGAGCGTTCCTTTCGAGTTGACGCCGGAGAGCGTGGGGACGCCCGCCGCGACGCGGGGACGCGCTCGCCACTCTCCGACGCCCCCACACGCTCCGGCCCCGGCCTCTCGTGGAGCCGGGTCAGGTGTCTGTTGTCACGCCGCACAACGGACAAAGTTGCAGAAGAAACGATGAACGATGAACGATGAACTGGAAGACACTGCTTTTGTTTTCAGTTCATCGTTCATCGTTTCTTCGTCGTCTTGTTGAAGGCGCGGGTGATTCTTTTGACGCGGGACTTCTCTTCCTGCGACTTGCGTTGATCCTGCCGGGTTTCGAGTTGGCGCATCTCGGCCTGCATCTTCTGGTAGTTGCGGTAGCGCTCAGCGTCGAGCGTGCCTGCGGCGAGCGCTTCGCGCATGGCGCAGCCGGGCTCGTTCTCGTGGCGACAGTCGCTGAAGCGGCAGCGCAGAGAGACCTCTTCGATTTCGTCGAAGGTCTCTCGGAGCCCGCGCTCGCTGACGAGCAGTTGGAGTTCGCGCATCCCCGGCGTGTCGAGGAGAAGTCCGCCGCGCGGCATGACGAACAGCTCGCGGTGCGTCGTCGTGTGCTTGCCGCGCTCGTCTCCGGCGCGCACCTCCTGCGTCCGCTGCACGTCGGAGCCGAGCAGGCGGTTGACGAGCGTGGACTTGCCGACGCCGGACGAGCCCATCAGAGCGACCGTGCGCCCGCGCCCCGTGAAGGGCAGAAGCTGCTCGACTCCCTCGCCGCGCTTCGCGCTCAGAGAGAGGACGGGCGCTCCCGGCGCGACCAGCTCGACTTGCTTCCGCTTCTCTTCGGCGTCGGCGGCGAGGTCGGCTTTGTTGAGGACGACGACCGGCTCCGCGCCGCTCTCCCAAGCCATGATGAGGTAGCGCTCGATGCGGCGCGGGTTGAAGTCGTTGTCGAGCCCCGTCACGAGGAAGACCGTATCCACGTTGGCCGCGACAATCTGCTCCTGCGTCTCGCGGCCCGCCGCCTTGCGCGAGAACTTGCTCCGGCGCGGGAGGATTTCGTAAATCTTCGCCTTGTCCTCTTCGCCGACGCGCCGGATGACGACCCAATCGCCGACCGCCGGGAGGTCTTCGGCCCCGCGCGCGTGGTAACGGAGTCGGCCCGTCGGCTCGGCCCAAGTCTCGCCCGACGCCGTGTAGAGCATGTAGATTTTGTTGTGTTGGAGCGAGACGCGCCCCGCCTCGTAGCCTTCGGCGGCGGCGGGCGCGAAGGCGTCGGCGAAGTGTTCGTCCCAGCCGTAGTCTTCGAGCGTCAGCATCGTGGGCGAGTGCGGATCGTTCATTTCATCTTGAGGTTAATCGTCCCGCGACACTTCGGCGCGCCGCAGCGGCAGCGCTTCGTGTCCGGGTGGTAAGACTCGACGTAATCGAGCGTGATCTCCTCGCCGGGCCGGATGTCGCGCAGCGCGAAGAAGATGATGTGGCCGTGGATGATGCGGACGAAGCTGTTCGGCTCGCACGAGTGGTTGACGTACTGCGTGCCGTTGCCGCCCCGGCTGCCGTCTATGCCCCAGTACGTGTCAATCGCGCAGATGTGCAGCCGCTTGCGCCCGCGCATCCGCCGCGCCGCCTCGACCCGCGCGATGCGCTCGCCCGTCAACTCCGCGATCTTCCGCCCCTTGCGGAACGGCGCGGTTGCGAAACAACCCTTCCCGTCAATCCCCGACGGGCGCACCTCGATGCCTTCGGCCAGCTCTGCTTTCATCTTCATAGTGAGCAGTGAGCGGTGAGCAGTAAGCAGTGAAAAGAAGAAAGCCGTTCTCCGTCTTGAGTTCTGAGATTTGAAATCGCTTCTACTGCTCACTGCTCACTGCTTACCGCTTACTTTCTTCCTTCGGCCCGGTGTAGCGGTAGTGGCCGGTGATTTTCCAGTTGAAGAGCACGTCCTCCAACTGCGGCCCCGCGCCGATGTTGTGGACGATCATCAGGCGGCTCTCGTCCGCCGCCGAGGGCACGTTGACGACGATGCCGATGTGCGTCAACTGATTGCCCAAGTCCCAAGTCACGATGTCGCCGGGCTTGTAGTCGCGCGCGTCTTCGGTCACGGGCAGCCCCGCGCCCTGCCGCTCGAAGAAGACCATCAGGTTCGGCACGCGGCGGTGATCAATGTTCGTGTCCGTCTTCTTCAAGCCCCACTTGCGCGGGTAGAGCCGGAAGTTGCGCGACATGTCTTCGTGCACCTCTTTCTGGAGGTCAACGCCCACTTTGCGGTAAGAGCGGATAACCTCGTCGGTGCAGACGCCGACTTCCGCCGGCACGTCGCCGCCGGGGTACTCGATCTTGAAGTAGGTGGGGTCGTAGCGCACCGTCTGGCTCGTCCGCTCAATCGCCGCCTCGACCAGCTTGTCGAGAAAAGGCGAGCCGCTCGAAGGACGCGGCGCACGGCTCTCCTGCGGCTGTGCCGTCGCCGTCGCGGGACGCGCGGCGGTCGTCGGCGACACGCCCGAACTGACGCCGCAGCCGTTTACGAAAAGCGCCGCCGCCGCCGCGACGCAACGCAGAAGATTCGCAGGCATTCGAGTCTCCATAAATCCCTCAAGCACGCTCCGGCAACTCGTGCGGATTATACAGCATCCCCCGCGCCGCGAGCTTTCGGCCACGCGTGTCCCGCCGTCCGCGTTGCTGTTATAATTGACGCACCTTCACCCTCGGCCCGCAACACGAAAGGCGCTCTGAGATGACGGACGAAGAGAGACAACGGCAGATGGACTTTATCGTCAACCAGCAGGCGGAATTTAGCGTCAGGCTTGACCGCCTCGGTGACAAGGTAGAAGGGCTGGCCGACGCGCAACGGCGCTCCGATGAGAGATGGGCGCGGACTGAGGAAGGCATTCGCTCACTGCTCGCCAGAGTACTCAAGAGGCGAAGCGAGGAAGGACAAGGGGAACAGACGGGTGATTAAAGAAGCAGTACATCTGACGGGGCTCGCGCGCGAGGAGCTTGAGCGATTCGTCGAGGAGTTGGGCGAGCCCGCGTACCGTGGGCGGCAAATCTTCGCGGCGGTGCAGCGGAGGCGTCTGCGCTCTTTCGAGGAGATGACCGACCTGCCGAAAGAGTTTCGCGCGCGGCTGGCCGAGCGGGCGACGGCCTCGACGCTCACGGTCGAGTCGCGTTACGTGGCGGCGGACGGCACGCGCCGCTACTTGATGAAGACCTCGGACGGGCTGCCCGTCGAGACCGTCTTCATCCCCGAAGAGCGGCGCGACACCATCTGTTTTTCCTCACAGTCGGGCTGCCCGCTCCAGTGCGACTTCTGCCTTACGGCGAAGCTCGGCCTGCTCCGCACGCTGACGGCGGGCGAGATCGTCGAGCAGGTCGTCATCGCCTTGAACGACGCCTACGGCGTGGGCGCGAAGACGCCGCGCGGCACGAACCTCGTCGCGATGGGCGCGGGCGAGCCGTTCCTCGCCTTCGACTCTCTGATGCAGGCGCTCCGCGTGATGGCAGACCGCGAAGGGCTCTTCATCGTCCCGAACCGCGTCACGGTCTCGACCGCCGGGGTCGTGCCGAAGATCAGGGAGCTGGCGCGGATACCCGAACGCCCGCACCTCGCCATCTCGCTCGCCGCGCCGACCGACGAACTGCGCGACCGGCTGATGCCGATCAACAAGCGCTGGCCGCTCAAGGAACTTCTGGCCGCGTGCAAGGAGTTCGAGCAATCGCTCCGCCCCGGCGAGCGCTTCACGTTCGAGTACGTCATGCTTGACGGCGTGAACGACTCGGATGAGCACGCGCGACAACTGGCGCGGCTCCTGAACCGCCACAACTTGCGCGCGAAGATCAACCTCATCCCGCACAATCCCGCCGACCCGCTCCCCTATCGCCCTTCCGCGCCGGAGCGCGTCGAGTCTTTCAAGGCCGTCCTCGAAGCGAAAGGCGTCCACGCCTTCGTCCGCCGACCGAGGGGCCGCGACATCTACGCCGCCTGCGGCCAACTCGCCGCGCGCGGCGGCGAGCCGAACCGGCCAGCCCTCTTTCAAATATCCTGAGCGCGGGCGGCGAACCGAACGACTCGGACGCGGCATCTCTCCAACTCCGGCCCGCCGACCGTGTTTGAAGGTTTCGGGCGGCGGAAGGTAGAATCGCTCTCAACTTTTTAAGCTTTCAGGAATCCAAACAGAACATGAGACAAAACGCTTTCACCCGACGCACCACGCTGCTGCTCTTCTTCGCCATCCTGCTCGCCCCCGCGCGCTTCACTTCGAGCGCCGCGCCGAAGCCTCTCTCGCCCGCGCAAGAAGGCGACATCCAAATCAACGGCTTCTTCTCGGTTGACCCGGCGCAGCAGGGGAGCAGTTTCCAAGCCGCCATCGTGATGGAGATACCGAGGGGCTTGCACGTCAACGGCAACCGCCCGCTCGGCAAGTTCGCCATCCCGACGACGGTCAAGGTGGACGCGCCGCGCGGGATGAAGATCAGCGCCGTCACCTACCCGCGCGCGCAGGTGCGCTCGTTCCGCTTCGGCGAAGGCGTCCCGGCGGAACGGCTCGCCGTCTATGAGGGCCGCTCCATCGTCCGCTTCAACGTCACCGTTCCCCCGAACTTCGAGCGCGGCGTGGCGCGCATCCGCGTCAACGTGCGTTACCAGAGCTGCTCCGATACGGTCTGCTACCCGCCGAGGAGTGAACAACTCACTCTGCCCATCGCCATCGTTGACCCCGGCCACCCCTTCAACCGCATCAACGGCCAATACTTCGGCGGCGGCGGTCGCGGCAAGAGAAGGTGAAGCGATTTTGGATTTCGGATTTTAGATTTTGGATGAGAAGACGACTTCGCCGCTCTTACTCAATCCTTTAATCCAAAGTCGTCAGGTCGCGCAGCGACCGACGACCGAGAGGAGCCTGCCGGTTCGACCGTAGAGCTTTTTTTCGCGGCGGTAGGAGAAGAAGAGTTCGGGGCGGCAGATGGTGCAGAGCGGGAGCGTGTGGATGCGTTCATCTCGGACGCCCGCCGCGACGAGTTGTTCGCGGTTCGCTCTTTGAAGGTCAACGAGCGCGTGCCCTTCACGCGTCGGCGTGAAGAGTTCCGAGGCGCGCGGGAACTTCGCGCGGAAGGCTTCGACGACTTCCGCGCCGACTTCGTAGCAGCACGCGCGCGCGGCGGGGCCGACGGCGGCGCGCACGTCGCGCGGGTCGGTTCCGAACTCCGTCCGCATCTTCGCTAGCGCGTGGCGAACGATTTCGGCCAGAGTTCCCTTCCAGCCCGCGTGGACGCCCGCGCACGCGCCCGAACGCGAATCGGCCAGAAGCAAGGGTACACAGTCGGCGGTCTTGACGCCGAGGAGCACGCCCGGAATTTGCGTTACTTGCG